>JBGUNT010000061.1:0-60046 GCA_045117495.1 Candidatus Limimorpha sp. | reverse complement strand
CCTTCTGTCATGCCATAGCCTTCAAAAAGCTGGATGCCAAGTTCATCGAACTCAGCGATAAGTTTCGGAGGAACGTTGGCTGCACCTGAGATGATAAATCCCAATTGTCCACCCAAGAAGGGCTTTCCGTACATCTTGACCAGACCGAGCAAGATCTCGCAGATACCCGGAACAGCAACGAGACAGGTGGGGCGAATGACGGGAAACTTCGTGATAGTTTCTTTGGTATTGCCAGCTGAGAACCACACACCACCTTCCATCAGGACGGACAAAGTGCTACGTATGAGGCCAAACACATGACTCAAGGGCAAAACGCATGCATAACGGTGATGGCCAAGTTGGCTGCCAGGGGCATAAACACCATTCAAGGCGCCACGCATTAAGGCACGATGCGGTAAGACAGCCCCCTTGGGAGCACCCGTAGTGCCACCCGTGAAGAAGATGGCAGCGGGGTCTTCCTTGTCGACTGTAGCCACAGAGGCAGTATGGTCGGCACAATCTGTGATGGCGATAGCCTTGCAAGGCACACCCTTTACAGCCTCGGCGAAGTCCTTGCCGTAAGCCAACACTTTTACGCCAAACTTCATGCAGCAGCCCACAATGGCTTGAGGAGGAAGTTGGGAAGGCAAGTTGATGGCCACATAGCCTGCCGAAGTGACGGCGAGAAACATCTCTACGGCCTCAACAGTAATGTTATCAAGAATGGCCACCTTGTCACCTTTTTGCAGGCCTAAATCGTTCAACAAGGCTCTTTTACGGGCTACAATGTCGCACGTTTGTTTATAAGTTAAAGTGTTTACCGTATCGGATAGGCAAGGCAGGTCAGCCCACTTTTGCTCAATCCATGTTACAAATTCGGGAAATGTTGGGATAAACTTCAATTGCGCAAGTTCCTCTGAAGGAAGCATACTTTGGAAATAATCTTTCATACTATATTTGATTAGTTTTTATACAAAACAAACACCACCTCACAAACATAAAAACCGCTGTGAGAATCCCGCTTCCTGTTACGATAACAGGGCTGGCTATAATTGGCCGCAAAGATAGGGAAAATCACAAAAAAGTCCATTTCATTGTCCATATACGTTTGTTATTTCTGTACAAAACAAAACCGCAATAATAAAAAGTCAGGAAAAAGAATTGTAGAATAAAACTGTCGCATTTTGAGTTTGTTTTTTATTTTTGCAACCTAAATTAATGATCTATAGCCGTGATAAAGAAAGTTTTAACATCGATATTGATGCTTTTGTTGTTGCTTCCAGCGGTGGCCCAAGACAACCATTTTTACCGGTTTTCACTGGGAGATTGCCTGCGTTTTGCACAGGCCAACAGTTACGAGCGAAAGTCTATGGAACTGACGGGGAAAACACTGGAGACGACATATGAACAATCGAAACAGCAAAGATTGCCCAATCTGAACGCTTCGGTTGGACAGAATATCAATAACAGCGAAAATGGTTGGTCCACTTCGGGCAACGTGGGCGTGGGCTCTTCGGTGACAATCTACCAAGGTGGCAACATCAACAATACCATCGAGCAAAACCGTCTCAACATGGAGCGCAATGAGGTGCAATTGGAGCGTTACGACAACCAACTCGCCACCCAGATTCTGCAGAGTTTTCTCACCATACTAGGCAATCAGGAATTGTTAAACTACCAACAGGAGGTGCTCAACACCAGCCGTGAGCAGGTGAAACAAGGCCGCACCCGCTATCGCGTCGGTTCCATCCTCGAGAGTGATTTGCTGCTGCTTGAAGCGCAATACTATAGCGATTCGAATAATGTGGTCGACACACGCATCAACATCGACAACAACCTATTGGATTTAAAAGTACTGCTTTCGATGAACCCTTCCGACGAATTGGAAATTATCGCCCCGGATACCGACAATCTAGACGACTTGAAAGCCTCTTTGCCGACAGAAGAAGATGCCGTCGGCCTCGCCATGGAATACATGCCCGATCTACGTATGGGGAATTATGACATCCGCCTTGCGGAGAAGAGTGTGGACATGGCTCGGGGTAATTATTTCCCGTCCATCTCGGCCAACGCCAATGTTGGCATGGGGGTGCTGTCGTATGACAGCGACGGCAACCACAAATGGTACAACACACCGACAGAGTCTGCCGGCATCTCGATGAGCATCCCCATCTACAGCCGTGGACAGACAAAAGCCAACGTGAAGAAGAGTCGCATCGCCTTGGAACAGGCCCAGTTGGATTATGAGCAATCGGCCCTCACGGTGCGCCAGACGGTGGTGCAAGCCTATCGTAATGTGGTGGCGGCCTATAATGCTTACAAGGTCTCGCAACTGAAGGAGGAAGCCTACGGAAAGAGTTTTAATGCCTTTACCACCCAATATCAGTATGGTGTCATCACCACGGTGGAGTTGCTGCAGCAGCAAAACAATTATTTGAACGCTTTGAATTCCTATATACAGAATAAATACTCCTTGTTGATGAAACGGAAGATTTTGGATGTTTATATGGGTAAACAAATAACACTATGACTATGAAGAAGAAAAGAAGAATTTGGTGGATTATTCTTGGCATTGTTGCTTTGGCCATTGCCATAATGGCGATTATGAAAGCCACGAAATCGGCCAACAAGGAGTTGGTTATCCGCACGCATGTAGTTGAAGAGTATACGGTTGAAAACACTGTCACTGCAACGGGTACCATAGAACCAGTGGAAACTGTCGAAGTCGGCACGCAGGTATCGGGCAAGGTGGAAAAAATCTATGTGGACTTCAACGATGTGGTGAAGAAAGGACAACTGATGGCGGAATTGGACAAGCAGACGCTCAACCAGAGCTTGAGTCGTGCCAAAGCAAGCCTTACCTCAGCCGAAAGCCAGCTGAATTATGCCAAACTCACTTACGAACGCACCAAGCAATTGTATGAAGCAAACGCTGCCACGTTGGCCGCTTATCAAGAGGCACAAAACGCTTATACGCAGGCTCAGATGAGCAAGAGAAACGCTCAGGCTTCCTATGACCAGGCAAGAGTCGATTTAGCCTACGCTGAAATCTATTCGCCTATCGATGGCATCGTGCTCGACCGTGCCGTTGAGGTGGGCCAAACGGTGGCCGCCTCGTTCAGCACACCTACGCTGTTCACGCTTGCCAACGACCTGACCAAGATGCAAGTGGAAGCCGACGTCGACGAAGCCGACATTGGGCAGGTGAAAGAAGGACAGCGCGTGACTTTCACCGTCGATGCCTATATGGACGAAGTGTTTAACGGCACCGTGAACCAGATTCGCATGAAACCCACCACGACAAGTAATGTGGTGACCTACACCGTCATCATCGATGCCCCCAATCCGGAACAGAAACTCTTCCCAGGCATGACGGCCAGCGTGACCATCGTCACCGAGGAGCAGACAGGGTTGGCCGTTCCCGCCGAGGCTTTCAATTTCACCCCAGATGAACAAGTGCTGAAAGCCATTCGGAAAGCCGAAAAGCCCGAAGGCCAACGCCCAGAACGACCTATGATCCAAGAAGGAGAAAAACAAGCTGATCATACTATGGTTTGGCTCAAAAAAGGAGATGACATGATGCCGCGCTCCGTCAAGGTGGGCATGAGCGATGGCGCTTACAAAATCATCGAACAAGGCGTGCAGGCTGGCGATTCAGTCGTGCTGTCGGCGCAGTTTGTCACCAAGGAGAAAGCTGTGAAAAAGGGCGAAAACCCCTTTATGCCTGGCCCTCCCGGTAGGAATAGAAACAACAACAATGGCAGTAATGCCAAAAAATGACCATGAGCGAGCGTCAATCCATCATCAGAGTTGAGAATCTGAAGCGGACCTTCATCGTCGGCAGCGAAGAGGTGCATGCTCTCAAAGGCGTGTCGTTCGATATCTGTCAAGGCGAGTTCGTGAGCATCATGGGCTCATCGGGTAGTGGCAAGTCCACTTTACTCAACATCCTTGGCTGCCTCGACCAACCTACTTCGGGCGAGTATTACATTGACGGCATCTCGGTGCGTGAGCGCACGAAAAACGAGTTGTCGGACATACGCAACCGTAAAATTGGTTTCGTTTTTCAGTCTTATAACCTCTTGCCGCGTACCTCTGCCTTGGAAAACGTAGAGTTGCCCTTGGTGTACAATCCCGAGGTGTCGCATCGTGAGCGTCACGAAAAGGCGCAACATGCCTTGGAACTGGTAGGCTTGAAAGACCGTATGGGACATATGCCCAACCAGCTATCGGGTGGTCAGCAGCAGCGTGTGGCCATTGCTCGTGCCTTGGTCAACGATCCCGTCATTGTGTTGGCAGACGAAGCCACAGGTAACTTGGACACGCGTACTTCATACGAAATCATGAGTCTGTTCCAAAGTCTGCATGAACAAGGAAAAACCATTGCTTTCGTGACGCATGAGTCCGACATCGCAGTGTTTACCAGTAGAACGATATTCTTGCGCGATGGTCACATCCTACGTGATGAACCCGTAGCAACCAAATCGGCAGCGGAGGCTCTTGCGGCCTTGCCGGTAGAAAACGATTATTGATATGGATATACTGAATCTTATAAGAATTTCGGTGAAAGCCCTGCTGCGCAACAAGACGCGCACGGCCCTATCCATGCTCGGCATCGTGATTGGTATCGCCGCCGTCATCGCCGTGGTCAACTTGGGTGAAGGCCTGAAACAGAGTACGGCCAATCAATTGTCGGACATGGGCACCAACCTCATCATGGTGATGCGTGCCAACCAAAGGCGTGGTGGCGTCAGTATGGGTTCGTCCAACGTGCAATCGCTCAAGGTCAGGGATTGTGAGTTGATAGCCAAAGGTGCCAAAAACGTGACGATGGTCAGTCCCGTGGTGAATAGCGGGGGACAGTTGGTCAATGGCTCCAAGAACTGGTCGGGTACCGTTTATGGCGGTTCGCCGGATTATCTTGAAATCCGCAAATACGAAATTGCCACAGGCGTCAACTTCACGGAAGAAGACGTGAAGAAATACGCCAAGGTCGGCTTGATAGGCCAGACTATTGTTGAAGAGTTGTTCGACGATGGTGAGGACCCTATCGGCAAAACCATCCGTGTGGGTAATATGCCGTTCAGAGTCATCGGTACCTTGAAAGAACGCGGTGAGAACGGTATGGGCATGGACCAAGACGACCTTGTTGTGATGCCATACAGCACTGTGCAGAAGCGCATGTTGGGTGTCGATTACATCCAGCAGATTGTTTGCTCAGCTGCCTCTGAAGACGTGGCCGAAGCTGCTGTGGAGGAGATCGAGAACATTTTGCGGGCTTCGCATAAAATCCCAGAAGGCGGTAATGATGGCTTCGAAGTACGTACCCAACAGGAAATGTTGGAGATGATGTCGTCGATGACGGGCATGATCACCACCGTCTTAGTTGCTATCGCCTTGATTTCCTTGCTAGTAGGCTGTATTGGCATCATGAACATCATGTACGTCACGGTGACCGAACGCACCAAGGAAATCGGCTTACGTATGTCCATTGGTGCCAAGAATTCTGCGATTTTGATGCAGTTCCTCACCGAGAGTATCATCCTGAGCCTCATCGGTGGTGTGATAGGCCTTTTGTTGGGCTTGTTACTTTCCTACGTGGTCTCCTTGGCCATGTCGCTACCTTATGTTGTCAATGTCGGATGGATGATTATTTCCTTCGTCTCATGCGCCATCTTAGGCCTTATTTCGGGATTCTTCCCCGCCTTGAAAGCCTCACGCACCGACCCAATCAATGCTTTAAGATATGAATAATAAAGAAAACCATACGTTTACCATACGTCCAGCGAAGCCTGAAGAAACAGGTCTCGTTCTTGAATTCATCCAGAAACTCGCTGTGTATGAAAAATGTGCCGACGAAGTCGTTGCCGATGAGGCCACCTTGTACCATTCTTTGTTTGAGGAAAAATCAGCCGAAGTGGTCTTTGCCGAAGAAGACAGCGTGGTCATAGGTTTTGCCTTATATTTCCATAACTTCTCCACTTTTGTGGGACGTAAGGGTTTGTATCTCGAAGACCTTTTCATCGTTCCGGAAAGACGCGGTTGGGGCTATGGCAAGGCTTTGCTGAAGTATCTTGCCAACCTTGCTGTTGAACGCAACTGCGGTCGTATGGAATGGATCTGCCTCGACTGGAACAAGCCTGCTTTGACGGTCTACCGTAGCATCGGCGCCGTTCCTATGGATGAATGGACAGTGCAACGCCTCGATGAGGAGGCCTTGAAACGTTTTGCGAAGGATTAACGTTCTCTTCGTTCAATCACTTTCTTTAATTTATACCTATCGCCGGTGGATTTGCCAATGGCATCAATGAACTTTTGGTCGTAGCCAGGTGTAGTGTAGCGGCCGCGTAGGAGTTCGCCATCTTGGGCAGGGCGTACTATCTGGTCGTTGTACCTTACGATGAGGAACTTGGCCAGCTTGTCCCAGCGCTGCATCATGCGGTCGGCGTAGGCGATGCTTTTGTTGTTGAGATAGCTGCGGCGGTCGGCAGGCATCATTTCTTCTATGGCGGAGAGCACTTCGTCCTGGTCGGTAAAATAATAGTCTTCCAGTTCCTTCTGTGCCTCCCGCAGGTCGCCAATCATCATGGAATAGCGTGGGTAGACCATATTGGCCACCCAATTGTTCATCCAGAAGGCTGACTTGTCGCTGAACTCGTTGCGTGGGTTGTTCTCAGGACGGAAACAGTCGGGCACCTGGGTGATGCAGCAGTAAAGCGGCACATAGGCTACCATATTGGCATCGTCGCAGTTGAACCAGGTGACGCCACCCACGTCGTCGGGCAGCCAAGAACGCATTTGGCAGGTCATGGTAAAGCCCGATTGCTGTGTGGCGATGGGACGCTCACGATAGTAGTCGACGCTATCGCTGTCACGAAAATGCATGGGTAAGGGTCGTATGGGCATACCCCAGGGACCAGCGGTCATGTCGGAAGTCATGTCCAAAGGCGTATTTTCAAAATGGTCGCGCATGTCGTTCTGCAGGTCACGCAACGAAAGCGGTTTGTCGGGCTTGATCCACAACGGGAGATGGTCGCATTGGTCAAATTCGCCGTTGATGTATGGTAAGTATTTGTCCATTTCCTCGTGACTGTAATGATGTCGGAAGAAACTCCACACGCGCGCATCGGCGTAACGCACATTCTCGAAGTCGATGGGGCAATAGGCATCACGGAACGAGAAGTCTTCGTCCTTGCCATTGTAAAAACCCCATTCCTTGGCGAAGCTGATGACATCGGCGGCATAGACACATTCAATCTCCGGGTTGTTGATCTTCTTGAGGTTCTTGCTGCTGATGCTGTTTTTGGAGTGCTTCTCCAAGGGGAATTGACGGATGCGGCTCAGGTTGGCATGGGCGCAGATGCAGTCGTCGGGGATGCGCAAAGCCACCCAAACGGCTCCCTTGTGTCCTGGTCCCTTGCCGATGATTTCCATGATCCAAGCCTCGTTAGGGTCGCAAACGGTGAGGGTCTCACCACTGCTGTTGTAACCATATTCTTCAACGAGTTCAGCCATACAACGGATGGCTTCACGGGCCGTGGAGGAACGCTGTAAAGCCAGACGCATCAATGAAAAATAGTCCAGCAGCCCTTCGTTGTTGATCAATATCAACCTCCCATCGAAGGTGGTCTCCACTATGGTCACTTGTTTCTCGTTCATCAAGCCAACCACATTATAGGTGTAATCTACTTGCTTAACATATTGCCCCTTATGCTGAGGTCCCCATCCACGAATCTCTATAAGCTCACCTTTCTCATGCCGACCGGAAGGGCTATAAAACAGCGAACCAGAGAAACCGAATCCGTCGCAGTTGTAGGTGCACATCACGCTGCCATCGGTAGATGCTTTCTTGCCTACGATGAGGTTGGTACATGCCAAAGCGGGAATTGCGCAGATGGTCAATATCAAGGAAAATAGTTGCTTTTTCATAGTATAAAATGGTATAATTATTGCAGTTAATTGTTTTTGCAAAGGTACATTTTTTTACCTTTGCAGCCTTAATTATATCATCTTATATGAGAAAATCCCCGTATTTAAAATTCTTGTTTTTCACGATATTAGCTTTGTCAACCCTTTTGTCTGTTGCACAACCTCCAGGCGGCAGGCCTCCAGGCGGTGGTGGTCGTCCTCCGGGAGGCCGTCCTCCTTTCGGCGGTGACCGTCAGTGGGGGCAAACCGAGGGTAACATGCCCACCGTGAAGCAAAAAAAGAAAGTCCGCGAAGGCGACACCTTCCAAGTGGTTGGTGTGTTGCGTGATGCCAAGACAGGAGAGTTTCTGCCTTTCGTCAACGTGGCCGTACTCGATTCCATCGACAACGAATTTGTCAAAGGCAGCATCAGCAACATGGATGGTGTTTTTGAGATCAACGATGTGCCACAAGGGTCTTTCGTATTGCGCGTTTCGGCCATCGGTTATGAGAGTTATATGCATCCTTTCAAGGTGACCAATAATGTTAATCTCGGCACTTTACGCGTCAATCCTGGCGTGACTTCGTTAGGCGAGGTTACTGTGGCGGCCGAAAGACCGTTGTATGCCATGGAGGGTGAGAAACTGATCTACAACGTCAGCGAAGACCCGTCCATCCAGACAGGTACCACCGAGGATGCCTTGCAAAATGCGCCAGGCGTGGAGGTCGACGTGGAGGGCAACATCACGCTGCGCGGCGTGTCAAGCGTGGAGATTTGGGTCAACGACAAGCCCTCGAAACTCACCGAGGAGAACCTGAAGACCTACCTACAGACCTTGCCCGCCAATGCCATCGCACGCATCGAGACCATCACCAACCCTTCGGCAAAATATGCCACCGATGCTGAAGCCGTTATCAACATCGTGACCTCGGCGCATATCAAGAGCAACCAATTCATCAGCTTTGGCGTAAACGGTTCCAACCAGCCCTTTGTCTCGCCTTGGGTGAGTTATATGTGGAAGAAGGAGAAACTGAGCGTCAACCTATTTGCTTCGGGACGTTATAGCAACAGAATCAACACGACCGACAGCTGGGAACTGAAACGCGAGGATGCCGCAACTGAAGGTTTGTATGATTCTGTATGGTACAAGACTACCACCCAAAAAGAAAACAACCGTAGCATCAGCGGCAATGTTTTCATGAACATCGACTATGAGATTGACTCAACAAGCGACATTTCTTTCGATGGTGGTGGCTTCTACAATAACAACCGTAGTCTCGGCAGTCGTCGTGAAGAACAAACCTTCTATTTGCAGCCCGTTGACAGCGTTTTGGCCTACAGCATGGGCGACACGACCCTTTCGCAATCCGGCTTCGGTCATTTTGGTGCGGACTACACCAAGAAGTTTGATGATAAGGGACACAATCTCCGCATCGGTTTGAATGGCAGATTCAACAAGAATGCATCCGACTATTACAACAACCGATTCTATGATGTTTACAGCGACTTTGATGAAAACCGATATCTATTGAGTAATCAGAGTGGATATGGCTTTAATCTCGATGCCCGTTACAACCGACCCTACAGTGAAGACGGCGAGCTCAGTTATGGCTTGCGTGTCGACAATCAGCTAGACAATAGTGACTATAAGCGTTTCTATTCCGATGATGGCGGTATCACTTATGACAGCATCGATGTCCTTCGCACCTATCGTTTCAAGGGCGCTGAAACAGGTGTCAATGGTGATGTCAACTGGACACATCGTTGGGGCGGTTTTACGCTGAGCACAGGCTTGGGCTTTGGTGGCGACCGCATTGCTTACAACTACCAAAGCGATATGCCTTTTGCTGACGATAGTACCCTGTATTTCCTCAATGTGCGTCCTTCCATCCACTTGACCTATCGTACGGAATCGATGCACAACTGGAAACTCAACTATTCGATGCGTATGTCGCACCCTGGAGAAGATCAGATTAGCACCTTCCGCAGGTATGGCGATGATAGCTATTCCACGGGTAACCCACTCGGCTTGAAAAATGCTTATACCCATAATGTGGAGGCCGGCTGGCAGAAGTTTTTCGAACGTTTTGGCAATATCGGCCTTGAGGCCTATGGTCGCTGGAGCACCAACGAAATCAGCAGGCTGACCGATGCTGAATATGATGATTATCTGGATCGTATTGTCAGTTATTCTATACCTTACAATATGGGTACCTCATGGCGTTATGGCACTTCACTCAATATGACCTACCGTCCCACGGGATTCTTCAACGTACGTCTGTATGCCAACTTGTATGATTATGGATATCGCATGGAATACGATCGTAATGGAGTGCATCAGATTGACCAACGAGACAAATGGTCATGGAGCGTTCGCGTCAACGCTTGGGCCAAACTCTTCAATCAGCTGCAAGTCACGGCTTCGGCCAACTACAACTCACCGACCATCAGCCTGATGAGCGAGCGCAAGGCGCGCTATTTCCTCAACATGGGCTTGCGCAGTGACTTTTTCAACCGCCGCTTGTCGGTGTTCGTCAACGTGCAGGACCTCTTCAACTGGGGTGCTCGCATCGGTTCAGGTTCAAGCAACACCAACCCGTATTATCTCAGCGACAACACGCGCAAGATGCTTAACAGTCGCTACATCTCAGCAGGCTTTACGTTGCGTTTCGGTAAGCTGGAACTGGAACAAAAGGCGAAGGAAGGCGATAGCGAAACTGGCGATAGTTTAGAGTAATTGAGCCGAGCCTGCAATCGGATTCAGTAAAATGGCCGCCCCCACATTGTGTGAGAGCGGCCATTGTGTTTAAAACCTTGACTATTGGCCATAGTCATAAGCCATAGTTAAATTAGTAACCGAAGATCTCCTCTGTGCTCAAGCGCTTGATGGGGCCAAGTTCTTGAAGGGCATTCATGTCGAGTTCCTTCTCATTACCGAGGATGACAAAACGGTAAGGCTTGTTGGCCATCTGTTCCTGCTCAAACTTCACAATGTCTTGCAGGGTGACATTGGGCAAGGCGTTGTAAATGCGCTCGTTGAGGTCGTAGTCAACACCCTTCATTTGGGCGTTCAGCCAGGCATTGATAAGGCCGAACTTGGTGGTGCGCATGCTGGCCAAGCGTTTCGTGAGGGCATCTTTGGCGATGCCAAAGGCTTGCTCACTCTCAGGCATTTCGTTGAGGATCTCCAAGAAATGATTCACGGCATCCATCATCTTGTCGTTCTGAGTGATGATGTGTGTGAAGAAATACTCCGACTGATCGGTGTAGTTGGGTTCCATATAAGCGGCGAAGGCATTGTATGCCAATCCGCGGGCTTCACGCATCTCCTGGAACACAATGGTGTTCATGCCACCACCATAATACTCATTGAACAAAGCCTTCACGGCAGCCTCGTCGGGATTCCATTCACGGTTTTCATTGTGGATCATGCGCATATAGATGTTCTTGGCATCGTAAGGGGCAATCAGCACTTCGTTTTCGGGCGTAGCTTGCAGTTCGTAGTGCTTTCCTTGTGGGACAGCCTGCAACTCAGCCACGGTTTGATGGTTCTCGGTGACGGCCTTGGCCATCTCTTCAGCGGTCATCGGACCGTAATACAGCACAGTATGCTCATAATTCTTGAGGTTCTTCAAGAGGTCGAGAAGTTCCTGTGGGTCGAGTTGGCGGATTTGTTCGGGTGAGAGTCGGTTGCGCTGCGAGTTGTAGGAACCATAAAGTCCGTACTGCACCAAAGCATTGAAATTGTTGCGCTGGTTCAATTTGGCATCTATGCGTGATTTCTCCAATTGTTGGATGCACATCTCTGCTACCATCGGGTCGGCTTTGGCGTTTTGCATCACATTCTCAAGCAAGGCCAAGGCTTCGGGCATGTTCTCGCCAAGACCACCCAAGGTGACCGTGATGTTGCGTGCACCCACACTGATGTAGTAGTTGCAGGCAAGTTTGTAGAATTGTTGCTTGATCTCCTCGTTGCTCATCTGGTCAGTGCCTAGATATTCGAGATAATCGGAGGCGACACCATAGCGAAGGTCTGCCTCATCGCCAAACTCATAGCGGAAACTCAGCGTGAAGCGTCCGTTTTCTTTGTTCTGTACGTAGATATAAGGCAGTCCAGCCTCAGTCTTGCCAAAGGTTAAATCTTTCTTGAAGTCGACGAAACGGGGTTGGATATCTGGCACTTCGGAGTTTTGCACTTCGGTAACGAAATCGCTGACGAGGTCACGGTTGGTAGGAATTGGTGTGATGGCGGGCTTGTCGATTTTTTTCTGGTTTTCGTCAACACCTTGACGTTTGTAGACCACCACATAGTTGTCGTTAAAATGCTTGTTAGCGAAGTCCACGATTTGTTCCTTGGTCATGTTGGAAACACGGTCGAGATAGCCGACTTGTTGCTCCCAAGGAATCTCTTTAATAAAAGTGCTGACGAACATGTTGGCACGGCTTGAGTTGCGCTCAAGGGATGTGTATTGCCTGAGCTTGAGATTGTTGATAATGGAAGGCAGCAGGTCGTCGGAGAAATCGCCGGCCTTCAGCTTCTCGATTTCGGCAAGAAGTAGGTCCTTGGCTTCTTCAAGGGACTGCCCATCTTTAGGCGTTCCGCCAACGAGGAAGGTGGTGTAGTCGCGGTTGCTACTTGAGCCACCCCATGCGCCTAACATCTGCATCTGTTGGTTGATGTCTAAATCGATGAGGCCTGCAGTGCCGTTGCTGAGCATTTCACCGATGATGTCGAGGGTGTCGCATTGCATTGAGTTGCCACGGTCAAAGCGCCAACCCATCATCAAATTCTCGGCTTCAAGGCCATAGATGGTGGTGTCTTGGGGTGAGGTGATAGGCTCCAGCGGAGCAAACTCAGGTTGTTTCACATCTTCTCCAGGTTGCCACTCACCAAAGTACTTGTCGATGATGGCGATGACCTCATCGGGATTGAAGTCGCCAGCCATGCAGATGGCCACGTTGTTCGGGCGGTACCATTTGTTAAAATAGTTCTTGATGTTGGTAATCGAAGGATTCTTCAAGTGTTCCTGAGTGCCAATAGTTGTCTGCGTGCCGTAAGGGTGCGTCGGGAAGAGCATGGCGTTAAGGGCTTCCCATACCTTGCGGCTGTCCTGTGCAATACCGATGTTGTACTCTTCATAAACAGCTTCCAGCTCGGTGTGGAAACCACGGATGACCATGTTCTGGAAACGGTCAGCCTGGATCTTGGCCCAGTTCTCGATTTCGTTGGAAGGGATGTCCTCGGTATAGCAGGTCACGTCTTCTGAGGTGTATGCGTTGGTACCTTCAGCGCCAATAGTCGACATGAGTTTATCGTATTCGTTGGGGATGAAATACTGGGCAGCCAATTGGCTCACCGAGTCGATTTCGTGGTAGGCGATACGACGTTCCTCAGGATCGGTGAGGGTGCGATATTTCTCGTAACGCGCTTCAATGTCATCCAAGAAAGGCTTCTCGGCTTCATAATCGGTAGTGCCGAAATGGGTCGTTCCCTTGAACATGATATGTTCGAGGTAATGTGCGAGGCCCGTAGTCTCGGCGGGATCGTTCTTAGAACCCGTGCGCACCGCGATGTAGGTCTGGATGCGAGGTTCTTCCTTGTTGACGCTCAGATAGACGGTCAAACCGTTGTCGAGCGTGTAGATACGGGCTTCGGTGAGGTCGCCCTTCACGGTTTCATACTTGTACTTGCTGTCGGCCTTCTTGCAGCCAGAAAACAGCATGAGCGCTGCCGCTCCAATCAATAGCATGCTCTTTGAGAAGAGTCTAGTTAAATTCTTCATTTTTAATATTTTAAGTTAAATTTATTGCTTTATAGACTACAAAAATAGAGAAAAATGACCATTCTAAGAAAAAAACATAAAAGATTCCGTATCTTTGCCACCCAATCAAATTAAAAAACAAATCTAAAAATCAACGATACCATGAAAATCGAAAATATTCATGCAAGAGAGATCCTCGATTCGAGAGGCAACCCCACTGTTGAAGTGGAAGTGACATTAGAAAACGGCATCATGGGTCGCGCCAGCGTCCCGTCAGGTGCTTCTACCGGTGAGAATGAAGCCCTTGAGCTCCGCGACGGCGACAAGAACCGTTACGGTGGCAAAGGCACTCAGAAGGCTGTCGACAACGTAAATAAAATCATCGCTCCCGCCCTTATCGGCGACTGCGTTTTCAATCAACGTGCTTTGGATGCCAAAATGATTGCCTTGGATGGCACTCCCACCAAGAGCAAACTGGGCGCCAACGCCATTTTGGGCGTCTCTTTGGCCGCGGCCAAAGCTGCTTCTTTGGCACTCCACATGCCTCTTTACAGATATATCGGCGGAACCAATACCTACACCCTGCCCGTGCCCATGATGAACATCATCAACGGTGGTGCCCACTCTGACGCCCCCATCGCCTTCCAGGAATTCATGATCCGTCCTGTCGGAGCTCCTACCTTGAAAGAAGCCGTGCGCATGGGTGCCGAAGTGTTTCACACCTTGGCCAAGCTGCTGAAGAAACGCGGTCTTTCCACTGCCGTTGGCGATGAAGGAGGCTTTGCCCCTGCCCTCAACAGCACCGAAGATGCCCTCGACATCATCTGCCAAGCCATCCGCGAAGCCGGATATGAACCCGGCAAGGACGTGAAGATCGCCTTGGATTGCGCTGCCTCAGAATTCGCCTTCAAAGAGAATGGTCAATACTTCTATGATTACAGCCAACTGAAAGACGGCAAAAAGAAAGACCCGAACGGCAAGAGACTGACGGCCGACGAACAAATCAAGTTCCTCGAAGAACTCATCACCAAGTATCCTATTGACTCCATCGAAGACGGCTTGGATGAAAACGACTGGGAAAGCTGGGTGAAACTCACCAAAGCCATCGGCGACCGCTGCCAGTTGGTTGGTGACGACCTCTTTGTGACCAACGTGAAGTTCCTCGAAAAAGGCATCGCCATGGGTGCCGGCAACGCCATCCTCATCAAGGTCAATCAAATCGGCTCACTCTCCGAGACTCTCGACGCCATTGAGATGGCCCACCGCCATGGTTACAATACCGTGACAAGCCACCGTTCGGGCGAGACCGAAGACACCACCATCGCCGACATCGCCGTGGCCACCAACTCAGGTCAAATCAAGACCGGTTCACTGAGCCGCACCGACCGTATGGCCAAGTACAACCAACTCATCCGTATCGAGGAAGAGCTTGGTGCACAAGCCGTTTATGGCTACAAACGCATTAGGTAATTGCCTTACTTACACATGATGCGGGTAAACACTGTTTGCCCGCATCAGCTTTTTTCATCACTAACCCTAACAACCTTCCCATGAAACGTATCAACTTTTTGACGACTCTCCTACTCCTTTTCCCCACCCTCCTCTTCGCCGGTGAAGGCATGTGGATTCCCATGCTGCTTCAATACAACGAGAAAGAGATGCAGGAAATGGGCATGAAAATCAGTGCTGAAGACATCTACAGTATCAACCACAGCAGCCTGAAAGACGCCATCGTGCTCTTTGGTGGCGGCTGCACGGGCGAGATTGTCAGCGACTATGGCCTGCTGCTCACCAACCACCACTGCGGTTTCGACTACATCCAAAAGCACAGTTCGGTAGAACACGATTACCTCACCAACGGCTTCTGGGCCATGAAACGCAGCGAGGAGCTACCTTGCCCTGGCCTCAGCGTCATCTTCCTCCGCGAGATGCGCGACGTGACTGAAAAAGTGCTGACTGGCATCACCGTTGACATGCCTGAGAATGAACGTCAGGCCAAAATTGACGAGAACATCAAAAAAATCGTTGCCTCGGTCGAAAAAGAGACCCAATATAAAGTCAGCATCAAACCTTATTTCTTGGGCAATGAATACTATCTGTTGCTCAACGAGGTCTACACCGACGTACGCTTGGTGGGCTGTCCCCCGAGCAATATCGGCAAGTTTGGCGGCGACACCGACAACTGGGTATGGCCTCGCCACACAGGCGACTTCAGTATCTTCCGTGTCTATGCCGACAAAGACGGGCATCCTGCCGCCTACAGCAAGGACAACGTGCCTTACAAGCCCGCCAAACACCTCGACATCTCACTGAAGGGTGCCGAGGAGGGCGACTTTGCTTTCGTGTTCGGCTATCCCGCCCGTACCAACGAATACCTGCCTGCCGTGGCTGTCGACCAAGAAGCCAACCTCATCGACCCTATCACTGTCGACCTGCGTGGCAAGGTGCTTGATATCTACAACAAATACCAGGAACAAGATCCCAAGGTGCGCATCCAATACGCTTCCAAGCATGCTAGCATCGGCAACGGCTGGAAGAAATGGATGGGTGTCACCGAGGGCATCAACCACTTCCATGGCGTGGAGAAGAAACAAGCTTTTGAAAAGGACTTCCAAGAATGGGCCTTGGGTGCACGCAATCGATACATGTACATCGACCTGCTCAAGGATTTCAAGAAAAACTATAAGGAATTGGAACCCTACGAGTTGGCTTACACTTACATGGCAGAAGCTGGCTTGCGTATCGAACTCATCAACTTTGCAGGACGCTTTGCCCGACTCTCAGAGGTGAACAAAGACACGCCACAGGAAGACATCGACCGCATGGTGAACCAACTGAAAGGCACTTCCGAGACCTTCTTCAAGGACTATTACGAGCCCATAGACCGCGAAGTGGCTTCCATGTTACTGAAAGAATACCTGAAAGCCCAACCTGCTGACTTCCGCCCTGCTTTCCTCAACGACATCAAGGACGTGGACGAATATGTCAACAAACTCTTCACCAAGTCGATGTTTACGGAACAGGCCAAAGTCACTGAGCTATTGGATAACTTCAAGCCGAAAAGTGCAAAGAAACTGGCCAACGACCCCGCCTTGCAAGTATACAAAAGCCTTATTGGCTTCTACCAAGACAAGGTCTATGACCGCATCTCTAGCATCACCAAGGACAACGACCGCCTGCGCCGCATCTACATGAAAGGCCAGATGGAGATGCAGCCCGACAAACGTTTTTCGCCCGATGCCAACTTCACGTTGCGTGTCACCTACGGCAAGGTGGAAGGCTTCAAGCCCCAAGATGGTAAGACCTACCGCCATTTCACCACACTCGAAGGCATCATGCAAAAAGAGAATCCCGACTTCTACGACTATGTGGTGGAGCCGCGCTTGAAGGAACTGTACAACAAGAAAGACTATGGCCGCTATGCCGACAAGGACGGCACCATGCACGTGGCCTTTACTGCAAGCGTACATACCACGGGTGGTAATTCTGGTAGCCCGATTCTGAATGCCGAAGGCCAACTTCTCGGCCTCAACTTCGACCGCTGCTGGGAAGGCACGATGAGCGACCTCATCTACGACCCCGACATCTGCCGCAACATCAGCGTCGACATCCGATACGTGCTCTTCATCATCGACAAGTTTGCCGGTGCCGGGCACCTCATCGATGAGATGACCATTGTGGAATAAAAAAAGGCGGGTCTCCCCGCCTTTTTTTATCAAATAACACAAGTCTTTACTTACCGCCAAAGATCTTGCCAAGGCCGCCGAGCAGGCCGCCAAGACCGCCGAGGCCACTATTGCTGTTGCCTTGCGTAGCGCCAAGGATGGTGCCAAGCATGCCAGCCAGGTTTGCTGCACTCGTACCACTGCCCTGTTGACCCTTGCCAAGAAGAGCCAAGAGGCTCGGGGCGATGGAAGCCAAAATCTTACCCACCAGACTGGAAGCCACACCGCTCTTCTTCGAGATACCACCCAACACATTGTTAAGGTCGCCGCCGAAGATATGACCCAAAATCTTGTTACCATCTGTCAGGTCAGAGATTTTCAAGTTGCTGATAAGATTACCTGCGCTACCGGCATGGTCACCGAGAGCCTTAGCCAAGGCTTCAGCACCGCCAGGAGTAGAGGCATTCTTCTGCATAGCACCCAACAAAGAGGGCAGGGCGTTTGTGATTACCGAAGACACTTGCTTCGAGTCAATGTTCAAGTTTTCTGCGATGGCGCCGACAGCATCATTGCCTGTCAAAGCACCTAAGATGTTTGTTAAATCCATATTAAAGTGTATTAAGAATAATATTACGTTCTCTTAGACTGCAAATGTACCAAAGAATCGAAAAAAACAAGCACAAAATCCGATTTTTTTCAAGGCTCAAAAGGAACAGGGAACCATAAAGAGTCTATGGAAAGGCCACTTACAAGGCCATAGCCTCCTTTTACGTTGGAATAGGTCTGGACTGGCTCCATGAAGAATTGTAAGACTTCATCGATTTGTTTGCAGGTGTTAAGGTAATAGTAGTATTCCTTACCCATGTGTTCCAAGGCAATGCCGAAGCGGAAAAAGTCGGGGTCGTATTCATCATCCCTCCTCAATGAGACGCTGATGGGCACCTTGATTTGATAAGACCTGCCATCAAAGAGCACATCCGTAAATACGCCTTCAGGGGCCATGTCTAAATCGCTGAAGTCGAAATAATCGTTTTCTGCAACAAGCGAACCAAACACCGGGTCGCTATATTCCGCAAAATACGACAAGTAGTTCATTACGCCATCATACTTGCTTCCATTATCGACACGAAGTCTATAGTAATCGGTCTGTCCTGGGTTGGCATCGGTGATTTCTATGGTTAACTCTATGACAAAACCAGCGTAAAATACACTATCGTCCTCTATTTCAGTATGATAGTTGGGCTCATAATAGGATTCCCAATTAGACACTCTGCTATTCGTGATCGCACAAGACAAAGCACCAGGCAGCGAACTGGTTTCACCCTCCACATCATCAAAACCATTCGCTGAAGCTGTGATTTTGACTACATCGCCTACTGCCGGACAATAATCATTGCTATAAGTGGTGACGATCCGGTATTTTTGATACATGTTTCCTTGGTCGTCGTAGTCGTACCAGCCATTCCAAACCGTATCAATTTGCCGTATCATCTCACCTATAAGGTTTCCGTTCACAGAAAGAGAGGCCACCAAATCATCGGGAGCAGTGGTGTTCCCATTGTTGTCCAAGAAGAAAACGCTCTTGCTGATGTTGGCCGAAACAGGTTTTCCTGGCTCCACCAAGCTGTTGATGACCAATTTGGAGTCGGTCTGATCACCGTTGAATTCGATTTCCTTCTCGCAGGAGGCCATCAAAGTGGCTATTATTATCATTGCTAATGCCTTTGTCGTCATGGCGGACAGCGATCCGCCATCTCCTAAACGAGAAGAGGAAGCCTTCGGTATAGGAGATTGCGGGTCAAGTCCGTAATGACGATTTATAGTGTGGCTTATTGTGTTTCGAATTTGTTGTTTCATAATGTTTCAGAATTTATAACTATAACTCACTGACGGAATAATCGGAAACAGGCTCGCCTGCATCAACGCTTTCTTCTCTTGTTGTGTGGCTTCATCCCAATTATATCTGGTATAAACGATAAACGGGTTGTTGTGATTATAAGCATTATAAACACTAAGGTTCCAAGTGCGGAGACCATGTTTCTTCTGCTTGTGGAAGTTCATGCCCACATCCAAGCGGTGGTAGTTACCCAAACGGAAGTTGTTGCGTTCCAATGCATTGATGGTAGATGGATTACCCCACTCATCGGGGAATCCTTCGTAGATCTGGGTGCCGAGGGTGCCGCAGTTGCCACTGCTGAAGACCCAAGTACCGCTCAGGTCGAAACGATCGCTGAACTTGTGTTGCACCGTGATGCTGAGGTCGTGACGGCGGTCGTATTTGGCAGGAAACACCTTGCCTTGGTTGATGACCATACCTTCGCGGTCGAAGAGCCTCTTGGCATGCGACCATGTGTAGCCGACCCAGCCCGTGGTCTTGCCGAAACTGCGTTGCACCAGAAACTCCACGCCATAAGACCAGCCTTTGCCCATACATACTTTTTCGTCCCAACGCTCCGAAGAGCCGAAGAACGAGGCTCCGTCCTTATACTCCAGCAGGTTGTCCATGGTTTTGTAGTAACCTTCGATGGAGATATCGAACAAACGCGGCATCTCATAAAAGGCACCCAACGACACCTGGTGGGCGTTCATTGGGACGATGTTGGACGTAACAGGAACCCATAAGTCGGTAGGCAAGCTGACGCTGCTATTGGAAAGCAAGTGCACATATTGCGTCATGTAGGCATAACCCGCCTTGAGCGAGAGGTTGGAGGCCAGCATCACGCTGGTACTAAGACGGGGTTGCACGCTTTGGTATGTCTTGCCCTCCACCGTGAAGGTGGAGTAATGCACGCCTGCGTTAACGCGGAAGATGTCGCCGAAAGTCATGTTGTCCTCCACATAAAGTGCTGTTTCATGAGCAAACACCTTGGGCGATCCTGCTGTGGTGTCGATATCGAAGTCCTCGCCAGCAATGATCTTCATTGACTGCACCTCCGGGCGGAACTGGTGGAAGATATAGTTGCCACCGAAGCGTATCTCATGGTTCGGCAGCGGCGTATAGTCGAAATCAACCTTGGCCGTCAGGTCGTTGATGCCCGACTTATAGGCCATGGCAAACTCGTTTTTTTCGGTGACAGGAGGCTGACTTAGATAGGTTTCCGATTCCTCGATGCTCATGCCGAGGTCGTGGCGGTATTGTGTGTAGTTGACCGAGGCATCCATAAAGAGCTGCTGCGACATCACATGGTTCCATCGCAATGCTGCCACCTTGTTGCCCCATTTCCAATCCATTCTGACTTGTTCTTTGTATTGGGAATTATCGTAAGAATAGTCTTTGTTTTTCACGCCTAGATAAATGGCGTCATCGCCCGAATAGAAACTCAAGTAAAGACGGTCTTTGTCAGAAATCTTCCAGTTGAATTTCGTGTTGAGGTCGTAGAAATAGTAGCCTGCTTTCAGCTTGTCGACGTCCTCGATTTGCGTCTTGGCAATCCACAGGGCCGGCTTCATCAGCAAGTCGCTATAGGTACGACGGAAGGAAAGGTTGAACGACAGCTTGTCCTTCACGATAGGGCCTTCCACATTCAGTTTCGACGAGATCAAGCCTACGCTGACGTTGCCATGGTAGTTTTGCATATCGCCTTCCTTCATGCGGATGTCGACCACCGACGACAGGCGGCCGCCGAAATGTGCAGGAAAACTGCCCTTATACAAGGTGACGTTTTTCAAGGCGTCGGGGTTGAAGACGGAGAAGAAGCCCATCATGTGGTTGACGTTATAGACGGGTACGCCGTCAAGGAGCAGCAGGTTCTCGTCGGGACCGCCGCCGCGCACATACATGCCTGCCGAGCCCTCCGAGCCGTTTTGCACACCCGGCAACAGCTGTATGGCTTTCAACACGTCGGCTTCGCCAAACAAAGTCGGGATGCTCTTGATCTGTTGCACCGGCAACTCCACTACACTCATCTGTGGGCTGCGTGCACCCACCGTAGCGCGCGTGGCATCTACCACTACTTCGTCGAGTTCAATGTTGGTGGTGAGCAAAAAATCCATGTTGAGGTTTTCCTTCAAGTCAAGAGTTTTGTTCTGCTGCGTATAGCCCACATAAGAAATCTGCAGGTCGACCTGGCCCTGGTTCAATGTAAGGGTGTAGAAGCCATAGTTATTGGTGGCACACCCCTTCCCTGAGTTTTTGTCGAAGACGGTCGCGCCGATGAGCGTCTCCTTGCTGGCGGCGTCCATCACATAACCGCTGATGGTACGCTTTTGGGCCTGCATTGGAATACATGCCAATAAAAAGCCGATAACGACGAGCCATCGGCAAACAAATTGAGGTTTCTTAAACATATTGTGTTTTAGTGTTAGTTATCTGTAACTCTTGTTTTCAGCAACACCGACTTCACCTCGATGCCTTCGATGCGGCCCAGCTGTCCTGTAAGCGATCCGATTTCATCGGTGGTGCCTTCGAAGATCACTGAGATGATGCCTTCGTGTTTTCTCGGGAAGCCTTGCCTGCAGATGATGATCTCTGCATGACGTGAAAGCACCTCGTTCAATTGCGGGGCAGCTTCCCTGTTTTCCACGTAGATGATGGCAGTACCTATTCTCTTTTCCATAAACAATTCGTTTTAAATGATTGCCGCTTTGATGTTTTCCACGATATAACGCACATCCTCATCGCTGACGCAGGGTCCACTGGGCAGGCACATCCCCATCTTGAAGAGGCTTTCGCTGACGCCGTTGACGTAGGCAGGAGCGTCCTTATAGACAGGCTGCTTGTGCATGGGTTTCCACAAGGGTCTGGCCTCGATGCCCGCCTGGTCGAGGATGACGCGCAAGGCCTCCACGTTGGCGTTGGGCTCGCAGTCGGTGTGGGCGCTCTCGGTGGCATGCACCACGCCTGCCGCACCACCCACCGCACCTTGTATAACGTTCTGATAGGCGTTTTCTTGTCCTTTGACACGTAGGCTCGGGTCGAGGGTGATGGTGCATAACCAATAGTTACTGTCGTACTTCTCCCCTGAACAAGGCTGTGAGTGGACATGTATGCCCGGCACACCAGCCAGCAACTCCTCATACATCTTCTGCACATGTTTGTGGTGACGGATATGGTCGTCCACAATCGTCATCTGTCCGCGACCGATGCCAGCGCAGATGTTCGACATGCGGTAGTTGTAGCCTATGGCTTCGTGCTGGTAGTAAGGATATGCTTCGCGGGCTTGGGTGGCCAGCCACATGATCTTCTGCCAAGCCTGTTGGTCGGGGCAGATGAGTGCGCCGCCGCCCGAGGTGGTGATCATCTTGTTGCCGTTGAAGGAGAGCACGCCATAGCGACCGAAGGTACCCAGCACCTGACCCTTCCAGCGGCTGCCGAAGCCTTCGGCGGCGTCTTCGATGACGGGGATGTCGTATCTCGCGGCGACCTCCATGATACGGTCGATGTCGTAGGGCATGCCATAGAGCGCCACGGGCACGATGGCCTTGGGCTTACGGCCCGTCTTGGCGATGCGGTCGCGGATGGCTTCCTCCATCAGCTCGGGGTCGATGTTCCAAGAATCCTTCTCGCTGTCGACGAAGACGGGTGTCGCGCCGAGGTAGGTGATGGGGTTGGACGAGGCACAGAAGGTGAACGACTGCACGATGACCTCGTCGCCAGGCCCCACGCCGCAGGCAATTAAAGCGAGGTGCACGGCCGCCGTACCGGCGGACAAAGCAACAACTTTCTTGTCCAATGAATAGTCATTGCGGGCTTGACCCGCAATCTCATTCACAAAGGACTCCAAATCCTTTTCAAACCCATTGACATTAGGTCCCAGCGGCACCACCCAGTTGGTGTCGAAGGCTTCTTGGATATATTTCTGTTCAAGTCCTGCGTCGCTCATATGGGCGAGGCAGAGGTATATTCTTTTGCGTTCCATTTCTATTTCAACTTTCAACTCTAAACTTATTAACTACTCTAAACTCTCAACACTAAACTCTCAACACTAAACTCTCAACTAAATCACCTCCCCACCATACTCCATCTTCCTTCCCAGTACCGTACAGAATATCATCTGGATATCCTTGACGAAGCTATAATGCCTATAGTAATAGCAATTGATCCTGACCTTGTCGGGCCAAATCACGTTGTCGTTATACCAAAGTGCTATCTCTTGTTCTGAGCGGGAATCGCCTTGTGTTTTGGCTTGTGTGACATACTCGGCGATCATCTCTTCTTCGTTGCGGTACTTCAGCGAGGCGGGTCCTGTGATACCTGGGCTCAATAGCAAGACCTCGTGGTCGTCGCCTTGCAGCCTATCGGCGTAGCCGGGCACATCGGGTCGAGGGCCGACGAAGCTCATGTCGCCTTTCAGCACGTTCCACAACTCGGGCAGCTCATCCAGCTTGTATTTGCGCAGCTTAGCGCCTAAGGGGGTGATGCGGGATTCGCCGGCCATGGTGACTGGCGACATGTTCTCATCTTCCCACATGGTGCGAAACTTATGCATACGGAAGGGCTTACCGTCCTTGCCAATGCGTTCCTGCACAAAGAAAACAGGGCTACCAATCTTAGCTTTCACCAGCAGTGCGATGACTAGCAAAAGGGGCCATAGGACAAGGAGTCCTATCAAGGCGACGGTTCTATCGAAGATGGGCTTGAAGAACATCAAGATTCTTTGTTATTACTTTTTCACCACAATTGCCGGCACCCCTACCGCTGTGCAGTGTCCAGGTATGGGTTTTGTGACAACGGCTCCTGCTCCAATGTTTGCATATTCTCCAATGGAAATCTGATTGATGATTTTCGTTCCCGTCCCACAATAAACCCCTTCTTCAATAAGTACTTCACCTGAGATGTTGCACGAAGGCATAAATGCTGCATAATCCTTAATGACAGCATCGTGGCCAACTGTACAACAAAGATTCAATATTACATAATCCCCAATCTCAATATTGGTAGTAATTATGTTTCCTGCACAAATGATACAACCCTTACCAATCTTTACATAATCGGGATCTCCTATTATTACACTTGGATGTATCAGCGTCGGATAACTTACATTGGAGTTAGAGATTTTATCTATAACTGTTTTCTTCACTTGGGGATTTCCAATAGAAACAGCAATGCAAATTTCAGTTGGCCATGTGTTGAGCTCATCGGTTTTTCCGAGCATAGGATAACCATTTATCATCTCGCCTTTTTTATGACCGTCGTCAAAAAAACCGACAATGCGATATGTAGGTACGACTTTGTTTATGTCTTTGATTAGAGTAAGCACCTCACGTCCGAAACCACCTACTCCAAATATAGCTATATCTTTCATTGCTTTGTAATTGCTAGTTTGTCCCATCAAATGCTTCCATCGTTGCCGCCGTAGCGGAGTTGATGTCTTTCCGCATCAATACATTCTTGATGGTAATGAATATCACCTTGATATCCGTCCAAAGGGTACAGTGATCCACATACCAAACATCAAGCTCAAACTTTTCCTTCCAGCTGATGGCATTGCGCCCATGGCACTGTGCCCAGCCGCTGATGCCGGGGCGCACCTCGTGGCGGCGTTTTTGCTCGGCATTATACAAAGGCAGGTATTGCACCAAAAGCGGTCTCGGCCCAATAAGCGACATATCGCCTTTGAAGACGTTGATCAACTGCGGCAGTTCGTCTATGGAAGTAGAACGCACAAATCTTCCGACGTTAGTCAAGCGCTCTTCATCTGGCAACAGATTACCGTCTGAATCTTTCATATCAGTCATCGTCTTGAATTTGATGACTTTAAATATCTTCTCGTCCTTGCCAGGGCGCTCTTGCAAGAAGAAGGTTCCTGCGCCTTTATTGGCAAAATGGAGGAAGATAGCGACCAACAGTAAAAACCAGCCGAAAAGCACTAGAGCAAAGCCTGAGAAGAGGATGTCTAAAACTCGTTTGAAAAAATGTTTGTACAATTATTTATTTCCTCCAAATATGCATTAATTACCCAATTTCTGTCAAACTCACGTTCCACCTTTTTTCTAGCAGCCATACCCATTTGAACTTTTTGTTCATATGGCAGAAGAATAAACTGCTCAACTTTTTTCGCTAGGTCATTGGCGTCTTTTACCCTGCACATAAAACCGTTTACCTTATCATCGATCGCTTCTTTACAACCATTTATGTCGCAAGCAATTACGGGGCGACCCGCAGCACAGGTCTCTAATAATACATTGGCCATCCCTTCGTGGTAGGATGGATGAACCGTACACCAAGAGTCTTTAATAAAAGGTCTCACATCAGAAACAGCACCGTGCCATACTAAAATACCTTTGTCTTGCAATTCTTTCAATCTGCCTTCGTACTGCTCTTCACAAGCACCAAGAATATGAAACTCTGTTTGTGGATATTTTTTTTGGATATGTTTTGCTGCCTCAAGGAACTCCTCAATACCCTTATCTTTCATCACACGTCCGATGAAATTGAATTTCATCTTCGTGTTTTCCAACGGATATTCCTGAAATGAATGCCATTCCAAATTCACGCCACTACCAGGTAGAAGAAGACCCGCTTCCCCAATATGGTGTTCTTTGCAGAATGCTTGAATCGAACTGTTTTGGTAAAACACTTTTTCTGCCTTTTTCAAACCAAATCGATACATTAAAATAGTGAACTTCTGCAATAATCCTGGGTTTTCGATGGCAGTGCCAAGGCCTGTGATATTAGCCAACTGTGGAATATGCAGACGTCGTGCTGCAATGCCTCCGTAAATATTAGGCTTAATGGTATAAGTCAAGATAACCAACGGCCTAGTTTTTCGTATCAGTTTCTTGTATTTTCTGATTAACGATAAGTCTCGTACAGGATTAGTGCCTCTACGGTCTATTTCAATAAACTCAAACTCACAGCCAATACCGCGAAAAAAATCCTCTTTTTCTTTCACATCATGAGGAGTAGATATCACAACACTATAGCCGTTGTTCTCTATTGCCGCCATTACTTCTTTGCGAAAAGAATAAAGGCCGCTAAGACTATTGGCAAGGACCAGAACTATATTATTACTCATTTAAAGCCAATAAGTTTTTCAAGAGTTCAACTGGGGCGTTCAAAGCACCATCGTGCCAATTACAGTCACGATCAAACCAGCCACCCATACCCATCACTGCAGTATGTGAGAAACCATAACTCATCTCGACAATTTTTCCTTCTCCTGTTCTGTTATCAACAACATAGTCGAAACCAACGCATTTAAAACCAATGTCATCGGCCGCGGCAAAAGCAGAACGGATGATGTTTGGGGTAAACAATTCCTTGTTGTACAATACCTCTCCACCACCAGAAGCTCGGAAATCATGACTGCGGATGGGACGATACAAACCAGAAAGTTTGTCTCCAACAACCACAATCTTCATATCATATCCGTTGCTAGGTATAAACTCTTGAAGATATACGTATCCCTTTTCATTGGGGAATCTTTTAGCATTTCTTCTTGTGAGTAAAAATTCAGGAGCTCGTTTTAATTTAGCCATAAAAGTTGCCTTGTCATGCGACGAGCGAATGTTTGAAGATGTCTTATATAGTAAACTCGGTGCCGGATCAAAACCCCTGCCAAACATACGGTGGGCATATCTCAATAATTGTGCTTTATTATGTATCAGTTTCACATTATGAGAACCACTACCCGTGCGTAGTTTGGCCACAATGGGGAACCTTATCAGACCATCATTTATAGCTTCCTTAAGAGTCTGCCTTCCGTAAAAAACATAAGACTTCGGAATGGGTGCCCCTACAGCTTGCAAAGCATACATCTCAGCTACTTTGTCATCAAAATGCCATGCGTCATTAAAATCAGGAAACACCTTCAGACCCATCATTTTGGCAGAATAGAGAATACTACGTGCTTCAAGCATATCTGACCATCCATACTGACCAAAATGCCACAATAACATATCATAGTCTTTTAAAGTTTCAATAGCATCCTTAGTGAACAAATCAACTTTGTCATACGGAATGCCGTTTCCCTTCAAGTATTCTTCCCAAGGGTTTATCCAAGAGGTAGAATGTACAGGACCCGCTTGTTGGTTAATTAAGACTTTCATAATGATCAATAAGTCAAGTATATTCTTGTTGCTTCTTTTTTATGTTCTCTGCAATAATCTAACACTTCCTCGGTATAACATCCAAATACAGATCCTATGGTTTGTTGGAACACCCATACCGAAAAGGCACAATTATTATATTCAATTAATTTTGGTTGATCATTTCGATCTAACATGATGTCTAAGGCTAAAACGCGTTGGTGAGGCAAACAGGACGAAACTTTTTGGGCAAAATCTATTACTTGATCATACTTCGGAACAACAAACTCTTGTTTTGAGAAGTCAATGCCGTTAAAGCTGGTAAACACTTTTCCATTTTGGTCGCTACAATAGTTTTTCAGTTTACCACCAGAACCGATTCCCACCATACAGCCTCCAGAGTGTAGATTGTCCACATTTGACCCAGCCTTCCCTATACGAAGAACTCCATTTATAGCAATAGCTTTCTCAGCTTGTACTGATTTGTACGTGTTAATTCTGAAAGTATTAATTGATGTCGAATTAAATAGTTCAGTAAAAGAAGACTGGGATAATCCGTGTTGGATAATATAGTTTTTCCCTAACAGTTTTTCTAATAGAACAAAATCTAGTTTTTTGTTACTGCTGCGCAGATAATACACCAAGTCATCTTGCTGATCAAAAAAAAGTATATTTTTACCTGATGAAGTGTCAATGGTGGGTTTTGCTACTAAATACGACACGTTTACCGATTCTAATATGTCGTAGGCGTCGGTTTGGTTTATTAAATAATAGTTTTCATCGTACAGGCCTCCATTAATACACCGAACAATTGTTTTTGGTGTAATGCTGTCCTTAAAATAGGGCTTCAACAATTTGTCAAACATGTTTTTGTCAGCATATAATCCTCTATATCGAATTGGGTTGAAAACTGGCTCTATGACATTATGCATTAAATCATCAGGAATAATGTCAAGATTATCGCCAATAAAACGACTATAATAGCGGTAGAACACCTTGTCAGTATTTCCAAGTTCAGACCAACGGTGAAACCATAATTCTTCCTTTTCTTTTGAATAGTCATTAAACAGAAACCGCTCTTGATGCATGAACTGCCGTAATTTCCTTCGTTCATTATGAGCGATGGCTGCTGAAAGACATTTATCATATAGCTTGTTTATTATTGAAACTTGTTTATTCATTATAAAAACATAAATCTTCTTAACGCAAACAGAAACTTAGACAAAAACCACAGGCGGGAACCCTATTCCATGAATTATAACAAATGGCAATGGTGCATAAAAAAGCAATAAATCAACTGTCCTATATGTTACGTAAAACATGAATGCAATGGTATAGATATTCATTCCATATAATACTAATAGCATTCTTTTCGGGTAAACCATTCCAATAATGTCATAATATCTATATAGCATTATAAACAACATGAGCCATAAAACATTGATGTATCTCCAACCCACAGTAGGTATTATGCTCATAAAATAAACTACGAAAGCAGCAACTAAAACACCAAAATATGTTATAGGTATTATATTGTCTTTTTCATTGTTTTTTAAGTGTAATCTGAAAAACAACAACATTATAAAACTACCTATTTTCATTAAAAACTGAAAAACGCTTGTAACAATATTATTAACTTCCCTATATGTTGAAGTTTCTTTAATGATCTCGATTCCAAGTGTTTCATTACTTACATATCCGAGTTTAGACGCCATTTTTGAATTATCTTCAATAAACTCCCGAGGAATTAACCGTGCCACATTAGACTGGTTCAAAAGAAAAGACAAAACAAACATAATGGTAACACATATAAACAATACATTATTGAATTTGTTACCAGATTTATTAAATAAAGCAATGATTATCAAAGCTACTGCAACTGGAACAAAAGAAAAATGAATAAACGGCAATAATAAAGCCATCCATCCCCATTTTTTCTTTCCTTGCGTTGTCTTTAAAAAAATCAATGCCGCCAACCACGCAGCTGTCCAATATCTTGGCATGGAAAGATTGGCCAAACTTGCCGTTGCAAATAATAAAAAAAGAATATGAGAAAGAGTGTTGCTACGACCATTACGTCTTTCCTTTATTAAAGAAGACAACGTTGCATAACATACAACACCATAAATCAAACCTAATAAGGCAAAAAATACTTTGGCGTTCTCTGAAAATAAATGAACACAATAATTGATTATCAACAAATAAACATCAAGTATATTACCTTTTCTAAATAAATCAACAATTGTAAAAAACTCATAAATACCGTATTGACAAAATGCCGCGCCCAAACGATACACGTCTGCTGGAGGATAAGAAAACGACTGAGAATAACCCCATAATGTGGCAAAAGCAACAAAGATGAACTTCCCCGCTCTTGAATCAAGGTTTCTCAATGAAGCCAAAAAACCTAAAAATGGTTGAAACAAGAATACAAGTAAAGCTTTCGAGACCTTACCTTTGGTTTGAGACATATAACTACTTTATCGTTGAAGAGACTTTACTTATACGTTTTGCTGCGATGAAATATGTTAAAGCAAAAACGGCATTAATAATAACCATTGAAATGGCTGCTCCTGTTTCATTATACAGACGGATCATCACAACTAACAGCACTAAACCCCCACCCGTTACACAAAACGTAATATTACGAACCAACCTCTCTTCCCCTATCAATAACAAATGGTTTACTCCGTAAGCACTACTTATACCCAAAAACAATACTGAAACTGCTAGAATACGTAATAACGATACAGCAGGAGTGAATTCTTGAGCATATAACAGCTTTACCAAAAAAGGAGCAAATGCAAATAATAACAAAGAGATCACTAAAGCAAAAACAAAATTAATTCGCCTATAGGCATTGTGCTTGTCCATTCGCCGAGCCAAAAATGGGAAAAAAGTCCGGTTTAATGTATCAACAGCATGATAACCTGCATCCTGTAAACGGAATGCAGCATCATACAAACCAGCAGAAACACTCCCTGAAAGGATTCCAAGAAAAAGGTTTGGCATCTTATTCAGAAGCGAAACACAAGATTGGTTTAAGAAAATGTCTTTACCCTGTTTAATGTATGCAATAATAGATTTTAGTGCTGGTTTAATAATTTTACACTTGTACTTGTATACAATGACAATAATAGAATATAAAGCAGCTATAACAAAGCCTATTGCATTAAATAGCGGGTATAATAAGTAATCTTCTTTCTTCTTTATAAATACAAAAACCAGTGTTATGAACACCACTCTTGATAAGGCATTAACAATTGTGATGTTCTGCATTTGTTCCACACCCTGAAAAAACCATTCACAAACTAATGCTGAAACAAGTGGAATTACTAATGAAATAGCAATTACTTGCCAAATGATTCTAAATCTAGGAATAATGAAGATAAAGCCCGTTGACAATAGTATCATCATAAAATACAACAATACATAGGAAAATATTGTTGTAGAAACAATTTTCGATAATTTCTCTTTATCGTCACGAAATCTTGCAATATCCCTCGCGCCCATGAAACCAAAACTATAATTCACAAACACCTGAACAACTAAAGTAAAACTGTTTGCTATGGCAATCTCTCCAAAGTGCTCCAATCCAATGATTGGTGTCACATAAGGCAGGACTATGATAGGTATCAAATACCGCAAGACCTGCAAAATGGCCAATGCCGAGAAGTTTTTGGTTAACGTTCGGGTATTTTTTCCTTTGAAAATTTGCTTAATTCTCATGGACGTAAAAAGATTGATAAACCTCAATCTAATAAGGAGACTTATCAAAGCCTCCCATCCACCATCTTTCTATCCAGCGTGCACTTCACGTCAAACACCACGTGGTGCTCCTTCAGCAGGCTGAGGATGTCCAAACCTTCGAACTTCTTGTGCGCAACAGCAGCAATGCAGGCGTCGAATTTCTTGTTGGGCAACTCGTTCACTACGTCAATGCCATACTCATGCTTCACGATGGCAGGGTTGGCCCATGGATCATACACCATGATGTTAAGGTTGTACTCCTTCAAAGCCTTGTAGATGTCGATGACCTTGGTGTTGCGCACGTCGGGGCAGTTCTCCTTGAAAGTGAAACCAAGGATGAGGATGTCGCTGTTCAAGACCTGGATGCCTTTCTTCAGCATCAGCTTGATGGTCTCGGTGGCCACATACTCGCCCATGCCGTCGTTCATCCTACGACCAGCGAGGATAATCTCAGGGTTGTAACCATAACGCTTGGCGCATTGGGCCAGATAATACGGGTCCACACCGATGCAGTGACCACCTACTAAACCTGGACGGAAAGGCAGGAAGTTCCACTTGGTGCCTGCAGCCTCCAACACATCCAAAGTGTCGATGCCCATCTTGTTGAAGATCTTGCTCAGCTCGTTCACGAAAGCAATGTTGATGTCGCGCTGCGAGTTTTCAATCACCTTGGCTGCTTCAGCCACCTTGATGGTCGGAGCGAGATGCGTACCTGCAGTAATTACCGAACTATACACTTCGTTGATATACTTGCCGATTTCGGGTGTGCTACCGCTCGTCACTTTTTTGATGTGTTCCACAGTGTGCAACTTGTCACCCGGATTGATACGCTCAGGAGAATAGCCGCCATAAAAGTCGACATTCATCTTCAAGCCTGAGACCTTCTCCACCACAGGAATACATTCGTCTTCGGTTACACCGGGATAAACAGTGGATTCATACACCACCACGTCGCCCTTGCCGATGACTTTACCCACGGTGGTGCTCGCACCCACAAGCGGGGTTAAATCGGGATTGTTATCGCTGTCGACTGGTGTGGGAACAGCAACCACATAGAAGTTGCAGTCCTTGATGTCTTCGAGCTTGCAGGTGCATTTGAAGCCATGGTTTTTGATGGCATCCTGCAACAGGTCATCAGCCACTTCAAGCGTGGCATCGTGACCGCTCATCAAGGCATCAACACGAGCTTGACTCATATCAAAACCGACGGTGGGGTACTTGGTGGAAAAAAGGCGTGCCAAAGGCAGACCGACGTAACCGAGTCCGATTACACAAATTCTTGTTTCTTTCATTATTGTGTTTTTTTAATTGTTATTGTTCTCTCTTTAATATAAACACGTATATAGTTTTTTTATGAACACGAATCTATCGAATTTCACGAATTCTTTTGCTGCTTCGCAGCATTAAAGAACTATTCTTTCTTGTTCAAGCTCATCAGGACAGCCGAAGTTAAGCAGTAAGCCTAATCGATAGCCAGTAGCATGAAGATAGTTGTATACTTGAGACCTATGAGCGTCATTAAGTTCACTTACCGCCTTCAGTTCAATAATAATCTTCCCAAAACAAACAAAATCTGCTTTGTAGATTTGCTTCAACTCAACGCCGTCATACTGAATTCTTATTTCTTTCTCGCGTTCATACGGAATGTTTCGTCTCTGAAACTCTATTTCAAGAGCCTCTTGATAAACTGCTTCCAAAAACCCATGTCCAAGATGGTTATATACATGAAAAGCAGCACCAACGATATTATAACTCTCTTCCTTATAGACAATCATTGCATAACAATATTCGTGTTATTCGTGCAATTCGTGTTCAATTCATCTCAGAGATTTTCGCAGTACCACGAAATAGCTTCAGCGAGACCTCTTTCGAAGTCATATTCTGGGTGATAGCCCAACAAACGTTTGGCCTTGCTGATATCCGCATTGCTATGTTTGATGTCGCCAGGCCTTTCGGGTCCAAAGATAGGCTCAATATCTTTTCCTAATGCCTTGGTCAAGGTATGATAGATGTCGATGAGATACTCCCTGCCACCATAGGCTATATTGAAGACCTCTCCGCTAGCCTCATCAGGAGCCAAGCAGGCCTTCAAGTTGGCTTCTATTACGTTTTCGATATAGGTAAAATCACGACTTTGCTTACCATCACCGTTGATGGTCGGCCTTTCATCGTTCAATAACATCTTGATGAACTTCGGCAAAACCGCAGCATAGGCGCCATCGGGGTCTTGGCGTCTACCAAACACATTGAAATAACGAAGTCCTATTGTCTTCAAGCCGTAATGCTTAGCATATTGCCTGGCCCATTCTTCATCGCAACGTTTGCAGACAGCGTATGGACTAAGCAGATTGCCTTCCACGCCTTCTTGCTTGGGAAGATGGGCTTCATCGCCATACACAGATGAGCTCGAAGCATAAACAAAGGCTTTCACTTTGTTTTGTCGTGCGGCTTCAAGCATATTTAAAGTGCCTTGGATGTTGTTTAGGCTATAAAACAAAGGCATCTCAATGCTTCGGGGCACACTGCCCCAAGCGGCTTCGTTAAGCACATAGTCAACACCTTTGCAGGCTTTCATGCATGTGTCAAGATCCTTGATATCGCCTTTGATGAACTCATAGCTCGCATGGCCCACAAACGGATCCACGTTAGACTGCTTGCCTGTACTTAAATCATCGAGACAACGGACTTTGTAGCCTAGTTTAAGAATGGCCTCACAGAGGTTGGAGCCAATAAAACCGGCACCACCTGTGACGAGAAAAAGAGAATCTTTTGGAAATAGAAGATTTGAGTACATAAATAGTTATAATATTTGAAAAAGAGCTTCAACAGCCTTCTTACGCCTTCTCCTCCCAAGAGTCGCTAAAGTTGAGCGCAGGGTCGCTGCTGGTGACCTTCACTTCGCTGCGTTTGGCGGCTGTAGCGGAGGTACGTGTCGGGGCTTTCGAAGCATATTCCACCAAGAGCCAATCGCCGTTGTCGAAGTCGATCTTATACTTCCTCTTGTAGAGGGTGGAGCCGCAGGCTCTCAGTTTCGTCTCTTCGACGTGGACGTCTTTTCTGTCGATGACGGGGGCAGGGAATCTGTCGCCCATCGCCTTGGCTTGCTCGATGGTGTTCTGAATCTGATCTTTTACTTTTTCCATGACTATATGTTTTTATGATTTGTTGTTCTTGCTATGCTACTAGGCCACTGTGGCTTTTTCCTGCATCATCTTCTTCCACTTGAGGTAGCCGAACACGGCGATGATGACATACAAGGCATAGAGGCTGGCCTTGAAGGGGATGTCCTTGTAGAAATACAAGGCACTGGTGACGATGTCGACCACAATCCACACGAACCACTGCTCGAGGTACTTGCGTGCCAAAGCCCAGATGCCCACGATGCTCAAGGCGGTGGTGAAGGCATCGGCCACAGGGACGTTGGAGTTGGTGAATCGGCTCAAGACGAAATAGATGAGAGCCCAGATGGCCAAACCTGCTCCAAGCCAGATGAAGGCCTTCTTCTTGGGCATGTGACGGATGGGGAGGTCGGCGACCTTCTGCTTGTGACGCATCCAGGCGATGAAGCCGTAGACGGTCATGGCGAGGTAGTAGAACTCCATGCCGCAATCGGCATAGAGGCCTTTCTGGTAATATAAGACGATGCCGAGGCTTTGCATCACGAAGCCGACGACCCACATCCAGACGCTGGCCTTGTATTCCAAGAGGATGTAGGCGAGGCCGAGAGCCGTGGTGGTAATGTCGAGCCAATGGGTGGTGAGGAATTCCATTTAGAAATGTTTTTGCAGGGATTATAAAGCATGTCATTCCTTGCGGGGAAACGCGCGTTTGGAATCTATGCTTTATAATACCGTCATGTAATTATTGTCTTTTCTTTCAAGCCGCCTTCCATAGATTCCAATCGCACATCCTCCGCTTGGAATGACATGGAAGGCTATCTTTATTGTTCTAATAAATCTAGTCGTTGTGGATTGATAGTATCAATAAGCTTTTCTTTATCTGCCCTTGTCATATTCTTTATTTCCTTCTCTCTAAGAATAGCTTGGTCCATCAAACCAAAATCTTCATAATAAACCAATTTATGACATTTATACTTTGCAGTAAAAAAGGATCCTTTGCCCTCTTTATGCTCTCCGACACGACGAACTAGATCGTTTGTGACTCCTGTATACAGAGCTCGTCTATTATCACTCTGCATCATATATACCCAATACTGATTCAAAACTAAAACAGATTGTTTGTTAGTATTGTGATCAAGCCGTCGCTTATAGATTCCAGTCGCACATCCTCCGCTTGGAATGACATAGGCGGCTATCTCTTGCAGGGATTATAAAGCATGTCATTCCTTGCAGGGGAACGCGCGTTTGGAATCTATGCTTTATAATACCGTCATTTAAAGTCTATTTTTCAAGCTGCCGCCTATAGATTCCAGTCGCACATCCTCCACTTGGAATGACATAGGCGGCTTAAACTACACATTTAGCTTGCTTTTCATCTCTTCCGCCAAGGCAACAAATCCCTTCGCGTCCATTTCCTTCAAGAAAATCAACCCATGCGTGGCACGGATGAGCGGATGATCGTTTTCGTAGAAGTAGTTCTTCCCAAGGATGAACTGGATATCCTTATAGTTCTTCACCCAGATCTGCTCCGCCAATTCGCTGAAAGGTCCGTCGAAGTCAGGATTGGGAAACTCTGCCTTATATTGGGTCAGATAGCTGTCCTTGAAAGCTTTCTCGAACACAGCGAATGAATTGAGCGACACGGGCACATAGACGTTGGCCTCTGCAGGATGAAAGGTCGACCACACGTTGCGATAGCCGAAGATCCTCAGCTTGCTAAGGTCGGCCTCCTTGCCCCACAGCCTGACGGCCTCGGCAATGCTCTGCATGACCTTGTAGTGCGTGTTGGGACCCTGTCCCTCCGAGTCGATGGCCACGGTGATGACAGTAGGCTTCAGCACACGCAATTGGTTGAGGATGGGCTCAACGTCACGTTGGCGGTTGGGGAAGCCTTCCCCATTGCTATAGAAACCGAGCCTAAGATGATGGATATGGTCCAAGGCGGTGCCGGCATAGGCCCAAACAAGCTCCTCTTCAAATTCGCGGATCTCACCTTTGAGCTTCTGGAGCTCGGGGCTGTTGGGTTTGCCTGCCTTGAGGTTTTCTATCTCCGTCGTGAAGCGTGCTTCGACATCAGCGACGCTCTTCAGTCCCCATAGCCCTACCGCGTCACGAAGGATGCGATGGCAGAAGCCACGACGCATCTCGTCGGGATTTTTGCGGGCCACGTTGTCGAGGTAATAATGGATGTCTTTTTCCTGCTTGAAACGGTAGCCTCGCTCAAAGAAATCGGGGTAAAGCACCATCTGGATGCGACCTTGATGCAGGTAGTCCAAGGTGTCTTCCAAGGCCTTTTGGAGGAATTCATCGGTGACAGAGTGATAACCCGAGGTCATGATGGCAAAGTGCACCTGGTTGGTAGGCGTCCGCAACTGCCTGTTGATGAAGGGCATGAGACCTAACATGATGTCGTCGTGATGCGGACCAGTGTGATAGATCACCTCGTTCTCGAAGAACCTGGCACCACGCCAGAGCTTGGCTTCCACGGCGGCGATGACCTCTTGAACCCTATCGAGGCTGAGGTCGGGAATGCGGGCACAACGGGGGTCGTTTTGCAGGTCTTCCAGCGTCAGTTTATGGGCATAACGGTCGATGATCTTGCAGAGGCCAAGCACAGCATGTTCGGTCTTCTCAAAGGTCCATGGACCATCAAAGTAGGATGGGTCGGTTTTGTGAAACATTTTCTTGTTATTTGTGAGATTGCAGATCAAGTCCGCAATGACATTGTCCCTAAGGAGTCATTGCGGGCTCAGACCCGCAATCTCCTTAATCCTGAGGATTAGTCCCTCTTAAAAATATCCCTTGTATAGACTTTATCGATTACATCATCCAGGCAGGCGTCATACCGATTGGCGATAATGGCTTGGCTCTGCGACTTGAACTTGGCGAGGTCGTTGACCACCAGGCTACCAAAGAAGGTTGAGCCGTCCTTCAGCGTGGGTTCGTAGATGATGACGACGGCTCCTTTGGCTTTGATGCGTTTCATCACACCTTGGATGGAGCTCTGACGGAAGTTGTCGCTGTTCGACTTCATCGTCAGGCGGTACACGCCGATGACGCAGTGTTTCTCCTGGGCGGCATTATACTGTCCTTGGTCGTAGTAATCGTAATAGCCTGCTTTCTTCAGCACCTGGTCGGCGATGAAGTCCTTACGGGTGCGGTTGCTCTCCACGATGGCAGTCATCATGTTTTGCGGCACGTCCTCATAATTGGCCAGCAGCTGCTTGGTATCTTTGGGCAGACAGTAACCACCATAACCGAACGAGGGGTTGTTGTAATGTGTGCCGATGCGTGGGTCGAGGCAAATGCCTTCGATGATGGCCTGCGGGTCGAGACCTTTCACCTCGGCATAGGTGTCGAGTTCATTGAAATAACTCACACGTAAGGCCAGATAGGTGTTGGCAAAGAGCTTCACGGCCTCGGCCTCCTTCATACCCATGAAAAGCGTAGGTACATCTTGTTTGATAGCACCCTGCTTCAGCAAATCGGCAAATTGATGCGCCTTGGCTTCCAGATCGTGGGTAACCACCTTGCGGATGGCTTCATTCTCCTCGTCATAACCCGAAATAGGTTTGGGATAGCCCACGATGATACGGCTGGGATAGAGGTTGTCGTACAAGGCCTTGCTCTCACGGAGGAACTCGGGCGAGAACAGAAGGTTGAACTTCTTCACGCCTTTGGCGGCATATTTCACGTAGAGGCTACGGGTGTAACCCACAGGGATGGTGCTCTTGATAACCATCACCGCGTCAGGGTTGACTGAAAGGACAAGGTCGATGACCTCTTCCACATGGCTCGTGTCGAAGAAGTTTTTCTGCGGGTCATAGTTGGTTGGGGCGGCGATGACGACGAACTCGGCATCGCGATAGGCTGCAACGCCATCGAGGGTGGCCGTGAGGTCTAACTCTTTCTCGGCCAGGTATTTCTCGATGTATTCGTCCTGGATGGGTGACTTCTTATGGTTGATCAAGTCCACCTTCTCGGGGATGACATCCACCGCGGTGACGTGGTTGTGTTGGGCCAACAAAGTGGCAATGCTGAGGCCGACGTAGCCTGTACCTGCGACAGCGATGTTCATTTCAGTTGTTCAGTTGACAGTTATCAGTTGTTCAGTTATTTCCAGCCAAAGGGATGACCGCTTAACGGCAATTTCGCCATGGGATGATAGTCACCCGTGAGGCCGATGGGCTTAGCATTTCGAATCTCGTAGACGATGTTGATGCAGTTGCGGGCTTCTTCGATGCCGAAACCGCGACCAGCGAGGATTTCCTTATAGCTCTCGGTATGAAGCTCAGTGAAGCCTTGGCTGAATTCGAACTCATCGCCGTCGATCATGATGGTGCGATAGGTGCGCTTTTCCCCTTCCACGGCATTGGGCGGCAAGGTGTCGGCGTTGATGCTGAGGAAGTAACGCACACGGGCGCGCTTCAGCTCAAGGTAACCCGCCACACGGTCGTGCGAGGCTACGTGGACGATGTTCTTCTGCACGTCACCAAAGATCCAACTCAGCATGTCATAAAAATGCACGCCGATGTTGGTGGCGATGCCGCCGCTCTTGTTGATGTCGCCCTTCCACGAGGCATAATACCAATAGCCGCGCGAGGTGATGTAGGTCAGGTCGACATCGTAGATCTTATCCTTGGGACCTTCTTCCACTTTCTTTTTCAAGGCCTTGATTTTGTCATGAAGACGAAGCTGAAGGATGGTGTAGGCCTTATGACCCTGACGTTCCTCTACTTTTTGGAGGGCGTCGATGTTCCAAGGGTTGAGCACCAGGGGCTTCTCGCAGATGACGTCGGCACCGAGGCGAAGGCCGTAGCGCGTGTGGGCATCGTGCAGGTAGTTGGGCGTGCAGATGCTCACATAATCGATGTTGGTGCCGCTGTCGCGCAGCTTGGTGTTGTGACGGTCGAAGAGCTCCTGTTCGGTGAAGAAGGCAGCCTTGGGGAAGTAGCTGTCCATGATGCCGACGCTGTCGCTCTTGTCGTAGGCGGAGACGAGGGTGTTACCCGTGTCTTTGATGGCTTTGAGGTGGCGCGGGGCAATGTAGCCTCCCACGCCGATTATTGCAAAGTTTTTCATGGTTATTTAGAAACAAATCTAAGTTATTTAGAAACAAATCTTAAACAAATCTAATACAAATCTTTTTCTATGTTTATAGTCTATCGGCTGGCCCTTATCGGGCGCGCCAATGGCGCTTCTTCGAAGCTTAGCTGGGTTATCCTCTTAGTAGTTCAAAATTGTTGAATAAGTCGTTATACATATATTTCTCTGCATGTAGTCTGTCTTTTTCTCCAAAGTTGATAAGGATACCAAACTTGGTATTAGTGATTCTCATGTAATTGAACAGCTGCGCCCTATGTTCACTCAAGATTTCAGACACTGCTTTTAATTCAACAATGATATCATCGTAACACACAAAGTCGGCTTTATACATTTTTTCCAACTCCACCCCATGAAAGGTCATTTTCAAAGGTTTCTCCCTTTCCCATGGGATATCCTTCTCATTACATATCACGGAAAGACATTCTTGATAAATGGGCTCTGAGAAACCGCTCCCAAGTTCGTTGTATACAGACATAGCGGCGCCTATAATCTGATACATACGGTCTTTGTAAAGCTGGATGTCCATGATGCTTGAAGGGTGGTTTTTGAGAAACAAATCTTGAACAAATTTAGTATAAATCTTTTTCTCTGCTTTATTCTCGTCTATCGGCTTGTCCTAATCGGACTTGCCGAGGGGCTTTGCGCAATTGCGAGCGCATGCGAGCAATCAATATTAATGATAGATTTGTGGCAGATTTGTTTCAAAAAAAACTCAAATATTATTCTTTTCTATATCCTTAAAGTATTTCACTGTGCCGTATTTGAGCTCGTCGCAAGCGGCATCGTCGCAGACGATGATGCCCTTGGGGTGCATCTGCAGCACACTGACGGTCCACATCTGGCTGACACCGCCTTCGATGGCGTGCGCCAAGGCGCGGGCTTTGCCGTGACCGTTGGCCAGGATCATCACCTCACGGCTGTCCATGACGGTACCCACACCTACGGTGAGGGCGGTCTTCGGCACTTTATTGATGTCGTTGTCGAAGAAACGTGAGTTGGCGATGATGGTGTCGGAGGTAAGAGTCTTCACACGGGTGCGCGAAGTCAGGCTGCTGCCGGGCTCGTTGAAGGCGATATGGCCGTCGGGGCCAATGCCACCCATGAAGAGGTCGATGCCACCATAGCTCTTGATCTTGGCTTCATAGTCGGCACATTCTTTCTCCAAGTCTTTGGCATTGCCGTTGAGGATGTTGACATTCTCCTTCTTGATGTCGATATGCTTGAAGAAGTTGTTCCACATGAAGCTGTGGTAGCTCTCGGGATGGTCCTCAGGGATGCGGACATATTCGTCCATATTGAAGGTGACCACATTCTTGAAGGAAATCTCACCTTTTTTGTAGAGACGCACTAGTTCCTTATAAGTGCCAATAGGCGTGGAGCCCGTAGGCAGACCAAGGATGAAGGGTTTCTTGGCCGTGGGCTTGAAGGCCTTGATGCGTTCCACGATGTGGTTAGCTGCCCAACGCGACATGGCGTCGTAGTTTTTTTCGATAATTACACGCATTTTGTATATGTATTAGTGATTTGTATGCTGTTTCAACAATAATATATAAAACCAGCCTTTAACCGTCATTGCGGGCTTGACCCGCAATCTCCTGAACGCTCGGTTGTCAACTCCGTGCGCAGGAGATGGCGGATCCTTGTCCGCCATGACAGTCTAAGGTCAAAGGTAGTGAACCCCGTTTTAGTGTTTGTATTTAGCTATTAGTTGAACAAACTCTTCTGTCTCTTTGCGGATCTGCTTGACGAAGGAGACATCGTCAATCTTCCCGACCACAGCCAGTTTTTCGGCTTCGTTGCGGAAAGTGGCGTTTCGGAACTCGTTGTCGTAGTCTTTCTTGCGGCTCTCATACACCTGATCGCAGATGAAATGTTGGATGCATATGGCTCTTTCCAAGTTCTCTTGCCACATCTCCTTGGTGAGCACATCGGCATCGTCCTTATAGAGGAACATCAACGAGAAGTAGGCATGACGCATCTTTTCCGCAGGATAATCTTTCCATAACGTATCATAACGGCGATGGATCTCATCCCAATTATTGAGTTTGCCTTCACGAATGTCGGCACGCAGCTGGTCGACGTCATCCTCGGGCATAGTCTGTCCGCCAAGGTTAACCCATTTCCGTAAGCGTTTGCCTTTCATTTGATTGACGATGGACTCTATATCCAATTCAGGATGGGCCTCCAGATAATGAAGCAAGTTGGAGACAGCATAATAAGTAATCATGTCGCCATAGGCATGATAAGCCTTCAAAGGCTTGAGGATACGAACTTTACGTTTGCCTTTTTCCATGTGTTCGCCGAAGACCTCCAGGGATTTTACCGTAGTGGGCTCGTTGTCGAGCAGGTTCTTGCCGCATTCACGCAGGTCGTAGTATTCGTATTTATTGGGGTCTTCGCCTTTCTTTCGGAGATAGGCTTTGGCGACCCAAACCTCGAGCAGCTTGCGACCTTCTATGATCTCCTCTACGGTGTCGGGGGCAAGGGTCTCAAACTCGATGTTTTGGATCTTTCGCTTGCGTTTGTCGCGGCTTACGTATTTTGAGGTGTTGCGAGCGATGGCGTACATGTTATACATCCACCAGTAGGCAGGCATGATCTCCAACTCATTGGCCGTCGTATTGTTATTGACAAGGCAGAACGGCAGCATGATGTTGAGCTCGTTGGGGTAGTCGGCTTTCGACAACAGGGTAAAGGAGGCGAACCTCGACGAGTGCTTGATGCTGGAGCAAAGGCCGGGCCAAAAACCACGTGAGGCTACGATCTCGCCATCGGTGGCGCGGCTGTTGTGATTGGAGCCTATGGTGGCACCGGCGGCCATGTTGCTCTGTCCCATCACACAGGCGGAGATAAGGAAGGAGTTATTGTGGTGCTGTTCGTGCGAGGGGAAGATAAGGTTGTTCAACACCTCGCAGCACGAGATGGTGGAGTTGTCACCCAACACGGAATTGATCAGGCGGGCGCCATATTTCAGGTTACAATTGTCTCCTAATACGAACCGAGTCGCTGTCACAGAATAGAAAATACGACAACCATAGCCCGTAACACCGTTGACGAGGATGACACCCTCACCAATCTGTGAAGGCTCCTCTTCCGATGAGTTGATGGTGACGTTTTTCAGCTTGCTTGCACCTTTGATGTAACAATGTGGTCCCACCTTGGCATCCTTCAGGATCCAGCAGTTCTTGATGACACATGACTCGCCCACGGTGCCGTAGTAGCCACGGTGAAAGTCGACGCTGGCCTGGGTAATCTCTTTCAGTCTTGCTTGCAGCTGGGTGTCGTCGGTATATTTTGCCCAGAGATAGGCATCCGCGGTAATCATGCCGTCGAAAGGCATGATTTTACGGCTCCCGATCTCGTTCATCACCTCAAGCCACACGCGCACACTCTCCGGCTCGCCTTCCTTGATGGTACCGTTGCCGAACTTGGAGTGGCCGGTGGTGGAGATTTCCTGAATATTGAAGAGTATGGCACGGTCGCCGATGATGTAGTTGGCCATGTAATGCACGTCGTGGATGGCCACGTCGTCACCGATATCGCACGAGATGATGCTGCTGTCGGTGATGCCGATGGGCACGCGCAGGTCGTGGTACTGCAACACATTACGCGTCACACGACCGATACGCACCATGCCAAAGAAGTGGTTGTTGCGTACCATATTGGTGTCAAACTCGTCGGTGACCCAGATGTCGTCCCAGTTGGTGGCGGAGTTGCTGTTCTTCACCAGACGTTCGATTTCGTCGGAACGGAGGTGACGCCAGCCGCCTTCGGGTTTCTTCACCTGTTGGTTGCGGTAGTAGTATTCGTCGTGACCGTCGTGCAGGTACTTCTCGTCGATGAAGTTCTTGTAGATCCGGTCGTAGTCAATAATAGTTACTTTGTCCATTTATCTGTTTTTGTACATGTCGTCGTAGTACTTCTGATAGTCACCGCTGGTGACGTTGTCCATCCATTCCTGGTTGTCGAGATACCAGCGGACGGTCTTCTCAATGCCCTCTTCAAACTGCAGGCTAGGCTCCCAACCGAGTTCCTTCTGGAGCTTGGTCGAGTCGATGGCATAGCGCATGTCATGTCCGGCACGGTCGGTGACGTAGGTGATGAGGTCCATGTCGGCACCTTCGGGGCGACCCAACAGGCGGTCCACCGTGTTGATGAGCACCTTGATAAGGTCGATGTTCTTCCATTCGTTGAAGCCACCGATATTGTAAGTCTCGGCCACCTTGCCCTCGTGGAAGATGAGGTCGATGGCTCGAGCGTGATCTTCCACATAAAGCCAGTCGCGCACGTTCTCGCCTTTGCCGTAGACGGGCAGCGGCTTGCGGTGACGGATGTTGTTGATGAACAGCGGGATCAGCTTCTCGGGGAACTGGTACGGGCCGTAATTGTTGGAGCAGTTGGTCACCACCGTGGGCATGCCGTAGGTGTCGTGGAAGGCGCGCACGAAGTGGTCGCTGCTGGCCTTGGCGGCGCTGTAAGGGCTATGGGGTTGGTATTTCAAATCTTCGGTGAAGAACTTGCTGCCGTAGGCCAGATGGTGCTGTCCGCTGCTGGCCTTGGTGCTGAACGGGGGCATGATGCCGTCGGGGTCGGTCAGCTCCAGGGCGCCATAGACCTCATCGGTGCTGATGTGGTAGAAACGTTTGCCTTCCCATTTCTCAGGCAAACTCTCCCAATAGAGTTTGGCGGCCTGTAGCAGGCTCAGCGTACCCATCACATTGGTCTGAGCGAAGGTGAACGGGTCTTTGATGGAGCGGTCCACATGACTCTCGGCGGCGAGGTGTATGATGCCGTCGACGTGTTCGTCCTGCATCAGCTTGTAGACACCCTCGAAGTCGCATATGTCCATCTTGACGAAGCTATAATTCGGCTTGTCCTCGATGTCTTTCAGGTTAGCGAGGTTGCCGGCGTAGGTAAGCTTGTCGAGGTTGATGATCTTGTATTCGGGATATTTGTTGACGAAGAGGCGGACGACGTGGTTGCCGATGAAGCCTGCGCCTCCAGTGATGATGATTGTACGTTTCATGGTTGAAGCTATTATTCGTTTCTATGTGGATGCGTCAAGGTATCGGAAGTGATCTCCGACTTATATTCATCGATGACCTTCAGCAGGTATTGTCCATATTGGTTCTTCAGCATGGGCTTGGCCAGTTCGCGCAACTTCTCTTCGCTGATCCAGCCATTGCGATAGGCGATGCCTTCGAGGCAAGCAATCTTCAAGCCTTGGCGTTTCTCGATGACTTCCACGAAGGTGGAGGCCTCCGAGAGGCTGTCGTGTGTTCCGGTGTCGAGCCAAGCGAAGCCACGACCGAACACCTGCACCTTCAGCTCGCCGTCTTCAAGGAAGCGTTGGTTCACCGTGGTGATCTCCAACTCTCCGCGTGCCGACGGTTTGATGTTCTTCGCTACTTCTACAACTTTGTTGGGATAGAAGTAAAGTCCTACTACGGCATAGTTGCTCTTAGGCTCTTTGGGTTTCTCCTCGATGCTGAGGCAGTTGCCTTGACGGTCAAACTCGGCCACGCCGTAACGCTCTGGATCGCTGACCCAGTAGCCAAACACGGTGGCTTTTTTGTTTTGTTCGGCATCTCTGACGGCATTACGAAGCAGGCTGGTGAAGCCGCTACCGTAGAAGATGTTGTCGCCCAATACGAGGCAGGCGCAGTCATCGCCGATGAACTTCTCGCCGATGATGAAGGCCTGCGCCAGGCCATCGGGTGAGGGCTGTTCGGCATACTCGAAGTGGACTCCGTAGTCGGAGCCGTCGCCCAGCAGACGCTGGAAGCCCGGCAAGTCATACGGGGTGCTGATGATGAGGATGTCGCGGATGCCTGCGAGCATCAATGCACTGATGGGATAATAGACCATCGGCTTGTCGTAGATGGGGAGCAGCTGCTTGCTGACGCCCTTGGTGATAGGATAAAGACGGGTTCCAGAACCGCCTGCTAATACGATACCTTTCATTTATCTATTGTTTTTAATATCCATTGGGGTTGTTACGTTGCCAGTTCCATGAGTCGCGGCACATCTCCTCGAGGCCATACTGAGCCTTCCAACCCAGCTCGCGTTCCGCCTTGGCGGGGTCGGAGTAGCAGGTGGCGATGTCGCCCGCACGTCGCGGCTTGATGCTATATGGGATCTTGATACCGTTGACTTTTTCAAAAGTCTTTACCACATCAAGCACTGAGTATCCATGTCCAGTACCAAGGTTATAGATAGCGCAGCCACATTTGCGTTCGATAGCCTGCAAGGCCGCCACGTGGCCTTTGGCCAAGTCAACGACATGGATGTAGTCGCGGACACCCGTGCCATCGGGAGTCGGGTAATCATTGCCGAACACGCCTAACTCAGTGCGTTTGCCCACGGCCACCTGGGTGACGTATGGCATTAAGTTGTTCGGGATGCCGTTAGGGTTCTCCCCTATCCTACAGCTCGGGTGGGCGCCGATGGGGTTGAAATAGCGCAACAATACTATGTTCCATTCCTTGTCGGCCTTCTGCATGTCCATCATGATCTCCTCGAGCATGCTCTTGGTCTGGCCGTAAGGGTTGGTACAATGGCCTTTGGGACATTCCTCCGTGATTGGGATGATGGCTGGGTCGCCGTAGACGGTAGCCGACGACGAGAAGATGATGTTCTTGCAGCTGTGTTGGCGCATCACGTCGAGGAGCGTCAGCGTGCCGCCGATGTTGTTTTCGTAGTATTCCCAAGGCTTTTCCACGCTCTCGCCCACGGCTTTCAGCCCAGCGAAGTGGATGCAAGCATCGAAGTGATGCGCTTCCATCACGCGGTTGAGGCCTTCGCGGTCGCGGATGTCGACTTCATAGAATGGGATCTCCTTCCCTGTCAGCTCTGCCACGCGCTCGAGCGACTTGCGGTTGCTGTTGCTGAGGTTATCGACCACTACCGTGTCGTGGCCTGCGGCGTTGAGTTCAACCAAAGTATGGGAGCCTATGAAACCGGCGCCACCTGTGACTAATATTTTCATAATGAGTTTACTAACGCTATTTCTTCTGCATCAAACCGATACAGGTCATAAATCAAATTATCAATCTTTTCAGGAGCTTCTTTATCGCCTTTTAATGCCAGGTCCACAAGAACAGAAAGTTGTTGGTTCTGCTCTGGCGTGATCTTCGGGAAAGGCAAAGCAGATAGGTTGCCTTTTAGAATCTTGAGGTCGTTGAACCGCTTCACATAGATGAAGTTGAACAACTCTGAATTCAGGAACGCCAGCACAGTCTTGATGCTCATGCCGTCTACCTCAGGAATGAGGATGTTGGCGCTATTGAGGAAAAGGCGCTGCTTGTCATCGTAGGTGAAACAAAGGCGACTCGACACGAACTTATATACTAGTTTCTCCTTGGCGCGATAGAATTCGTCTTTGGCACACTGCTGGAAATCGGCACGGTTGTATTTGACATAACGGCTGGCTTTCTTCAAACCATATTTGACAACATCCTTGCCAGTAAAAATGGGTTCCAAGCCTTTGCGCGGATAGTCCTTCAATACTTTGGCGTTATTGCCAGTGATGATACCCAGGGCCCATTGGCTGTGCGACAAGTCATCGTGACGCAAACGCTCTACCTTGTCGAGAATGGCCTCTACTTGGTCGTTAAGCATGGGGATAGCACAGAAATCATCCTCGAGAGGCACATACTCTTTTCTCGATATTTCATTGTTTGCACCATACACCACATAATTCTGACTTCCGAAAACAGGTTTTTTACTAACCTTCAAGCTGATGAAATCAGTAAACACACCTTTGAAGCGTTCTCGATAGCATTTTATGCTTTCTACACGCGTTTCTTGCATCACAAAACGTCGCAAATCCGAATGCACTTTGATTTTCATCGTTGACGATGGCAAAAGGAAATGCTGTATGCCGTTTTTATTCAACCACTTAAACGACTCCGTGAAAAACAAGGACGCCTTTTCTTTCGATTGGACCATTTCAGATGCATGTTGCTTTCCTTTCTCAGTCCCCCATGGAGGGTTGGTGATAATGTAATCGAAACGCATATTGCCCAAAGCGGCAGGGGCGTGCAAGAGGAAATCCAATTGGAAAATCTGCGGATAAATGGCTGATTCGTTATACTTCACCATCAGGTTGGCTTTGGCGATCATGACAGCGAGCGGGTCGTTATCGATACCATAAAGCTGTTCCATTTCAGCATGCTCAACCTTCAACAAGAAGATACCGCTTCCGCAACAAGGGTCAAGGAACTTCTCTCCCTTTAGGACACGAATATCCGAAAGCATCTCTTTGACAATGGCCGGTTTGGTGTAATAAAGCCCTTTCAAGATGCGGCTGCCCTCTGCCGTCAATGACTGGTAAACATATCCCATCCAATCGTCCTGCCTGTTTTTCAGTATTTGACGCGGTACTTCAAGGTCGATTCGTTCATAATGGCTGTACTCTTCGAAGAAACGGCGCTTGTTTTCCTCGTTGACCTTGTTATGTTCCAGATAAGAAGCACAGAGACCGAAGATCAGGCTGTCAATTGGACAGTCTACCAATTTCAAATTTTCGACAAAACGAGGCAAACTCCCTGCCAAAACATAGCCCTCTGGAGTAATGATTTTCTGCGAACGGCTCTTGTTAGCCCTCCGCATCAGGCGACCGTCACTGCCATTTTTCAGTTTGTCCCAGTTCCTTTTTGTTGCCTTTGAAATGAAAATGTTTGCTTCCGTCATGATACAACTTCGCCTCCTAAGTCCCACCAAGAATACTTAATGGACTGTAATTCAATCATATACAAAACTGCCTAATACGGCATATTAATCTTGCAAATATAAGAATTTATTAGGTTTTGCAACTATTTATTAATAAAATGAACAAGGGGTGTTTTTCATGCGTTTTTTACCTATTTTTGCCTCATTAAAACTCAAGGTAATGATTCTTTGTTTGGAAACTGCGACCCCTGTTTGTTCGGTCGCACTCAACTCGGCTTGTTGTACGTTGGCCATGCGCGAAACGGAAGGACAAAATGCTCATTCTGAAAAAATTACAAACTTCATCAAAGCCGTGATGGAGGAAGTGGGCATCGATTACTCGAAGTTGGATGCCGTGGCTGTGAGCCAAGGTCCGGGTTCTTATACGGGTTTGCGCATCGGAGTGAGCACGGCCAAAGGCATCTGCTATGCCGCAGACCTGCCATTGATGGCCATTGACACCTTAGAAGCCATGGCACATGGCATGAAGGAGAAACTGGGAAGCCAAATTGAGCCCGACGACTTGCTTATCCCCATGATTGACGCTCGCCGCATGGAAGTGTATGCCGCCGTCTTCGATGCCAACTTGAACAAAATCAACGATACGGCTGCTTTGGTCATCGATGAAAACTCGTTCGAAGACCTGAGAAAAGACCATCGGCTCTGGCTCTTCGGCGATGGTGCACCCAAGCTGTGTGAATTATTTGAAAATCAAGAAAAAATTAATATTATCGAAGGCTTTAAACCTTCTGCGGCTTATATGCGTGTCATGGCAGAACGTGCCTTGCAGAAACAGCAGTTTGTGGATGTAGCCTATTTCGAGCCGTTCTATCTGAAGGATTTCATCGCAGGCAAGCCGCATGTCAAAGGATTGTAAGTGAGAAGTTTTTGAATTATGAGTCATGAATAGAAAAGTATTACTAATCACATTGTTGATTGCAGCAAGCATCAATGGCTTCGCTCAACATCTCCATGAACATGACTATCCCGTCATTACAGAGGAACATCCGACCATCCGCGCCATGATGGATGCTGTCTCCGTGGACAGTCTCGAGGCCTCCATTTCGCATTTGTGCTCGTATTACAACCGTCGTTGTGACAGTCGCTACATCTATGATGTACAAGATTGGATTTCAGCATGTTATAATAGTCTTGAAGGCATCGACACGGTGATGTTGCACGACTTCAAAATCAACAAGCCGGGCTATCCTGAGGAGACGGGCGACAACGTTATAGCCATCCAATGGGGCATGACGAAACCCGAGGAGTTTGTGATTTGTGGCGCACATTACGACTCATGGAACGGCGACACCGCCGACCCCGACACGGTTCGCGCACCTGGGGCCGACGACAATGCCACTGGAGTTGCAGGCATCTGGGAGACGGCACGTTTGCTCAGTCAGCACAAGTTCGACCGCTCCATCATCTATGCCAATTGGTGCGCCGAGGAAATCGGCTTGATAGGGAGCGCCGCCTACGCCAAGGAATGCGCTGAAAAACAGATGGATATCGTTGGTTATTTCAACCTTGACATGACTGGCTATCTTGAAGAAGGCACCGATATTCACATCCATTTGATTTATGTCAACCGCGACTCTCTGTTGGCCAATTTCTATTACAATTTATGCGATATATACTATCCCGAAATGCCCATACGGCAAAACTGGATGGTGTCTGGCGACAGCGATTTTTCCTCTTTTAACCGTAACGGCTACGCGGCACTCCATCCTTTCGAAGACGTACACAGCTACTCGCCGTATATCCATACGCGACAGGATGTTTTAGGTCTGAGTGTCAACAACTTGGAGCAATCCAAACGCTTTGCTCAACTTAATCTTGGTGCTGTGGCGCATTTGGCTGGACTCAACAATGCTTCGGCCGAAGAACACAATACGACCGCTGTGGCCTTGTTCCCCAACCCAGCCAAAGACGAAGTCCAGGTTTTGGCCGAAGAAGGTTTGCGTCATATTGTGATCTGCAATCTCCTTGGACAACCCATACTCATCCATGACTTGAACGGCCAAAACCAATACAAGCTTAGCACAAGTGGTTTTATTTCTGGAATTTACATGGTCAGTATTACGACAGAAAAAGGCTTTTCCACCAAGCGTTTGGTGGTTGAATAAACCTACCCGTTGTTTTGAAGGTTTTGAAAGTCTTGGCTTAACCCAAGGCCTTGACACCCGCTTCGATACGCTTCAGCGTCTCTTCTTTGCCCAAAAGTTCCAATATCTCACCGATATGGGGACCCTTACCGGCTCCTACCACCATCAAGCGAAGACCGTTCATTACGAGACCCATATTCAATTCGTTGGAGGTGATCCAGTTGTTCAAGGTTTCATCAATATTGGCCAAATTGAAAGGCTCAATACCGTTGATGACCTCCTTCACCTTAAGCATGGTCTCGGCTGAGTTTTCCTTCCAGCGTTTCTTGACCGTGACGGGGTCGTATTCTGTCGGAGCCTCAAAGAAGAAGAAACTTTGGTCCCAAATTTCCTTCACGAAGTTGACTCTGTCTTTCACAAGGCCAGCCACTTTCACCGCGAAATCGAGCGGTACGTCGAGATTTTTCTCAGCTTTCAGCCAAGCTTGGTAATCCTTACCGACCTCTTCGTTCGACTTGCGCATAAGCCATTCGTGGTTGAACCACTTGGTCTTCTCCACGTTGAACTTGGCGCCGCTCTTGCTGCAACGCTCCAGCGAGAAGGCCTGGATGAGCTCCTCCATGGTGAAGATTTCCTGCTCGGTGCCGGGGTTCCAGCCTAACAAAGCCAGCATATTGATGAAAGCCTCGGGGTAGTAGCCCGACTGCTTGTAACCCATGGCGGTGTCGCCCGTCTTCGGATCCACCCAATACATCGGAAACACGGGGAAGCCAAGGCGATCTCCGTCACGTTTGCTGAGTTTGCCGTTGCCGTCGGGTTTAAGCAACAGCGGCAGGTGTGCAAACTGCGGTGCCTCCCAACCGAAGGCCTCGTAAAGCATGACGTGCAACGGCATTGAAGGCAGCCATTCCTCACCACGGATGACGTGGCTGATTTGCATCAGATGGTCGTCGACGATGTTGGCCAGGTGGTAGGTCGGCATGCCGTCGCTCTTGAAGAGCACCTTGTCGTCGAGGGTGTTGGTTTGCACGTGCACTTCGCCACGGATGAGGTCGTGCATGACGATCTCACGGTCTTCGGGAATCATGAAACGCACCGTGTAGGGTGTGCCTTCTGCGATGAGTTTGTCGACCTCTTCCTTGCTCATCGTCAGGCTGTTACGCAGATGCTTACGGCTTTGGCAATTGTAAATGAAAGTCTGCTTGTTGGCTTCAGCCTCCTTGCGGTATTTGTCAAGCTCCTCAGCGGTGTCGAAAGCGATATAGGCGTAGCCTTTGGCCAGCAGCTCGTCGCTGTATTGCTTGTAGAGGTGTTTGCGGTTACTCTGCTTGTAGGGACCGAACTCGCCACCGACATAATCGCTCTCATCGAACTTGATACCGCACCAGTCGAGCGACTCGACGATATATTGCTCGGCTCCTGGCACGAAACGCGTTTGGTCGGTGTCCTCGATGCGAAGGATCATTTTGCCACCGTTCTTCTTGGCAAACAAGTAGTTATATAATGCCGTACGCACACCCCCAATATGTAAGGGACCCGTCGGGCTGGGGGCAAATCTTACTCTGACTTCTTTCATTGTATGTTGGTTTTAGGCGGCAAAAATACGGAAACTATCTTTCTTTTTTCAAAGTTTGACAGTTTATATCCCTTTAAATGCAAAATTGACATGAAAAAGAATCAATTATATTGGAAAATCGATTTTTATTAGTTACAATTTTATATCTTTGCGGCCGAAATGACAAAACGATGAGACCATGGAAAGACTAATGCAACGCTATCAGGCTCAATTGGACAGGACAAAAACCGACTTCGTTCGTTATCTTCACGATGAAATCCGTTGGGAGGCACGGCTCAACGCCATTCTGGGTGCAAGGGGTGTCGGAAAAACCACCCTGATGTTCCAGCACATTTTGCTTAGCGGTGAACCCGACACCTCTCTCGTGGTATTTGCCGATGACATCTATTTCTCAAAGCACACCTTGCTTGACATGGCCGATACGTTCTACAAGAACGGCGGCAAGCACCTCTATATTGACGAGGTGCACAAATACAAGCACTGGTCAACAGAGATAAAAAACATTTATGACCAAATTCCTGACCTGCAAATCGTTTACACAGGATCATCGATTCTCGACTTGGAGAAAGGCGGTGCAGATCTGTCGCGCCGACAGTTAAAGAATCACATGCACGGAATGTCGTTCCGCGAATGGCTACAAATGACAAAAGGCATTTTGGTTCCGAAACTTACACTCGACGAGATTCTTTCGGCAAAAGCTGTTTTTCCCTATGCCGAACACCGCCCATTGCCTTTGTTCAAGGAATATCTCAGAGAAGGGTATTTCCCGTTTTGCCAAGAAAAAGATTACCTTGAGCGACTGAATGCGGTGGTTGAGCAGACACTTGAAACCGACATACCTCAGTTTGCAGGCCTCAGCGTCGGAGTGATGCACAAGCTCAAGCAACTGATGCAAATCATCTCGCAGATTTCGCCTTTCAAGCCCAATTACAGCGACCTTGCCCGCGACATTTCCGTGGCTCGTAACGACCTAAAGGACTATCTCTTTTACATGGAAAAGTCGGGCATGATTCAAAACCTTCAGTCTCCAGCATCTGGAATGACACGCTTGGCCAAAGTGGAGAAAATCTATTTGGACAACACCAACCTGATGCATGCGCTCACTGGAACCCAACCCGACATGGGCAACTTGCGTGAAACTTTCTTCTTCAACCAAATGCGGGTGCGCAACACAGTGACCGCCTCCGAGATTTCAGACTTTTTGGTCGATGGTCATACCTTTGAAGTGGGAGGCCACAAGAAAGGCCGCCGCCAGATTGCAGAAGTTCCCGACAGCTATGTGGTTAAGGATGATATTGAATATGGTACTCCAGGTGTCATTCCGCTTTGGATGTTCGGGTTGAATTATTGAAAAGAAACGCCATGCCTATAGGACAACAAAATATCATGAAACGTTTTATCATTTTTCTATTGCTAGTTTTTCCATTGTTCTCCTTCGCCCAAAACGAGAACGAAGCTCTGCCTTTGCCGGATTCGCTGGTGGGGCGGCTGAAAGAAAACCGTAAAGCCAATGTGGCAAGGGCTGAAGCTTTGGATGCAGCAATTATGTTTTACTATGATGAACATAGGATTTTGGAAGCCGAATCCTACATAAATGAAATGTCCTCCATGGCCAATGACTTGAAAGATAGTTATTGGAAAGCGCTGAGCCTGTATTATAGAAGCCTGTGCGCCTACGAAAGGTATAGTTTTTCTGAGTGTTTTCCTTATATAAAGGAATCTCTGCAAGTAACAGAAACCCTAAAGGAAACAAAACGGACACAACTTTTGTTGACACGTATTTATCTTGCCCAAAGCGGCTATTACTACAAAATTCATCAATTTCCTGAATGTCAAAGCTATATAGAAAAAGGGTTGAACCTTGCTGAGAATAATGGATTTGATAAACTACTACACTCTTTCCAAAACAATTATGCTGCATTACTGATGGGGATGAATCGGTTTGAAGACGCAACCGTTCAGTTGAAAAAACTATTAATTGATAATACGGATAGCCATGTATTGCTTAACATTGCTTCTGCTTTCCAACAAATGAAACAATATGATTCTGCGTTCTTTTATATTGACTCCATCCTCCGATACGCATCCCTTTCTAATCAGAAGGAAACGGTTTTACAAGAACAATTGATTAATGCAAACCAAATAAAAGCTGTTTGCCACCTGGATCTAGAACAATGGGATAACGCTATCCTATGTTTAAACAAATCAAGAGATTTGTTGGAAAAGTATGATGACAAGGAACTACTGGGAGTCTATTACTTGCATAAAGCGGATGCCAACAATGGCAAGGGGCAATATGAAACCTCCCTTGGCCTTATTGATACTGCCCTTTTCATTGCAAAAGAAATAGGAGAAGTGGATTTGGAATGGTATGCCGTAAAGTTGAAATCTGATATTTTGGAAAACTTGAAAGACTATGAAAAAGAGGTGGAAAACTTGCGTTATTTCAATGTTTTAACCGATACCCTCAATAACCGCCACAACCTTTTGAAAATGCAGGAAAACCAATACCAACATGAAGCCCAAACCTTGGAACAACAATACGAACTACAACGTTTGGCTTCGAGAAACAGGCAATTAATCATTATTATTTTAGCTCTATTGTTCGTCATTATAGCTGTTTTAACAGTAGTCATCATTTGGATCAATAGGAAAAGATTGAAAGCCGAATTAGAATTGAGAAACCGCGAAATCACAGCCAAATCCATAGGAAAGATACAAAGCAACGAAGTGATAAACGGGGTTATAGAAAAGCTTTCTGAGTGGGAACAACACCCAAAGAAAAACATGCTTCCTGGTATTATCCACGACCTAAAGACCCTTGTGGATGACGACACCAAGAAAGATTTTGACCAGTATTTTGTGAAAGTGCATCCCGAATTCTATCAAAAGCTCATGGCGGATTTCCCCAACCTCACGCAAAACGAGTTGCGGCTTTGCGCCTATTTGAAGATGAACCTCAACACAAAAGACATTGCCGCCATCTGCAACATCACACCCGAAAGCGCAAGGGTGGCCCGGTCTCGTCTGAGAAAAAGCCTGAATTTGGTGGATTCCAGTGTTGATTTGGTCTCTTTTCTTTCAAAATACTGATTTTCTTTTTCTTAATTTTTTTTGTTACTGTATTGTTAACATGACAGATGGACGGTGTTTCTGCATTGATAACGCCGATTGCTTGACAACCCTTTTTGGCCGAATGTAATTTTGCACTCGATTTCGTTTTCAAATCGAATCGCAAATAAAACACAAACACTTAACAAAAAAAACAAAACAATGAAAACACAGTATTCAATGTTTCTCGTAATGGCCTTGTTCATAGGCGTTGCAAATGCGCAAAACCATTTCACCTTAACCGACAACAGAACCTTTGTTTCACAGATGCAAGTACCCGAAGGCTACTCCGTAAGTAAAACTGATGACAACCAAATCATTGCCGCCTCACAACCAAAACGCAACCTTATCCATACCGAAGGGAAAGCTGTTTACACGCTGACCATTGCTCCTGATAGTGAATGGGAGAACATCATAATTAATAATGATGAAGGTTTTGAAGATATTGGATTGTATCACGATGATACCATTTACCAAAGAGAGGTGCCGGAAGGCTATTATGACATTGTGATTGTCAGACCAGGCGATCGTATTCTTGCTTATGATCAATTCGAGGTATTAGGAGATACGGTGTTCGCCCCGTCTTTTAGCGAAGCTACAAATAGAATTTCGTTTGTCTTAACTGATGAAAACGGAAACCCCATAGAAGATTTACCTTTATCAATGCCTGAATTAGGAGGAGGAATCATAGATATATTTACGGAATTCGTGATGAGCCACGGGTCTTTTCATCTTACCTCTTCTTATCATACCAGCATAAATAATTTAAATCTTCCTTTTTATTTCAATAATTTTGGTAGCAGAATCACTATGTATAATACCATATGTTTTAACACAACAGATCAACGTATATACTGCATTCAGCTGCCAGCTATAACTGAGGGAATAACGGGCGACCTCACACTTAGTAATCTTTCAGACGACTTGATAGTGCATGAGGAATACTTTAATGTCAATAATTCAGACTGCTCATATTACAATTCCGCTTATATGCATTTCGGCCCACGGCTTCAATCCTACGGGCGTTCTGTAAGATGGTCTATCGATTGTATATATAATCCAGAGGAGCCCTTGAGGGTTATTACTAATTTAACCAATAATAATGATCCCATTGTGGATGGAGGATCCAACATGAAATTCATGGTTGTTCCCATAGTTTACGAGTCATTTGACAATAACCATGAATTTGATTTTGATCGAAACTATTGTGATATCCTAGCACCTTTTGGAATGGCATTGGATTCGGAAGGAAAAATGATCCGAGAGCCTTATGATATCTTTATTAAAACTGGTTTTTCACCAGCATTTTATCCTGATTTTGTGCCATGCACTCCTGCCGTGTATGAGTATGAACCTACTAAAACCCTCGTTTTTGGATACAGGACCCCTTTGTTGTATAGCCAGCCCCTCAACTACAATGTTGAGACTAGCCCATGGGGCGCTCCTTTCTTTGGAAACTTGTGTGGCTATTTGGGAGAGGGAGGCGTACAAAGAGCCAAAGACGAAGACCGCACTCTTAAAATCACCTACAATGGGGAAACCTTTTTTGAAGACAGTTTGTACTTGGCAAACAAAAACGTCATGAATTTTGTCGATGCAGCACCCGTCTCCTATGACATCGTGAATGATAATTTGGTTGTGGACGGCATTGCCAAAACCAACATTACACATATCGAATTCGATATGAACCGAAACGATGCTCTGCCGCCTACGCTTAACTTACTACAGGTGATGGATGCCAACAATGAAGAAGTAATAACGGTTAGCGACTTGGAACATTCAAGAATCAATTTTGCTGGTGGCGATTATCATGTTGACCTGGATTTATATTGGAATATGGTATATGACGAAGAGGCGGTTGTTGAAATTTTCTATAAAACGGAAAGCTCAGAATACCAACCGCTTGAATTTGAGGAAAAACCGGAAATGTTCCATGTCAATTACGGAAATTACTATGAGATCCCTTTGTCGCAGTTAGTGGGTAGTGTTCTCAACCAGTGGGTCACCGTCAAGTTTGTCCTCAGCGATATGGCAGGCAACAGCCAAACCCAAGAGCTCTTCAATTTGTTCTACGTGGATGATCAAACTTCAATAAGTGAAAATCAAGGATTGCAGCACTCCATCTATCCCAACCCCTTCAACGGCAAAGTGAAAATCAAAGCCGAACAAGCCGTGAATGGTAAGTCCAACATCATGGTTTACAACGTGTTGGGCGAACAGGTATACTGCAAGACCGAAAAGTGTGCCGATACAAAAGAGTTTACCATAGACGGCAGCGCCTGGAAGCCTGGTGTTTACTTCTACAGCATCAGTACCGAAAATGGCTTGCTGCAAGGCAAAATCGTCAAAGAGTAGAGGGTTTTATTTCATTTTGAAAGGGAAAGGGCATCCTGTTTGGGGTGCCCTTTTTCGAAATCTGCACCAAACGGATGGTCTTGACAATGTAGAATCCGTTTAAAAGTCGAGCGATTTTTAGCTCCAAATCTTCTTCGTCGGTGGCAACTTACCCAATGGTTTCCAAAAATTCACTATTTTTGCAGGTTATTCTATTTTGGATATGTCTGCGCCTAAGGTATTGATAGAAAAGATCGAAGGCTTCACCAAGAAGTACTACCTCAACCGCCTGATACAAGGCGTGTTGGTGGGTGCGGTACTATGGATCGTGTTCTATTTGCTCATCAACGGATTAGAATATGTGTCTTGGTTCCCGCCTAAGGGACGTTTTGTTTTGTTTTTGTTTTTATTGGCTGGTAGCGCCTTTGTTTTGGTGTATCATTTTATCATACCGCTCATCAATCTAATCCGATTCCGGAAGAAAATTTCGATAGAACAAGCCTCTGTGATGATAGGTAAGTTTTTCCCAGAAATCAAAGACAAGCTGTTGAACACCATACAATTAAGCGATCTGCTCGACAAATCTTCAGAAAGCGATCTGCTCGTCGCCACCATTGAGCAACGCAGCGCCCAACTCTCCCCTATTCATTTCAGCGATGCTGTCAACCTACGCGGCAACCTAAAATGGCTCGGCTTGTTTTTCGGCACACTTCTTTTGTTGGTTCTCCTCATGGTGTTTTTGCCATCCTTTGCGGTGCAACCCACGCAGCGCATCGTCAACTACGAACAAGAGTTTGAAAAGCCCCTACCCTACCAAGTCGAAATCATACAAGACGACATCGAATCTTGTCAGGGCGAGGACGTCAAATTTGCCATCAAAGTTACGGGCGACAGGATTCCCGATGCCTTCTATGTGAAAAGCAAGCTCGGACAGCAACTGATGACCAAGACATCGGCCAACGATTTCGGTTATACCTTCAAAAACCTCTTTGACGACTTGTCCTTCCAGGTGGTAGGTGGCGATTATACCAGCCGCCCTCTTCACATCACGGTGCATCCCAACCCCGCCCTCCTCTCCTATCGTTGCGAATTGCGGTATCCAGCTTACATACATCGCACCAACGAGACCCTTGAAGGCAAAACCCGTCTCATCGTCCCCCAAGGCACATCGTTACGATTCAGCTTCACGACACGCGACACGGAACAGATGACTGTGACCCGTGATACTATGAGCAACCCTCTGATGGCGAAAGATGATGTGTTTGAATACCAGTTTATCGCCGCACAATCCACCAAATTTGAGATTGGGGTTCAAAACAGCTGGAACCATACCATTGACCCCCTGCCCTTCTCTGTGGATGTAATACCCGACGCCTATCCTGACATTCGTGTTGAATCGTTCGACGAACAACTTTCTTCCGACGTCTATTTCTCGGGTATTGTTACCGATGATTACGGATTCAGCCGCCTGACATTCAATTGCAAGGTCAAAGAGCCCGTCGAGAAAAGCTTTGTTAAGACGGTACCTTTCGACTCCAAGCAAACCCGTTCTTCGTTTTTCTATCATATGAACATGGACAGCTTGGGCATCCTGCCAGGACAAAACATGGAAGTTTATTTCGAAGTGTGGGACAATGACGGGTTCCATGGACCCAAGTCGAAACGATCCGAGGTCCTCTCCTACTACAAACCCTCTGAGGCTGCTTTAGACAGCATTGCCAACCAAGAGTCGGAGGATATCATGGAACGCCTTTCCGAGAAATCGCATGAAGCCGACAAATTGCAAGATGCTATAGAAAAGATGCTGCAAGACCTCATCCAGAAAAAAGATTTGGATTGGTCGGACAAGGAAAAAATGAAAGAACTCATGCAAAAGCAGCAGCAAATCCAAGAGGAATGGAACAAACTTCAAGAAGAACAAGAAAAGCTGTCTGATTTCATGAAAGAACATGAGATCACCAACGAAGACCTGATCAAAAAACAGGAACAGATCAACAAATTGTTCGATGAAGTGATCCCTGACGAGCTTCGCAAGATGATGGAGCAAATCGACAAACTCCTTGAAGAAATGCCACGCGAGCAAATGCAGCAGATGATGCAAAACATCAAGAAAAACAACCAGTCGATGCAGGAGCTTCTTGACCGTAACCTTTCTTTGTTGGAACAACTGAAAATGGAAAAAGACCTCAACGACTTGGCCGATAAACTGAACAAACTAGGTGAGGATTTACAGAAGCAAGAATCTGACAATCAGAATAAAGCAGGGGAGGAGACGGACAAAAAATCGGCCGAGGAAGCCAAAAAGGAATTCGACAAAATGATGGATGAACTCGATCAGTTGCTAGATAAAAACCAAGACTTGCAACAACCGTTCAACCTTGAAAAAGATGAAGAAATGCAGGAAAGCATCGACCAAGACCTCGATGATGCCATGCAAAATGAGGAAACCGGCGACCAGCAGCAATCGTCACAGCAGAAGCAAAAGGCAGGACAAAAGATGCAGCAAATGGCCAACAGTATGATGCAACAAATGCAGATGGGAGGCATGCAACAGATGGCTGAAGACGCGCATTTGCTCCGAATCCTTTTGGAAAATGTAGTCCATGCCTCACATGAACAAGAAGCCCTTATGACAGAAATTGGCAGTATTAGAACCGACGATCCGTCATTGGTGCAAAAAATCATCACACAAAAAGAGATTGCCGATAATTTCAATATCGTTCGTGATTCGCTGCGTAGCATAGCCATGCGACAGCCCACCATACAAAACTTCGTGTTCGACGAGCTACATATCATTGAGAACCAAACAGGAAATGCCATGAAGCATCTCAACGACTTGAAGCTCTCACAGGCGGCACGCCACCAACAAACCGCCATGATGTCAATGAACAATTTGGCGCTCATGCTTGCCGAATCGCTCGAACACATGGAAAACGACATGTCGTCGAT
>JBGUNT010000060.1:0-19462 GCA_045117495.1 Candidatus Limimorpha sp. | reverse complement strand
CAGCGACAACAATCCTGGTGGCTATGACTATACTACGCATGCCCACGGTGGCAGCGGCTTTGCCATGTGCTACTCGTTCATCGACTATGATGGTGCCTACGACACTGACAGCTACCTCATTTCACCTCAGAAGTATGCTATCACCAATGGTTCAACGTTGACTTTCTGGGCCGACAACGCCAACGACAGCTATCCTGAGAGCTTCAAGGTTTGCGTGGCTACTGCCGATAACCCGGGTGCTTCTGACTTCACGCAAGTGTGGAGCGGTAGCGCTAAGGAAAGCGGTGCCAAGGCCAACGTCCGTCACGATGCCAACCGTTACGACAACTGGCGCCAACACACCATCGACCTGAGCGCTTATGCTGGCCAGAATGTGTACATCGCCTTCCATGACGTTAACTATGATGCTTACGAAGTTTGGATTGACGATGTTGCTTTGACCGCTGGTGCCAAGGGTGGCTACAGCTTTGACAAGGGCGGCGAGTTCTACACGCAATATGCCGATGAAGGCGTCATGCTGAACTTCTTTGCCGAGGACAATGTCTACTTCAGAGCATTCTTCCTCTACACCCTCAGCAACGACAGCCGCTTCACAGTGACTCCTGAAAATGAGTATGGCAAGTTCATTGTCAACCCGGCTTACGAGATGGACAACTTCATGGGTGAATTCGAAGACTTCTACAAGAATGCCATCACTGACTTCGGCCTGATGGACAAGGTTGAAGTCACCGAGGCTAATGGCATTTGGAAGAGCAACATTACTCCTGCCCATTACCTCTCCATCATGATGGATGTGTATACAATCCATTCAAGAACCGAGAACGACCATTGCATCAACTCGCTGCCGTTCTGCACTTCGGAAGTGATTGAATTCCCTGCTGCTCACGATGGTGGCGCTACTGCTGATGAAAATGCCGAATTCGGTTGCGTCTTAAGTCAGCCTTATCCATCATGGTATCACATGAGAATAGAAACGGCTGGTCAGTTTGTGATTCACATGGAAGCTCACGATCCTGACAATCCAGGTAGCAATAGAGACATTGACTATTGCCTCTGGGGTCCCTTCACCGATCCGTATGCACCTTGCGCAAATGATCTGACTTGCGAAAAGATCATCGACTGCAGCTATTCAACTGCAAGCGTTGAGGATGCTTATCTGGGCTATCCTTTGTCAGAACATGATCATGGTGGTTCTTCGCTCGCCGATGGTAGCTGCATTACCTACCATGTGCCTGAAGTGGGTGAGTATTACATCCTGATGATTACGAACTATTCGCAGCAACAGTGCAATATCTCCTTCACCAAGACTGAAGGTGAAGGTGAGACCGACTGCGATATTGTGACTCCTACCAATATCCTCGGCTTCTTGATCACCAAGGATGGTGAATATCTTGCCTTCGCAGATGCTAACGTTCGCGAATACACCGATACCGATGAATTTGGCGATCATGAGTACTGCGTCCGCCCGATCTATCCTGGTGAAATGGTGCTGCCCGACCACAACTATGGCTGGTCAATGGGTTGCCCGGTCTGCGCAGAGCCCGAAGTTATTGAGGATTGCGCTCCTGTGACTAACCTCAATGGTTACTACCAGAACACTCCTGAATTCGGCGAAGCCATCTTCATCGAATGGGATGAACCTGAAGGCGTCACTTCTTACGAGTTCTACATTGGTGGTGAGTTGGCGGGTACCGTCAATCCTGGCGATATTCCGGTTGTCATCTACGGTTTGGAAGGCTATCCTGCATTGACCTTGCCGATCGGTGTCGTGGCTGTCTATCCTGACTGCGAATCCGAGATGGTTACCACGAACGTCAACTACGACGAGGTTCCTGAGAACCAGGCTGAGATTGCCCTGTTCCCGAACCCGACCAAGGACAACGTCACCATCAAGGCTGCTGGCATGCGCCACATCACTGTGACAAGTGTCCTCGGCCAGGTGGTCTACGATGCTGAGGTTGACGACAACGAAGTGATCCTCAACATGTCGCAATACAATGCTGGCGTGTATGTGATTCGCGTTGCTACCGCCAATGGTATCAGCACACATCGTGTGACCGTGGTCAGATAAGACTGTATGCATGTAGAGACGCATTCGTTGCGTCTCTACAGACCTAAGAAAGGCGACCCCGTGAAGGGGCCGCCTTTTTTTTGTTTCTAAAGGAAAAAACCTTATCTTTGCAGCAAAATAAAACAGTAAACAATACCTTATTAATATGATAGCAAAAGAATTACTTAATCCGAGAAGCATTGTCGTATGCGGTGCCTCGTCCGACATCCATAAACCAGGTGGTAAATCGTTGAAGAACCTCTTGGAGAGCCCATTCAAGGGTCAGGTTTATGCTGTGAACCCCAAAGAGACCGAAGTACAAGGCGTGAAGTGTTACGCTAAAGTGGATGACCTTCCTCAGGTTGACTGTGCCATCCTCTGCATTGCCGCCAAGTTTTGTGCACAAACGGTCGATGTGTTGGCTAAAGAGAAGGACTGCAAAGGCTTTATCATCGTCAGTGCCGGCTTCTCTGAAGAGAGCCACGAAGGCGCTGAAATCGAGAAACACATCGTTGATACCATTAACAGCGTCGGCGGTTCTCTCATCGGTCCCAATTGCACGGGTTTCCTTAACGTGAACTATGCCGGCTGCTTCGACGCCCCCATCCCTCCGTTGGATCCTAGGGGCGTGGACTTCATCACGGGTAGCGGCGCCACCGCCGTGTTTATCAAAGAATACGGCATGAGCAATGGCTTGAAGTTCAACAGCGTGTGGGCTGTAGGTAACAGCGCTCAATTGGGTATAGAAGATGTGTTGGAACACCTCGACGAGACCTTCGACCCTGAGAAGTCGAGTCATGTCATTATGCTTTACATGGAGAAAATCGGTGACCCGCAACGTTTGCTCAAGCATAGCCGCAGTCTCATTAACAAGGGCTGTCACATCGCTGCTATCAAGAGTGGTGGTAGTGCTGCAGGTAGCCGCGCCGCTTCATCACATACGGGCGCCCTGGCCACTAACGACGCTGCCGTCGATGCCTTGTTCCGTAAGGCAGGCATTGTTCGTTGCCATAACCGTCAGGAACTCACCACTGTCTGTGGCGTGTTCATGCATCCCGAATTGAAAGGGAAACGCTGCGCCGTCATTACCCATGCCGGTGGCCCAGCAGTGATGCTTACCGACGTGCTCAGTAATGGTGGTATGGAAGTTCCTTCACTGAAAGACCATCCTGCCAGTCCTGCTTTGCTCGCGAAACTTTACGGAGGATCCTCCGTGGGTAACCCCATCGACTTCCTCGCAACGGGTACCGCTGAGCAACTTGGCTATATCATAGATACTGTCGAGAACGAGTACGATGAGATTGACTTCTCCGTGGTCATTTTCGGCTCGCCCGGCCTGTTCAGCAATAAGGAAGTGTATGATCTGCTCGATGAGAAGATGAAGACCTGCAAGAAGCCCATTTTCCCTGTGTTGCCTTCCATCATCAACGTCAAGGAAGAGATCGAGGACTTCATTGCAAAAGGACGTATCAACTTCCCAGAGGAGTGCGTGCTGGGTAACGCCATATGTAAGGTCTACAACACTCCGAAACCGCAGCCTGAACATGTGGAGCTTCCACAAGTCGACGTGGCGCGCATTCGACGCACTATCGACCGTTGTAAGGATGGCTATCTGGAGATTGCCGACTACAACGAGTTGCTTGACGCCGCTGGCATCAGCCGTAAGAAGAGCGTTGAAGTGAGCAAGAAAGAAGATGCCCTCGCCTTTGCCAAGGAAGTGGGCTGCTCGAAGGATGTCCCGCTCGTTATGAAGGTCGTCGGCCCATTACATAAAAGCGATGTGGGCGGCGTGACGCTCGGTGTTAAAGATCTTGACACGGTGGCCAAGGAGTTTGACCGTTTGATCGTTATTCCTGAGACTTATGCCGTGGAGATGTATCCGATGCTTGACGGTACTGACGTATACATTGGCGCCATCAAGGATGCCAAGTTCGGTCATCAAATCTTCTTCGGACTGGGTGGTATTTTCATCGAAGTTCTGAAAGATGTCCAATCGGCATTGGCACCGATCACGGCTGACGAAGCCAAAGAGATGCTCAAACAGCTCAAGGGCTATAAGATTTTGCAGGGCGTGCGTGGTCAAGAAGGCGTCAACCTTGACCTTTACGCCGACCAGGTGGCCCGCGTTAGCGCTTTGGTACAAGCTGCTCCTGAGATTGCAGAGATGGACCTCAACCCATTGCTGGGTAATCCTCGTTACGTCACGGCTGTGGATGCACGTATTAGAATTGAAAAATAATTAGGGTGCTGTAGAGACGCAAAACCTTGCGTCTCTACAGCACCAAATCATTTGAAACATGATTACCGAAAAAGCAACCTATTACCTTGTCTATGCTGCATTGGTCGTCGTCACCTTTTTGCTTGACAACCTCCTGCTGAAAAAGACCGACAAAACCAGTCGTACCATGGGTTACATCCTTAGCATCATCGTCGATTTGGCCATTTTTGGCTATGGCATTTACCTATATCTTGCCAAAGGTGAAGACCAGACAGGCTTTGTGCTAGGCGGCATCCTATGCGGATTGTGCCTGTTGTGCTTGCTGGGACGTTATTGGCAGAACAAGGAACAGGATAAAAAGGCGAGGAACTTGACTCGGGATGAATAAGTCATGTAGAGTCATACTGTTATTGCTGTTTTTCCCTTTTATACTTTTGGGGCAGACGGACACGGTGCTTTTTTCCAGCCGGGGTGGGTTCTATGACGAGAGCTTTACCTTGGCTTTGGAAAGTCAACAGGGTCATCGTATTCGCTACACTTTCAATGGAGAGACACCAACGGCAAGCTCGACACTTTATAACGGTCCATTTTTATTGGACGAACAATGCTTCTCTAGGTCGAACATCCATACGATTGTCAATTGTATCCCTTCGATTTATCATGCCGTGACGGATGTTGAACGAGTTATTGTGATTCGGGCAGCGGCATTCGATGACTATGATAACTGCGTCAGCTCCATAGTCACCAATACTTATATAATAAAGTCATTGGGTAGCGATACTCATGGCTTGCCAGTAGTTTCCATCGCTGCTGATTCCTTGGCGTTGTTCGACTACAATACTGGCATTTTTGTCCCAGGGGTGAATTATGATCCAGCTGATTCTACCCATACGGGCAATTATTACCAAAGGGGCATTGAATGGGAACGGCGAATCAACGTGGAGTTCTATGAAACCAATAATTGGGGCATCAATCAAATATGTGGTCTTCGTACACATGGAGGTGCATCAAGGTTTTTTCAACAAAAGGGGATGCGCCTCTATGCAAGAGAGGAATACGGGAAGAAACGTTTTAAGCATCAGTTCTTTATCACAACTCCTATCGATAGATACAAACACCTCAACCTGCATCCATTTCGTTGTAGCAATTGGTTGCAAACGGGAGGGCAGGAGTATCTTTCGCAAATGGTCGGTGCGCAACTTAATGTTGATGGTCTTGGGGTGCGCGAAGTCGCAGTTTTTATCAATGGCGAGTATTGGGGCATCTATACCTTGGAAGAATCGCCAGATGAGCGCTATCTTGAAGACCATTATGAAGTGAATCTTGAGGAAGTCAATGTCTTGAAGTTTTGGGGAGTGCCTCAATATGGCGATCCTACAGATTGTCGTAACTTCAGGATTTGGATACGCGATGCCGACCTCACTCAGCCCGAAGATTCTGTTTATGCCTTTTCTCACATGGATGTTCCAAGTTATATCGATTACCTGATCTTGGAGACATATGGAGCCAACCTCGATTGGCCTTCAAATAATGTTTTGATATGGCAGGCAGCGACAGGAACTCCTTTTCGTATGATTTTTTATGATGGAGACGGATGCTTTACAAGATGGTATTATCATGCCGTCTATAATGCGATGAATCAAGGTGGAAATAGTTTGATTACCAATAAGTTCTTTGAGAATGAGGGATTTAAGAGAATGTTTCAGCAACGTTACTATGAGTTGAGTACTTCCGTGTTCAGCTACGATGCTCTGAAACATATTTGGGACAGATACCGCTCTATTGTAGAAGAGGAGATACCAAGGCAATCCGAACGTTTTGGTTTCCCCAAAAGTGTGCAACGTTGGCAATCGGATATGGATAGTACCGAAGCCTTTTTCCTTAAACGCAGCCGTGCCTATGAGCAGGAGCTGTTCGATCTGCTTAGCGTTGATGAGATGACCTCGTTAGAGTTCTCGGTGTTTCCCAATCCCAATAAGGGAGTGTTTTACATTCTTTTGGATACGGACGAGAACGTTGTGTTGCCTATAGAAATGTTTGATTGTCTTGGACGTCGTGTATATAGTAGGAATAGTTCATTTGTCGGAAAGACAAGCGTTCGAGTTAGTGCAGAATTGCCGCCTGGATTGTATTTACTAAGGGTCGGCCATCGTTCGAAACGAATCGTCATACAATAGAAATATGAAAAAATCAGATCTTATCACATTAATCGTTGTAGGTGCCGTGATATGCGGCTTTGCATTCATTCCAGGCGCATGGGATTGGTTCAACACAACCACCAAAAACCATGGCCTGCTGATGAGTTTCTTCAAGTTCGCAATTTTGGGTACTTTTGGTGAGATGTTGGCATTGCGCATTCGTGAGGGTGTGTATCACAAGGAAGGTTTCGGTTTGCTGCCTAAGATGCTGGTTTGGGGTGTATTGGGTGTAGTCATCGCCTCGGCCATGACCATCTTCAAAAACGGTACTATCGCTTTGTTGGACGGAGGTTTCCATCTCGATGGGGAAGCCGCGGAATGGTTTAAATCCGACCTTTGCTGGGGGAAGGTCTTTGTCGCGTTATGTATCAGCGTGCTTATGAACACTTTGTTTGCGCCTGTCTTTATGACCTTCCACAAGATCACTGATATTCATATTGCTGAGACAGGGGGGACGTTGAAAGGCTTTTTCAGCGCTCCTTTGAAGATCCGTGAGACCTTGTCTAAGAAGATCAACTGGGATATCCAATACGGTTTCGTGTTTGCCAAGACCATACCGTTGTTCTGGTATCCTGCTCATACCATTACCTTCTTGCTGCCGCCAACTTTCCAGGTGCTGTTTGCTTCTCTCCTTGGCGTGGCTCTGGGTGTCATCTTGAGCATTAAGAAATAAAACTTATACGGTCTAGGAAAAACCTGCTTGCGACCTCTATTTTATTCAACTTTTATGATATGGTGCACACTATGGCTGCTGCCGTGGTTGACTTGTAATAGATAAACGCCAATGCTTAAACCACTCAAATCAAGTTCGAATTGTGTGCCTGAAACAGCTTGCTCTTTCAGCATTCGACCATAAACATCATATACTTTAATACTCTGTGATGCTATCTCTGTAGTAACACTTAATACTGAAGTGAACGGGTTGGGATAAAATGTACACAGGTTTTTGTATTCTTCGATATCGGAAGTGTTTGTGATGCCGATTTCTTGAATGTTACCGCCAATCAAAGGATAGTTGGTGGAGATTACGCGGAGGCGGTAGTGTTGTCCGCTGGGCACATTGGGGATGCGGGCGGTGATGCTGCCACTTGTGTGGGTGGTGATGCGCCCCAATTCGGTGGGATTGCTGAAACTGCCGTTCGCATCAGAGAGCTGGGCAATGACCTGGTTGGCCGAAGTGTTGAGGTTTTCAGGAGACATGGTTCCCGTCAAGGTGAAGGGAATGGTGATGGCGTCGTTAGGCACAAAATTGTTGGAGGCAAGCTGCCCCATCGTAAGTGTTGGGTTATAGATGAGCAATACATCGTCGATGAGTAGGTCGTCGTTGGTGCTGCCCGAGCCAGGCGTCTCGTTGGTGGTGGCAGTCATGAGGATATAGCGCACGTCGGAGCAGGGGCCATTGTTGTTGAAAGGGATGCTCAAGCGGTGCCAAGTATAGGCTCCACCGGCCACCGAGGTGCGGGTAAACGAACGAACTGCTGTGGCCACATGCATGTTGGCCGGCTCTTCGGTTCCATTGGCAATGATCCTGTAATCGGCGTCACCGTGGACGACAGCTTTCACTTGTGCCTTGTCGGATGTGCTTTGGCTACGGAAGCATACCCAGATGGTGAGAGAGTCGGGGAGTTGGGTGATGGGGGTGTTGAAAGCGGTCTCTGAACGTTGCGTATAGTTGTAATTGCCCGAGCCCGTTGCCGACATGCTGCCGACATTCATGCGTCCATTGGTGATGTTGCCATTGGCTGTGACACCTAGAACTCTGTCAGGGAAAACAAGTACACTCTTGCTCCCGTTGGAACCGGGGCGTGTCTGAGAGGATTGCTCTATTTGACTCGATACAAATCCCGAAAAAGAGCCCGTTGCCGTGCCTCCTGAGTGCCAGTGTGAGGGCTCGCTAACAGCGTTTTCATCCCGTGAGGTCCATTGCTCAAAGCCTCGGTTGTCAAATTGAAGACCATTTTGGGCCAAAAGTCCCAGATTAATAAAACTGAAAATGAACAAACTTAAAAAACAAACAATGGTGTGTTTCATAGCTAATCTGGTTATATGAAACCACAAAAATAGAAAAAAGAAGATTAAAGGAGGAAATGCTTTGCCCTTTTCAGTACTTTTGCAACTCAAATCATCAACCAATGAAAAGACTTTTTTTTACTCTTGCGTTGTTGCTTGTCGCTTTTGTGGCGAGGGCACAATGGACGCTGCGAACCTATGGTGAATATGACTACACGCGTACTTCGGGCAGCAGTGCATCACTTGCCTTGATGGGCAATTACCAAATGGCCAATAACTTCAACGTCGGGTTAGGTTTTCAAGCCACGACTTTGAGCCGCTATTCCCTGAATCTGCAGTATCAAATTGACCTGCTGAAAGCAGAATGCGGCACACTTTATTTGGAAAACCGTTATTTGTATCGCGTCTTCCCGAACTATGATTTGCAGGAATTCAATGGCGTGCTCGATTTGGGTTGGCGCAATCGACATTTCAACTTTCAGTTGGGCTTGACCAACCGTTATACAGCCCCCATACCGTTACGAAAGAATGGTGGCATGGATGTGACCTTCGAGCCGATGAATGTTACTTTCTGCGTGGAAGGCAACCTGTTTGACCAGGAGCATCCATGGAATGTGGGTGCGCGCATCTCGAATTACAGGGACTTTGTCATTGAACGTTTTACGCTGTTCTTCTATAGCGTGAATGGCTATTACGACTTTGGCAATGGTCTGCGACTCACTTCGGAATTCGGCCTACATCCTTGCGGCGTACTCAACCTGTCGTCGCAATACAACGGCTGGTTTGGCAATGTCGGACTGATTTGGAAACCTAAAAACTGAACACTATGAAAAAGCTACACCTTATCATATTAGCAGCTGCCATGTTATTGGCCACTGGCTGCAACCGTCTTGACGTCGCAGGCATGGTCATCAACCGCAGCGACACTGAGGAACGCGTGGCCGACTGGCTCGACTACAACGCCCAAAACGACGAACCCGTCATCGAGAATGCCCCTGACGAGTATCACATTTATTCCTGTTCCGACTCGCACTATTCCGAGCGCGACAGCATTGTGCCTCAGGGCGAGAACGACCGTCTCTACAAGTACATCACCGCTGAGCGCAACGACCCTAAGGCCATTTTCGCCATCCATGCCGGCGACTTGGTGAATGAAAGTGGCGAAGCAGGTTTCAGGATGTCAGCCGAAGCCATGGCCTATAACCCAAAAACGCAAATCAAAAACGACCCTTGTTTTCCTGTCATCGGCAACCATGATGTGTACTTCGACTGCACACCTTTTTACAAGCAGTATTTCCACACATCGACCTATACAGTAACTGTGAATACTGTCAGTGGCTACAAGGATTTGTTCATCTTCTTGGATTCGGGTAACGGTACCCATGGCAAGCGGCAGTTGGAATGGCTGGAGGAGAAGCTCTCGCATCGCAAGGACTACCGCCACTGTTTTGTCATCAGCCACAACTGGCTGTTCCGCACCTCTTATAATTACACCACCACACCGGCCGCCAACCTGCCACAAGACGAGCAATATGCCTTCATGGACCTGATGAGCCGCAGCAACGTGGAGTTGGTCATTATGGGACATTTCCACATGCGCGAGCAGCGTCAGTTTGGCGGTGTGCAGTATGTGATGACCGACAACCTCAACGAAGATAAGGTGACGCCAAGTTATCTGGTGGTGACGGTCGGGGAGAAGGTCAGATATGAGTATGAAGAGCTGGAGATGGAGTAAAAAGGTCTCTACCATCCACTTTTCAACGCATTGAATTACAAATAGTTGATTTTTGGCTTTCCGCAAATATCTCTACACGAGGCTTAGGCTTGCGGAAAGCCTGTTTTTTCACTATACTTTTGCATGGTCAAACCTAAAATTGTACCATGCGATGAACACAAGAATCCTATTCCCCACAGCCGCCTTTGTGATGCTCAGCGTGGCGGTCTTTGCCCAAGTCGAAATTCCTGAAGTCAAACCGAAAGCCGACAGCCTGCAGATGGCGGTAGACACTTTGCTGCTTGAAGGCATCACCATCACGGCAGAAAGACCTTTGTTTTCGGTAGAAGGAGAGAAGACGTTGTATCAAGTTTCAGACGACCCGACCGTGCAAGGCGGCGTGGCCTCCGATGCCTTGCAGAATGCGCCCGGAGTGAGCGTCGATGTGGAAGGCAACATCACCTTGCGCGGGACTTCTTCCGTTGAAATTTGGATCAATGACCAGCCTTCCAACCTCACGGAAGAAAACCTCAAGGCCTACATCCAGACCTTGCCCGCCAACGCCATCGACCGCATAGAAGTCATCACTAACCCATCGGCGCGTTATGCCACCACCGCCGATGGCATCATCAACATCGTGATGAACACCAAAATCAAGCGGAACGAGTTCTTTTGCTTTGGCACCAATGTTTCTTCGCAACCCTACGTGATGCCGTGGGCTTCCTACGTCTGGAAAAACGATAAGTGGACGGTGAATGCCTACGCGAACACCTATTGGTATCATGGTAAAGGCGAAGCGCATTCTGAGAAGGATTTGTATGGTGAAGATGAAGAAGGAAACCAAATCTTGACCAGCCATTTGAAGAGTAGCATGTACAACAATTACACTACTTACAGTCCAGGGGTCAACCTGAACTTGACTTACACGCCTGACAAGATGAACACATTCTCTTTGTATGCCATGTTTTGGGATTCATTTGGGCCTTCGGAGGTTAGACAGGAGCGCGAACGCGTTGAATACATTGAACAATCGGGCGAGTACAAATACTCCATCGAGAACAAATCGAATTCAAACTATCTCTTCTTGCCTTACGGGTTGAACTATCAGCACAAATTCGACGAAGAAGGACATAACCTTACTTTACGCATGAATGGAAGTATTACCCGTTCGGCGCTTCCTATTGATTATCACAAGATTTACACCTTGCCGTCTCCGTATGAAAGGGCATTCGTGATGGACTATGTCTCGACCAACATCCCTATCAATGCACGCGTGGATTACAATTTACCTTATTCCAAGAATGGCGAATTTGGCATGGGCATCAATGCCGGTTGGGAAGGAAAAAACGAGTGCAGCCCATTGGACAGTCTGGCCAATGGCGTATATGTGCACGACTCGGTAATGTCGTATCGATTCCGTCAGGTCGATCATCATTTGGGCGGCTATTTCCAGGTGCGGCACCGTTTCGGCAATTTTACTGTGCAGCCTACTTTGAGCTTGAGGTATTATAGGACGGGCATCGTATATCCCGACGCTCCAAATTATGATTTTACAGCTTATTATTTCTATCCTTTGCCATCGCTGCATCTGTCGTATCACACCCAGTCGATGCACAACTTCAAGTTGAGTTATTCCATGAGGATCCATAATCCTTACGCAGAGCAACTGAGTCCTTTTATCAAATTCGATGAGGAATCCTATGCTACGGGCAATCCTAAGCTGAAACAAGTTTTCACCCACAACATTGAGGCAAGTTGGACGAAGTATTGGGACGATTTTGGTTCTGTAGGTTTGACGGGATATTATAAAGGAAAACAAAATGAAATCAACAAGATAACTGACGCGGCTTACCATGAGCATTATGGCAGGGTGGTCTCTTTCAACTGGCCGGTCAATGTAGGCAGGTCGTATAATGCGGGTGGTGAGTTCAACATGATGTATCGTCCGAACGGGATGTTCAATTTGCGGTTTTATGCCAACCTTTATGAATCTTACATCAAGACCGATGATGCTTTGGAACCGAGTGAGATGCTTTGCTACAGTTTTCGACTGAACCTTTGGACCAAGCTATGGGACCGTCTGGAAGTGCATGCCTCGGCTTACTACAACTCTCCGACCCAGACGCTGTTTTGGAAGAAGGGTGCCAATTATTCCGTCGACTGCGGTATGCGTGCCGATTTCTTCGATCATAAGTTGTCGGTGTTTGTCAACGGCTACGATTTGTTTGGTTTGTTGAAGCAAGACACATATATTGATAGCCCAACGGTAACGGTTTCAGAAACATCAAGATACAATTCTTCTTGTGTGTGTGCAGGTTTTACATTGCGTTTCGGTAACATCGAACTGGAGAATGAGGCCCAAAATGGTGGGGAAGCGGCGGGGCAATAATTGTTGAATTGTTGCGTTGTTGAAATGATAATTCGACGAAGTCAATTGTTTAATTGTTGAGACGATGCTGAATTTGCTATACAAATCAAGATGTTGGTTGGCCTTTGTGCTGATATGCCTATTGGCAGCTTGCAATGTGAAGTCCGACATGGACAACATGGAACGGACGGTGTTGGAGATCGAAGGCAAATTCAGCAGGGGAGAGGACATCTCGCAGGACACCTCCATTTTTCAGGCACGGCGTTATTTCAATCTCACTGACGATGCCGAGATGAAAACCTTGTCGGCCCTTTACAGCGGTTGCGTCTATTGGCAGCAAAACAACTTCGACTCGGCCATGGCGGCTTTGAATGAGGCCATTGTCACGGCAAGGTCCAGCGAGAACATCAAACTGATGGAAAAAGTACAGACCACCATTTCAACCTTGAATGGCGACCTGGACCATAGCGAAAATATGATTTCAGTTTTTCTGCGCCGGCGCAAAATGCTTTTCATCATTTCGTTGGTATTGGTTGTGGCGGTTGCGTTGGTGTTTTTCCTCTTGTATCGTGCCACTCAAAAACGTGCTACGATAGCTGAGTTGAACCTGGATATTACCCGTTTGCAACAAGAATCCGAGGCATTAGCTGAGACCAATCGCGATAACCTCTTCCGAAAGGTAATGATGGTTTACAAGATTTTCTTGATTGGCGAGAACAAGGATATTGACAAGCCGTCCTTCCAAAAGCTGAAATCATGTGTCTGCGGACAAGCCGACTCTGCCTATGATGTTATCTTTGAAGAATACAACAAGGTTTATCCCGATGTGGTTCAACGCATCAAGAGTAACCAACCTGCTATGACCGATAGTGAATTCAAGGTCTGCATATTATCGATGATGCCATTTTCAGTGAAGGAAGTGGCTGACATTTTGGATGTATCATCCGCGATGATCGGTAAAGCACGCACCAGTATCCGCAAGAAGTTGGGTATGACCGAGGCCAGAGGGGGCATTGAAGAGTTTGTTTTGGGGACGGCAGAAAAATAATCTTTCTCAAAGTGGCGAGATACTTTTGTATTAGCTACTTTTGCAGAGCAAAATGCATGTTCGACTATCATGAAAAAACACTATCAGAGAACCCTGTTGACCGTATGCTTCTGTTGGGCTTTTATCAGCAGTTTCGCCCAAGTGAAAGTGTATAAGGGCAACTCCTCTTACAGCAGCGACGTAATCTGCAATTTAAAGGACAATAAAGTGTATAAAGGTAATTCCTTGTACTCGTCTGATGTCCTTTGCCGAATTGACGACAACAAAGTGTATAAGGGAAATTCCTCCTACAGCAGTGATATCCTGTTCACCATCAGGGATGGGAAAGTCTATCGAGGGTCGTCATCGTATTCTTCCGATGTGGTTTTCACGATCAGGGACGGCAAGCTCTACCAAGGCAATTCGAGTTATTCATCTGACGTTTTTGCCAACAAGCAAGGTCTCAAAGTGTATAAAAACAACTCCGGTTATTCATCGGATGTTGAGTTCACCCTTTCCGACAATGTCACGATCGAACAGTTTGTGGCTATATGGTATGCGGTGAAGTACTGTTGGTAATGGATCGCTAAAACAACAATCGCCCGCCGGAAGCATCCAGCGGGCGATTTTCTTTTATGGAAATATGAGGCTTATTTCTTCTCGGTAGGATAGGTCAATCCCATGTTATACAGGATGAACGAATAGATGTCAGCCTGTTCTTCCAGGACCTTGGAGATGGGCTTGCCACCGCCATGACCTGCCTTGGTGTCGATGCGGATGATCTTGGGCTGGTCGCCGGTCTGGGCAGCCTGCAAGGTGGCCGCATACTTGAACGAGTGGGCAGGCACTACACGGTCGTCGTGGTCGGCCGTGGTGACCATGATGGCAGGATAGTACACGTCTTCGCCGCTCTTGATGGTGTGCAACGGTGAGTAGGCATACAAAGCCTTGAACATGGCCTCGTCGTCCTCGCTGGTGCCGTAGTCGCTGGCCCAGTTCCAGCCGATGGTGAAGAGGTGATAGCGCAACATGTCCATTACACCGACTTGTGGCACAGCCACGGCGAAGAGGTCGGGACGCTGGTTGACGACAGCGCCGACGAGCAGACCGCCGTTGGAGCCACCGTTCAGAGCCAAGTACTTCGGTGAGGTGTAGCCATTATTGATAAGGTATTCGGCGCAGGCAATGCAGTCGTCGAAGACATTCTGTTTCTGCAACTTGGTGCCGGCGATATGCCATTCCTCACCGTATTCGTTGCCGCCGCGTAGGTTCATCTGGGCGTAGATGCCACCGTTCTCGATGAAGGGCAGGCGCGAGGTGCTGAAGCCTGGGTTGAGGGTGATGCTGAAGCCGCCGTAGCCATACAGGAAGGTCGGGTTGGTGCCGTCTTTCTGCAAGCCTTTCTTGTAGGTCAGGAACATCGGGACCTTGGTACCGTCCTTCGAGGTGACGAAGACCTGCTCGGTGACGTAGTCGTCCGACTTGAAGTCGATGGCAGGAGCGCGGAACACGGTGGAGGTGTTGTCTTCGATGTTGTATTGGTAGATCGTGGTCGGGAAAGCGAATGAGGTAAAGGCGTAGAACACTTCAGGTTCCTCGTATTTGCTGCTGAAGCCGACGGCGCCATAGGTGGGCAGTGCAATCTCATGGAGCTGCTTGCCGTCCATGGTGTATACGTATGCGTGGTTGGCGGCGTCCTTGTCGTAGGTGACGATCATCTTGCCGGCGGCGAGGCTGATGCCAGCGATGACATTGTCGCTTTCGGGAATCACGTCGACCCAGTTCTCCATCTGCGGGGTCTTGGCTGGCACACGGCAGATGCGACCTTTAGGCGCGTTGTAGTTGGTGAAGATATACAGCGTGTCGTTGATGACATCGATGGGGCCGTATTGGTAATCCATGTCATCGGCGATCTGCACGAACTTGCCCTTCGGGTCTTGCATATCCCTGATCCACAGTGTGCTACCAGCGCCTTGACCGCTCTCGAAGAGGAACATATAGTGCTCATCCTCAGTGAGGTCCACTTGGTGGAAGTAACGCGGCTGGGCGGGGTTGTGGTAGAAGAGCTCGTCTTGTTCCTGCGGTGTGCCGAGTTTGTGGTAGTAGATCTTGTGGTTTTCGTTCACGTTGCTGAACTCCTTGCCTTCGGTGGGACGGTCGTAGGCGGCGTAGAAGAAGCCGTCCTTATACCATGAGGCACCCGTGAACTTGGCCCATTCGATGTGGTCGGGGAGGAGTTCGAGGGTGTCCATGTCCTTCACATAGATCTCAACCCAGTCGGAGCCACTGCGTTGGATGGTGTAGGCCATGTATTTGCCGTCGTTGGAGAAGCTGATGCCGCCCAATGAGACGGTGCCGTCATCGGAAAGCTTGTTGGGGTCTAACAAGACGGTAGGCTCGCCGTCGAGTGTCTCCTGCATGTAGATGACGTTTTGGTTCTGGAGGCCGTCGTTCTTCGAGTAGATGTAACGGCCATGTTCCTTCGAGGGCATGCCGTAGCGCTCGTAGTCCACGAGTTGCGTGAGGCGGTCCTTGAGGGCGCTGCGGAAGGGGATGTGGCTCAGGTAGTCTTGCGTGACTTCATTCTGTTCCTTGACCCATTTGGCGGTCTCGGCGGAGGTGTCGTTTTCGAGCCAACGGTACGGGTCGGCGACCTTGGTGCCAAAGTAGTCGTCAACGACGGTGGTGTCTTTTCGCGTCTCGGGGTAGGCCTTGACGGAATAGCGTTGCGGCTGTTGGTTGCAGCCGAAGAGGGTGATGATACTGCCCATGATCAGTAAACTGGTTTTTGCTTTCATTATAAATTGAAATTGAATTAGTTATCACATCTTATCCATCTCCGAGTCATCCTCAATCCTAAGATTGTCGATGATGAACCTCTGACGTTCCATAGTGTTCTTGCCCATGTAGTATTCCAGCAACTCTTTGATGCCGAAGTCGTAGCGCAGGATGACGGGTTCAAGCCTCATGTTGGGACCGATGAAGCCACGGAATTCGTCAGGAGAGATTTCGCCCAAGCCTTTGAATCGTGTGATCTCGGCCTGCTTGCCGCATTTCTCCTTGGCGGTGATGCGTTCCTCGTCGCTGTAGCAGTAGTAGGTCTCCTTCTTGTTGCGCACACGGAACAAGGGCGTCTGCAAGATGTAAACATGGCCGTTGCGCACGAGGTCAGGATAGAACTGGAGGAAGAAAGTGAGCATCAGCAGGCGGATGTGCATGCCATCGACATCGGCATCAGTGGCGATGACGATGTTGTTGTAGCGCAGATTCTCGATATCTTCGTCGATGTTCAAGGCGGCTTGCAACAGATTGAACTCTTCGTTCTCGTAACACACTTTCTTGGTCATCCCCAAGCAGTTGAGCGGCTTACCACGCAGGCTGAACACGGCCTGTGTCTGCACGTCGCGGCTCTTGGTGATGCTTCCCGAAGCGGAGTCACCCTCGGTGATGAAGATGGTGCTTTCAAGGCGTTTCTCATGGTTGGTGTTGAGGTGGATGCGGCAGTCGCGGAGTTTGCGGTTGTTCAGGCTGACCTTCTTGGCGCTCTCGCGGGCTGCCTTCTTGATGCCGGCAATCTCCTTGCGTTCCTTCTCGTTGGCTTGGATCTTTGCCTGCAACACGCTGACGGTCTCAGGATTCTTGTGCAGGTAGTTGTCCAAGTGGCGCTTCAGGATGTCGAAGACGTAGGTCTTCAGGAAGGGGCTGTCGTTGGTGCCGTCAGGGTTGTTGGGCGCGAGGTGTGTGGAGCCGAGTTTGGTCTTGGTTTGAGCCTCAAACACAGGCTCTTGTATGCGGACACACAAGGCGCAAATCAGGCCTTGGCGGATGTCGGCAGGTTCGTATTCCTTTTGGTAGAACTCGCGCACCACACGGGCATAACCCTCGCGGAAAGCGGACTGGTGTGTGCCGCCTTCGGTGGTGTGCTGTCCGTTGACAAAGGAATAGAAGTAGTCGCTCGACTGCCCATTCACATGGGTGAAAGCGGCTTCAAAGTCGCCGTCCTTGATGTGGATGATGGGGTAGAGGCCTTCGCCTTCCATATTGTTCTGCAATAGGTCGAGGAGGCCGTTCTTGGAATAGTAGCGTTTGTCGTTATAAATCAAGCTCAAGCCACGGTTGAGGTAGGCATAGTTCCAGATGCGCTTCTCGATGTATTCATCCACATAATGGTAGTTGCCGAACAAGGCGGAGTCGGGGATGAACTCGGTTAAAGTGCCCGTGTCGCCATCGGATGGGATGATGCCCGAGTCGCTGACCATCTTGCCTTGGGCAAACTCCACGATTCTTGTCTTGCCCTCACGTATGGCTTGCACCTTGAAATAGGACGAAAGTGCGTTGACGGCCTTGGTGCCCACACCGTTCAAGCCGACGGATTTTTGAAAGACCTTGCTGTCGTATTTGGCGCCAGTATTTAGTTGCGAAACGGCTTCTTTCAGCTTGCCCAGCGGGATGCCACGGCCATAGTCGCGGATGCTTACTTTTTTGGCAGCTTTGTCGACCGTCACCTCAATCTTTTTGCCGAAGCCAGAGGTGAACTCGTCAATGGAGTTGTCGATCACCTCTTTGATGAGCACATAGATGCCGTCGTCCTGTGAGGCGCCGTCGCCCAGTTTGCCGATATACATACCCGGACGGCGACGGATGTGCTCCATGTCCTCAAGGTGGACGATGCTGTCGTCGTTGTAGTTTTCTGTGGTAGGAATGGGGTCGCTATCTTGCGTAAAAATGTCGTCTTCGATGATTTCGCTCATAAAAACTGATTTTGCGCAAAAATACGAAAAAAAGCAATGGAAATTACAGCCAAAGAACCAGTTTTGGCATTTATTTTTGAGGACTTGCTTTTATTTCAGCACCATTTGGAGTGTGCTCCGACTGCTTTGTTCGACGTAGATTTTCTTGCCTTGTGTAAAGGTTTTCTCCAATCCGGGTTGATAATGACGAATCGTGAACAGTTGCAGATTCTCGTTGTATTTGAGGCGGAAGCTGTCGTGTATGGCGGCTTTGAGTTTGTCCAGCTTGGTTTTGTTGCTATCGAAACAGAAGGAAAGCATCAAGGCGGACGTTTGGATCATGTTGGCATGGATTCTCAATTCGTCGCAGATGCGGAAGAGGATTTGAAGGTTATGCTCATTCATGAACGAGAAGTCGCGAGGCGAGATGCTGACCAACGTTTGGTTGTCTTTTACGATGTAGGAGGGTATACGGTCGTCTTCGGGGTATAGGTTGCTGTCGATTACGGTGGGAGGGAGATCAGGGTGCAGGAAGGACTGTACTTTTAAAACGATGTCTTTATTTTGTAGGGGTTTGATGGTCTTGGGGTGAATGATGGTGGCACCATAGAAAGCCAATTCTATGGCTTCTGAGTATGAGATATGAGGGATCTTTATCGTTTCGGGGAAACGTTTGGGGTCTGCATTGAGGAGCCCGTCGACGTCTTTCCAGATAGTGACTTCCTCGGCATCGAGACAGTTGGCGAAGATGGCAGCAGTGAAGTCGGAGCCTTCTCTTCCTAACGTGACGCTGTGTTTGCCATCGTCGGTGCTGCCGATGAAACCTTGGGTGATGCAGACCACCCCACGGATATGCTCGTCGTTTAGTTTGGTGATCCTAAGTCTGGTCTCATCCCAATCGACATTGGCAGCCCTGAAGTTAGTGTCGGTCATGACGTACTTTCTCGCGTCAAGCCATCGTGCAGGTACTTCGCATTTGTTGAGGTATTCCTGGATGATGGTGGTGGAGATCAACTCTCCGTAGCTGACGGTTTGGTCGTATTGGTAGTCATAATCCAAATCGGGCTGTTGCAGTTTCTCCAAAAGCTCCAGAAAAAGGCATGACACCGATTCTATGATAGGGTGTTTCACATCGTTGTCAAATAGG
>JBGUNT010000059.1:0-15106 GCA_045117495.1 Candidatus Limimorpha sp. | reverse complement strand
ACCTTCCTGATTGGTTTTATCATCGCCTTGTATTTGGCCTGCTCACGCTTGTTCTTCCATGTTTATGGGATGACACGTAGGCCTTTGTTCTATTTTGCGCTGTTGGCCATCATCATCGGCGTGCAGCTCTTTTCAACGGGCTTCCTGGCCGAGATGATCACCTCGACACAACGCGAAAAACGAGTCTATTCTATTTCGGAACGTATCAACGCCTAAGCAAACAAAAAAAAGCGACCCTTTATGGATTCCCTAGGGAACGACATAGAGGGTCGCTTTTTTATGCTCTCTAGTTAATACAAATCATCGATTCCGCCATCAAAGCTTTCATCGAAGCTGTCACCGAACTCATCGGCAAATTCGTCTTCGTCAAATTCGTCTTCAAACTCGTCAAAGGGTGAATCGTCGGCAAAGTCGTTGTTCTCCCAGTCGAAGTCGTGTTCCAACTTCGACTCATCGAATTCATCCTCTTCATCATGCTGGTTGATGAAGCTGTCGATTTCGTCGTCACTCATCTTGTCGAAGTTGACATCCAGCAATGCGGAATCGTTAATGGAGCGGCTCATGGACTTCAACTCGCGCATAACTGAGGGTGAGACATAGAATTCATCGATGTTTTCTTCGCAGTACTTCAAATATTTGGGGTCTTTTTCATACACTTCGGCGATGGTCATGCCTTCGTATTTTCCGAAGGTGAAAACTGAATCAATGTCATAGAATTTCATATAGAGTCCTTTCTTTTATTCTGTTTAATGTGTTGTTTCGTATCGCAAATATCATGCATTTTTCCTTTTCTTGCAACAAAAAACTACTTTTTGAAGGCAAAAAACACGGCTAGGATGATGAAGATGAAAGATATGATATGGTTCCAACGGAAGGTTTCCGTCTTGAATACGGTAATCACGATGATGGTGAATACCGTCAAGGAAACGGCTTCTTGTATGACTTTCAATTGAATAAGGTTGAAAGGGCCTCCGTTTTGCATGGCACCGATGCGGTTGGCAGGAATCATGAAAGAATATTCAAACAAGGCAATGCCCCACGACATCAGGATGACAAGAAAAAGCGGCCAATCCTTGGAACTGGGGACGATCTCAAGTAATTTGAGTTGTCCATACCAGGCAAAGGTCATGAATACGTTGGATACAATAAGCAACAGAATGGTGTAAATACCCTTCATTGATTGGTGTTTTTAACGGAGTGCAAAAGTAAGGGAATTTCTTTCATGTGCGACAATTATTCCTATTTTTGCATAACCAAATTGTCAACATCATGAATGCGACCATTATACTTACCGTTTTTGTTATTTATACCATTCTATTGTTTGTGATTTCGCATTTCACGGCGCGAAAGACGGACAATAATGCTTTTTTTCGAGGCAATAAGAACTCGCCCTGGTTTGTGGTGGCTTATGGTATGATTGGTGCCTCTTTGTCAGGTGTGACATTCATGTCAGTGCCAGGAGGGGTTTATTCGGGTCAATTCACCTATATGCCTTTGGTGTTTGGCTATGTCCTTGGCTATGCAGTGATTGCCCTTGTTTTGTTGCCTTTGTATTATCGCCTTAACTTGACTTCCATCTACACCTATTTAAATATGCGTTTTGGGCCTAGGTCGGAGAAGACGGGGGCAGCCTTTTTCATCCTGTCTCGTCTGCTAGGCTCTGCCTTGCGCATGTATCTCGTTGTGTTTGTCTTGTATGAGTTTGTCTTCAAGGAATGGGGCATCCCTTTCTGGGTGCCAGCGGTCATTTTTATCGCCATCATCCTGCTCTACACCTTCAAGGGGGGTATCAAGACGGTTGTGTGGACGGATACGCTGCAGACGACCTTCTTGCTGCTGGCGGCCTTTTTGACGGCTTTCTTCATCTTGCGAAACCTTCATATCTCGTTAGGCGACCTTTTGAAGTCGGCTTCTGAGAAAGGCTATACCAAGGTGTTTGAAACGGATTGGACCCACAACAAGTTTTGGGTCAAGCAGTTGTTAAGTGGCATGTTTATCACCATAACGATGACTGGTTTGGACCAGGATATGATGCAGAAGAACTTGACGTGTAAGAACTTGCGTGATGCCCAGAAGAATGTGATGACCTCAAGCCTGCTGTTTGTGGTGGTCAACGGCCTCTTCCTTTGCCTGGGGGCGGCTTTGATTCAATATGCACAAGTCACAGGTTTTCAGTTGCCTGTAAACGAAGCAGGGGTGGTCGTTAACGACAAGATCTTCCCTTCGGTCGCTTTTTCGTTGAGTAAGTTTACGGCAGTGGTCTTCGTCATAGGCCTGGTCGCAGCGGGCTATTCCAGCGCCGACGGCACCTTGACAGCCTTGACGACCACTTTCTGTTACGATTTCATGCATTTCGACAAGAAACAGATGACAGAAGAGCAAATCACGAAACGCCGCAAATGGATTCATGTGGCATTTGCTTTGCTTTATTTGTTGGTTATCATCGCATTCCGGCCTTTCCACAACGAATCGCTGATCGACAAGGTCTTTGATATTGCTGGCTATACATATGGTCCTTTGTTGGGCCTATACACTTTAGGCCTGTTTGTTAAAAATAGGAAAGTGATTGATAAGGCCGTACCTTTCATTGCCGTTGCTTCACCCGTAATCAGCTATTTGCTGAAGACGTATTCGCCACAGCTGTTCGGAGGCTATCGGATTGGGTTCGAGATATTGATAATCAACGGATTACTTACATTCTTGGCCTTGTTGCTCTTTAGCAAAAAGGAAAAAACAAGCGTTGAATGACGGAATTGATGAAAAATATGTATTTTTGAAGTTTGAAAACTAAATCATAAGAAGATGAACAGGATTATCACTAAAATCACATTAGCCTTGTTGGCCTTGACGATGATGGGGGGTCAACTTCATGCCCAATTCTCGACCACCTACGCCAAGAATGTCACGCCTGGACAGCATAATGGCCTGTATTATTCCTTGCCTCAGACCATGTTGAAGCTGGATTTCGTCATGGAAGAAATCCAAATGGAGAGAAGCCCTTACAGTGACTATGCCTCCAACTACATGGGCACTGCCGAATCTGTGGAATACGAAACCAGGCAGTACCGCCTGTTGGACGTCAAGATGAGCACGGTGGCCAGCCCCGATCCAAATGCTTTGTTTTTTGTGACCTTAGGAAGTGCTAGGGGAGGCAGCAAGATGCGTTTCGATATCATGCCCAACGGCATCATCCGCAGCGTTGGCTTCGACGATCCGGCAGCCGAGGATATTGCTCCCGTAGCCCCGCAACAGTCTTCTTGCGAAGAAAAAGAAACCACATATCCCAAGAGCAATTTAATCGACCTTGTTTCCATGGGCAAGTCGAATGCCCAATTGGCTAAAGAAGTGGCCGATAAGATTGAGGAGATTCGTAAGGCCAAGTTCAATTTGATTTCGGGCTATTACGAAACGGCGTTTAATCCTGAGACCTTCAAGTTGATGTATGAGAAGCTGGATGCCATGGAAGAAGAATATACCAACCTGTTGTTGGGTAACCATGTCAAGAAGACCGTGGTAAAAACAGTATACGTTATTCCCAACAAGGAAGTGCCTACGCAGACTGTGGCCAAGTTTTCGGAGAGTGAAGGTGTGACGGTTGGAACCTCTGGTTCGGGTACGCCCATCATGGTTCAAACCTTGTCGATGAACACCACGGCTGCCATCAACGCACCGAGCCAATCGGCCGTGGAGTTGATGTCGTATGAAAACAAGGTGTTCTACCGCCTTCCTGAAATGGCGAATGTGAAAGTGACCCTCGGAAGAGACACCTTGATTGAGGACCGTGTTGTTGTCAACCAACTGGGTGCCGTGCTGATGGCTCCTTTGACCAATACAAGGTTGGTATTCGACACGGAGACGGGTCAGATCATAAACATGAGAATGCAATAAAAAAGGCACCGCAAGGTGCCTTTTTCATTATAGGGCTTCTTTGATGCGGACCAACTGTTTCAGGAGGCCTTCTACCTCGTCGAGGCGTAGCATGTTGGCGCCGTCTGATTTGGCTTTGGCGGGATCGGGATGGGTCTCCATGAAGAGGCCGTCAACACCTGTGGCGATGCCTGCCTTGGCTATCAGTCCGATGAGTTCGGGCTGACCGCCAGTGACGCCATTGCTCTGATTGGGCTGCTGCAAGGAATGGGTGACGTCCAAGATGACGGGCACCTCAAATTTTTGCATGGCAGCTATGTTTCTATAGTCCACCACCAAATCGTGATAGCCAAACATGGAGCCACGCTCAGTCAGCATGACCTTGTCGTTACCCGACTGACGCACTTTTTCGACGGCAAAGCCCATAGCTTCGCCCGAAAGGAATTGTCCTTTTTTGATGTTGACAATCTTGCCGGTCTTGGCAGCGGCTACGAGCAGGTCGGTCTGCCGACAAAGGAAGGCGGGGATTTGTATTATGTCTACATATTCAGCGGCCATCTGGGCTTCTTCGGCAGCGTGAATATCGGTCACCACTGGGATGCCGAATTCTTTGGCCACTTTCTGCAGCACTTTCAAGGCTTTTTCGTCGCCAATGCCTGTGAAAGAGTCCAGTCTGGAACGGTTGGCCTTGCGGTAGGAGCCTTTGAAGACGAAGGGAATGTCGAGTTTTTGACAGATGTTCTTCAAGGTCTCTGCGATGAAGAGTGGCGAGTTCTCGTCTTCGATGACGCATGGCCCGGCCAGCAAGAAGAAACGGTCGGGTCGCAATCCTTTCAGAAAGTCGTATTTAGCGGTGTCCATGGTGGATATTTTTTGCAAAGATAGTATTTTTTGAATGTCGGCCCTTCGACGAGCTCAGGGACCTTAGCTCTTCTTAAAACGCGGATGATATGTTGTTAGTGTGTCGCGAAGCAATTCGTCTGAGATATGGGTGTAAATTTCAGTCGTGCTAACGCTGGAATGCCCCAGCATTTGTTGTACTGCCAGCAGATTGGCGCCACCTTCGAGCATGTGGGTGGCAAAGCTATGCCTGAAAGTGTGCGGACTGATGGTTTTGGTGATACCATTTCTCTCAGCGAGGTCTTTCACGATGAGGAAGACCATCTGTCGTGTGAGTCCAGCACCGCGACTGTTGAGGAAAACGGTGTCGGTGAACTTAGGTTTTACGTTGACATGCAAACGGGCGCCATCGATGTATTGGTATAAGATTTTTAGGCTGGAGTCGCCGATGGGCACCAGACGTTCTTTGCTGCCTTTGCCGATGATGCGAAGAAAGCCATCCGACCTGAAAATATTGCTGATTTGTAGGTTGGTAAGCTCTGAGACGCGAAGTCCGCAGCCATACAATACCTCAATTATAGCTTTGTTGCGGTGTCCATTGGGTTGGCTGAGGTCGATGCTGTCGATCATCTTTTGGATTTCCTCATAGGTGAGTACCTCGGGGAGGTGCCGTCCCATGGTAGGAGAGGAGATGAGCAGGGTGGGGTCTTTGTCGATGAGCGCCTCTTGGTCCAGGTAACGATAGAAAGACTTCAAACCGGAGAGGATCCTAGCTTGTGAGGTGGCGCCGATATTTAGGTCATAGAGATAGGCAAAGAAGTTTTCTATGGTGTCCTGCTGTATGTCGTGAAGCTCCGTTGAAAGGTTCTCTGCTTTGAGATATTGCAGGAACAGGCTTACATCGTGCACATAAGCCTCTATGCTGTTGTCGGACAGCGAAAGCTCCAGCCGTAGGTAATCGGCGAAGTGCTTGATGAGGTTCGGCGTGATATTGACCTGATCCATTGTTTTGTTTTTGCAAAGATACGAAAAAAAAGGACGCGAGACCTAAAGCCTCGCGTCCCGTGTCGTAATGCCACGCGTCCCTATCAATCCAGTGTGTGGATGACGAGGCCAGAGCGCAGTTTAGGCTCAAACCAAGTGGTCTTGGGAGGCATGATGTTGCCGGTGTCAGCGATGTCGATGATCTGCTTCATGCTCACAGGATAGAGCGCGAAGGCGACCTTCATCTCGCCGCTGTCGACGCGACGCTTCAGCTCGCCGAGGCCACGGATACCGCCAACGAAGTCGATGCGCTTGTCGGTGCGGAGGTCCTTGATGCCCAGAATCTTGTCGAGGACAAGGTTGCTGAGGATGGTGACATCCAGCACGCCGATGGGATCGTTGTCGTTGTAGGTGCCGGGTTTGGCGGTCAGGCTGTACCACACGCCCTCGATGTACATCGAGAAGTTGTGCAGCTTGTTGGGCTTGTATTCGGTGGAGCACTCGCAGTGGCAGGGGAACTCGCAGTTGCACTTGCCGCCGTCCTTGGTGCAGTCGCACTTGCATTCGATGTCGAAGCTTTCCTGAAGGGCTTTGAAGAAATCCTTGGTGCTAAGGCCGTTGAGGTCTTTCACGACGCGGTTGTAGTCGATGACGTTCAGCTGGTTGTCGGGGAAGATGACGGTCATGAAGTAGTTGTACTCTTCCTTGCCGGTGTGGGCGGGGTTCTTTTCCTTCTTCTCTTGTCCGACGAGGGCTGCAGCGGCGCTGCGGTGGTGGCCGTCAGCGATGTACATGGCAGGAACTTTCTTGTCGAAGAGTTCGACGAGGCGGGCGATGGTGGCCTTGTCATCGATGATCCAGAAGCGGTGGCCGAAGCCGTCTTCCTTGGCGATGAAGTCGTAGATGGGCTTCTCAGCGGTGATCTTGCTCACGATGGCGTCGATTTCGGCGACGGCAGGGTAGGCGAAGAACACGGGTTCCACGTTGGCGTTGGTGAGGCGGACGTGCTTCATGCGGTCTTCCTCTTTGTCCTTACGGGTCAGCTCATGCTTCTTGATGACCTTGTTGACATAGTCTTCGCTATAGGCGCAGGCCACGATGCCATATTGCCAGTGGGCATTGGCGTCGGTGGGATTCATGCTTTGAGCGTAGATGTACAGTTTCTCTTCCTGGTCCTGTTTGATCCATCCGAAGTCTTTAAAGCTGTTGAAGTTCTCAACGACTTTCAGATAGGTCTCGAGGTCGCTGTCCTTATGGCCTTCGGGCAGGTCGATTTCGGCCTTGGTCACGTGGAGGAGGCTGTAGGGGTTGCCTTCGCATTCCTTACGAGCTTCTTCGGTGTTGAGCACATCATAAGGACGTGAGGCGAGTTTTTGGACGATGTCCACTCCTGGACGCCATCCTTTAAAAGGTTTAATGACTGACATAGTTATGTGTTTTAGTGGATGATTCTTAGGGTTTAGAGTTCGATATTGTTCTCTGGTTCATGCTTTTGGAGTGAAACGATCAATGCACCAACCATTTTAGTAAGCTCCATGAGCTCGTTTCGGATGTCGTCTTTTTGTGTATCATCGGTGATTTGGCGTTTTTCGGCGATGGTACAAAGAGCCACGCATTTGCCGATGCTGTCTTTTACCTTAAGAAGGTATTCGATAAAAACATCCTTAGGTTTGTAGGATCCTTCGATGATGTTGGATGTAATCTGCAGTGCTTCGTTAGCAAACATGTTGATAACTAAACGGTCGGCATCGCTATGGCAATAATTAGACAGGACGATGATTGCATTCGCAAAATCTATCGATTTGTGATAGATGCGAAGGTTCTCAAACTTAAAAAAAACGTTAGTTCTTGAGTTCTCCTGGTTCATTATCAAGTGTTTGAATAAAAGCACCACAAGAAAAGCCTTGTGGTGCTTTTGGTTGAAAAAATTATTTGTTCACTTGGAAACGCTTGTTGCCGGTCTTGAAGAAATCGGCAATTTGGTTGGCGGCAGCCAAACCAGCGTTGATGTTGGCCTCTTCGGTCTGGGCACCCATCTTCTTGGGTGTTGCAAAATAACGGCCTTCGAAAGCCTTGAATTCGGCATCTGCATCAGGCATGATGTCGGTGATGTATTTGAGGTCGGTACGCTCGGCCATCAACTTGAGCAGTTCGGGCTCGTTGATGACTTCCTTGCGGGCGGTGTTGACGAGGATGCCACCTTTGTGCATCTTGTTCACCACAGCGTAGTTGATGCTCTGCTTGGTCTCGGCAGTGGCCGGGATGTGCAGGCTGACGACGTCGCAGGTCTCGAAGAGGGCGTCGCGGTTGGCAACAGCGTGAACGCCGGCTTCTTCGATCTTCTCAGCGGGGACGAATTCGTCGAAAGCATAGACTTCCATGCCGAAGCCCTTGGCGATGCGAGCCACGTTGCGACCCACGTTACCGAAGGCCAGCAGACCGAGCTTCTTGCCCATGAGTTCGCTGCCGCTCTTACCGTTGTAGAAGTTACGGACGGTGTAGACCAGCAAACCCATGACCAGTTCTGCAACAGCATTGGAGTTCTGGCCAGGAGTGTTCATGGCGACGATGCCTTTGGCGGTGCAAGCCTCGAGGTCGAGGTTGTCGTAACCGGCGCCAGCACGGACAACGATCTTCAGCTTGTTGGCATGGTCGATCACTTCTTTCGTCACCTTGTCGGAACGGACGATGAGGGCATCGGCGTCGGCAACAGCCTTGTAAAGGTCATTGACATCAGTATATTTTTCCAAAAGAGCCAGTTCGTAGCCATTCTTCTCTACGACTTCGCGGATGCCGTCAACGGCAACCTTAGCAAAAGGCTTTTCAGTTGCAACTAAAACTTTCATTTCGTTTCTCCTTATGATTATTTGTTGGCTTTTTCGAAATCTTGCATGCACTGGACGAGGGCTTCGACGGCCTCAATCGGGCAGGCGTTGTAGAGGCTGGCGCGGAAACCACCGACGCTGCGGTGACCCTTGATGCCGACCATGCCACGCTCCTTGGCGAAGGCCATGAAAGCGTCTTGCTTGTCCTCGTAACCGGGAGCCATGACCCAGCAGTGGTTCATGATGGAACGGTCTTCCTTCACTGCGGTGCCGACGAACATGCTGTTGCGGTCGATTTCTTCGTAGAGCATTTGTGACTTCTTTGTGTTGATCTTGTTCATGGCCTCGACGCCACCGATGGTGTCCTTCAGCCACACGAGGGTCTCGTGCATCATGAAGATGGGCAGTACGGGCGGGGTGTTGAACATCGAGATGTTCTTGGCTTCTTCAGCAGCGTGGGTGCGGAAGTCGACCATCGTCGGCAGCGGGTTCATATAGGCGCGGTCGCCAATGTTGCCGAGGATGTCCTTCTTCACGATGACGAAGGTCACGCCAGCAGGGCCGACGTTCTTCTGGGCGCCACCGTAGATGAGGCCGTACTTCTTCACGTCGACGGGACGGCTCATGATGTCGGAGCTCATGTCAGCGACAAGCATGATGGGGCAGTCCATGTCGTACTTGATCTCAGTACCGTAGATGGTGTTGTTGGTGGTGATGTGGAAGTAATCTGCATCACGAGGGATTTGATAGTCCTTAGGAATGTAAGTGTAGGTCTTGTCTTCGCTGCTGGCGACGATGTCGACCGTACCGAACAACTTGGCTTCCTTGGCAGCCTTCTTGGCCCAAACGCCAGTCTGCAAATAAGCAGCCTTCTTCTTCATGAGGTTGGCAGGGACTGTGAAGAATTGGGTGCTGGCACCACCACCGAGGAAGAGGATTTCGTATTCCTCAGGGATGTTGAGGAGGTCGCGCCACAGTTGGCGGGTCTCAGCCATGATGCGTTCCCAACCTGGGGTGCGGTGGCTGATTTCGGCGATGCCGATGCCAGTGTTGTCGAAGTCGTAGAGCGCCTTGACGGTGCTTTCGATAGCCTGTTTAGGCAGAACGCAGGGACCTGCGTTGAAATTAAAAGCCTGTTTCATTACAAATTATTGATTTAAACGTTTGATTTATAGTTTGTTAATTGAGTTTTACGCTCTTATTTTGCTGCAAAGATAAGAAATAAAAGTGTGCGTCAAGCCTTTTGGCCTTTATTTATTTTATTAAGGTGTAGAATTCTTTGGAACAAGTTCCGTTAATCGTTTTTATCGGTTATAATGTTGTAAAACAGAATGATAGCATTTTATTGATAAAAAAACGAGAAAAAGTATTGCCAGTTCAAGAAAATGTAGTAATTTTGCGCACTCAAAATCAAAAGGAAAAGTAGCGATGAAAAAAGACATTCACCCCAAGAATTATCGTCTGGTTGTTTTCAAAGATATGTCAAATGATGCGACTTTTTTGTCGCGTTCGACCATCAACACCAAGGAAACCATCAAGTGGGAAGACGGAAATGAATATCCTCTGGTGAAACTTGAAATCTCCAGCGCATCACATCCCTTCTACACTGGTAAGATGAAACTTGTTGACTCTGCCGGTCGTGTTGATAAGTTCAACAACAAGTACAAGAAGTTCTTGGAAAAGAAGGAAGCCAAATAAGTTTGATGCAAAAAAACGAAAAGAAGCTCTTGCCTATCGCGAGGGCTTTTTTTGTCTCTTGGCATTATTCTTGAACGTATATTATTCTTGTTGTTTTATCAGCTTTATGGGACGCAAATACTGACAAAATGTCGTTCCCGTGAAGCGGAATTACTTGAATATGAATATGAAATTAGACGAAATGTTATTGGATGCCTTGGACTCCAACAGCGAGTTTATCCCTGTACTTACCATCGAAGACGATCGATTGGGTCAAGACGAAGGAGTACCGGAAGAACTACCCATACTTCCACTTCGCAACTCTGTGCTGTTTCCAGGCGTGGTGATACCGATTACCGTGGGAAGAGACAAGTCGGTGCGGTTGGTGAAGGAATACTATAGGAAAAGGAAGGCGATCGGCGTGGTGGCACAACGCGATTCTGACGTTGAGGAACCGACATTCGAAGATTTGTATAAGATTGGCACCGTAGCCCAAATCATCAAGACCCTCCAGATGCCCGACGGCAACCTGACAGTCATCATACAAGGAAAACGCCGCTTCGAATTGGATCAGATGACGCAGTCGGAGCCGTTCATCAAAGCGACAGTGTTGCCTTATTTGGTCTCTGACGAGGTGCCCAAGACACGGAAATTCAACGCTTTGGTTCAGTCGGTTAAAGAATTGGCCATTCAAATCATCGCCAAGTCGCAACGGCTTCCCGAAGAGGCTAGCTTCGCCATCAAGAATATCGACAGCCCCATCTTTTTGATGAATTTCGTTGCGAGCAACGTGGAGATGGACTTGCCTACCAAGCAAATGCTCCTGGAATCCACGGATATCAATCAGATGGCCACCGATTTGTTAGGGGTGCTGACCACCGAACAGCAGATGCTGGAACTGAAACAGCAAATCCAAAGCAAGGTGCGTGTCGACATCGACAAGCAGCAGCGTGAGTATTTCTTGAACCAACAGCTGAGGACCATCCAGGAAGAATTGGGAGGAACTCCGAACGAGCAGGATGTCAAAGAGCTGATGGAGAAAGCCAAGAATAAGAAATGGAGCGAAGAGGTGGCAACGGTGTTTGACCGCGAGCTGAAGAAACTGGAACGTACCAACCCTCAAGCGGCTGAATACGGCATACAACTCAATTATCTGCAGTATCTTGTCGACTTGCCATGGAACGAATATACGAAGGACAACTTCGACTTGAAACGTGCCCAGCGCATCCTCGATGCGGATCATTACGGTCTGGAGAAAGTCAAGGATAGAATCGTTGAGCATCTGGCTGTCCTGAGACTTAGAAAAGACATGAAGTCGCCCATCCTATGTCTGGTAGGACCTCCTGGTGTGGGTAAGACTTCGTTGGGCAAATCCATCGCCCGCGCATTGAACAGAAAATATGTCAGAATGTCATTGGGTGGCGTGCGCGACGAATCGGAGTTGCGAGGTCACAGAAAGACTTATATCGGTGCCATGCCGGGTCGTATCATTCAGAACCTGCGGAAGGTGAAGTCGGGTAACCCCGTCTTCGTCCTCGATGAAATCGACAAGGTGAGTGGCAACAACATCAGCGGCGACCCCCAGGCTGCCTTGCTTGAAATCCTCGATCCAGAACAGAACAATGCCTTTTACGATAATTTCATCGAATTGGATTATGACCTGTCGAAGGTGCTGTTTATTGCTACTGCCAACAATCTCGCGACCATCCATCCAGCCTTGCGCGACCGTATGGAAATCATCGATTTGAGCGGTTACCTGCGTGAGGAAAAGTATGAAATCGCCAAGCGTCACTTGATTCCGAAGCAGATGACGGAACACGGTTTGGACGCCAAACAAATCAGCCTTTCGAAAGACATTGTGATGCACATCATCGACGACTATACTCGTGAGGCTGGCGTGCGTAACTTGGAACGCCGTATCGGCGACTTGATGCGCTATCGTGCCAAGCAAGTGGTGGCTGGGGATAGCTATGTGAAGAGGATCACTTCAGAAGATTTGCGCGAAGTGCTCGGTGTGCCTATGCACCATGATGAAGATGAGGTGAAGCATACCATGCCAGGCGTCGCCACTGGTTTGGCATGGACGCAGGTGGGCGGCGAGATCCTATCCATCGAAGTGAGTCTGAGCCGTGGCGGCGGGCATCTCTCGCTGACGGGTAACCTCGGCGAGGTGATGAAGGAATCTGCCACCATTGCTTACGAGTTCATCAAGGCGCACGCTTCGCTACTCAATATCAACCCTGACGTGTTTGACGCTTGGAACGTGCATGTCCATATCCCAGAGGGCGCCACGCCTAAGGACGGCCCCTCGGCCGGCATCACCATGCTCACCGCTTTGACCTCCGCCTTCACCCAACGTAAGGTGAAGAGCCAGCTGGCCATGACGGGCGAGATCACGCTGCGTGGCAGGGTGCTGCCTGTGGGTGGCGTGAAAGAAAAGATACTAGCTGCCAAACGCAATGGCGTCACCGACCTCATCCTTTCCCTTGACAACGAACACGACATCAAGGACATCAAGGAGGACTATGTAGAAGGATTGAAATTCCACTATGTGGAAAACATGATGGAAGTGCTTGATCTGGCTCTTGAAAAGGAACAAGACACCAACGACCTCGATTACAACAAGTATCTGAACAACTTGCATTCTGAGGTGATCGGTTTCAAAGTCAAGTGATTATGCGGAAATTGTTCCTTGGGATATTGACCTTGCTGTTGCTTGTTTCTTGCGGCAAACGCCAAGATTCCGAGGAAGGTCTCGCCATTTTCAAATACAACGAATCCGCCGGCATCCTTACCCTCGACCCGATTTATGCCAAGGACCTGCCACATATCTGGGCTTGCAACCAGGTGTTCAACAGCCTTGTGGCCTTCGACGACAAGATGAACCTTGTCCCGATGGTGGCCAAGTCGTGTGACATCAGTGAAGATGGCAAGACGTATACTTTCCATTTGCGAGATGATGTGCGGTTTCATGAGGATACTTGCTTCTATCAGTCGGCCCTTCGACAGGCTCAGGGTCCTTCACAACATGTAGAAGCTAAGGTCATTGAGCCTGTCGAAATCGAGATTCGACGTAGTCAAACGCCGACCGACAAGTCTCGTTTCGTCACCGCTCAAGACTTCGTTTATTCTTTCAACCGTGTTGTCGACAAAACTTTGAACTCGCCTGGCTTGTGGATTTTTTCTTCCGTAAAGCATGACGACGACCATTATGCGTTCACTGCCATCGATGATACCACCTTCCAGATTGAATTGTCGAAGCCTTTCCCACCATTCTTAGGTATCCTTTCCATGACCTATGCTTCGGTGGTGCCACATGAAGCCGTTGAGTATTACGGCGACGATTTCCGCAGCCATCCGGTGGGGACAGGGCCGTTCAGGTTCCAGTACTGGAAAGAAGGCGTGAAACTTGTTTTTAGGAAGAATACAGACTATTTCGAGCGTGATGAAGCAGGGGAGAGGTTGCCGTATATCGATGCCGTATCTATCAGCTTCCTCATCGACAAGCAGGTGGCATTCCTGGAGTTCATCAAGGGCAAGTTCGACTTTATGTCGGGCATTGACGCGCGTTACAAGGACGAGTTGTTGACCTATGATGGTTATTTGCGGAAGAAATATGAGGACAAGATAGAACTCATCACCGAACCGTATCTGAATACCGAGTATTTCTCTTTTTTCATCGACCCGAACGACCCGCTGGGTCCCGACCGTTCCCGTGCGCTGCGGCAAGCGGTCAACCTCTGCATCGATCGTGAGAAGATGCTGCGCTATTTGCGCAACGGTATCGGCGAACCGGGTACGGGTGGCATGATTCCCGTGGGTCTGCCCGGACATAGCAGCACCATAGGCTATGGCTATGACTTGAAACGCGCCCAGAAGCTGGTGGCTGAGAATCATTTGGAAGGCTACCTGTTGCAGCTTTCCACCGTGGCAGACTATGCTGACATAGGTAAGTTTGTGCAGAGCCAAGTGGAGCAAATAGGCTTACAATGTAAGATGGAGGTGATGCCGCCTGCCACGATGCGCAGCATGAGAAGCAACGGAAGCTTACCGTTTTTCCGTTCCTCGTGGGTGGCCGACTATCCAGATGCTGAGAATTATCTTTCCTTGTTTACCACCTCGAACTTTGCCCCATCGGGCCCGAATTACACGCATTATACCAACCCTAAATACGACAAGCTGTACAATAAAGCATTGCTTTGCAATGACCTGCAAAGACGTGCCGAATACTACACTGAGATGGACAGTTTGATGATGCAGGACGCTCCCGTGGTAGTATTGTTCTACGATGAGGTGCTCCGTTTCGTTAGCAAACGCGTGAAGGACATGGGCAGTAACCCTACGAATCTTCTGGATTTACGTAGGGTTAAGATAGCGACGGAATAAGTCTATTCCTTCAAAACTTTATGGACGGTACTCTTCCCTAATACGTCGATGATTCTGATGAAGTAGACGCCGTTTTTGAGTTGGCTCAAATCCAATTCGTCGGATGCGCCACATTGCAGCATGCTTTGTCCCATGAGGTTGTAAACCTCGATGGTTTGGACGTCGTCTGCTTCTAGATGCAGGATCCCCGTCGTCGGATTGGGCCATGGCGCCAATACGGCATTGTCGTGTTCTTCGTTGCCCAGCAGGACATAAAGTGTCAAGCCGATGACGCTGTCGCAGTCGGGGCCAGCCAGGGCTGTAGTGTAATAGCCAGGCTCGGTCAGGTGCCTGCCGTGGAACCAATAGCCGTCGCTCTCATAGACTTCATCTTCGATACGGGTGAGCGAGGCGCAACTTTCATAGGCACCGATTTCCACACGACCTTTCTGGATGCGTTGGTTGCCGGCGATGTCGGTGGCGCCCAAACCAGCTGTGTTGGGTTTGCCGGCGTTGAGGCAGATGCTGCGTGGCTTCAGGCTCCAGTC
>JBGUNT010000058.1:0-33830 GCA_045117495.1 Candidatus Limimorpha sp. | reverse complement strand
GGAGCAAGTTGTTTTTTAAATAATTTTGTGGTTTTATAAGAAACGACCGCTCACCAACGATTTGCACCGCAAGGCCATGATGCTGTTTAGGCAGTATTTGCTTGTCGGGGGTATGCCGAAACCCTTGGATGTGTTTCTCGAAAACTCCCGTGATTTTGCTTTATGTGACGAGGAGAAGCGTGACATTTTGCGGCTGTATAGAGAAGATATTATGAAAATCGGGAACCAATACCGATCGAAGGTGCTGGCCATTTACGACCAGATTCCCGGATTGCTTTCCAAACACGAAAAACGAGTGGTTCTCAACAAGATAGTGGAAGGTTCCGATTTCGTGCAGTATGAAGACACTTTCTTTTGGCTTGCCGATTCGATGATTGCCAACGAGTGTTTCAACTGTGCCGACCCTAATGTTGGGCTTTCCATCAACGAAGACAGGACTTATGTGAAATGTTATATGGGCGACACAGGGCTTCTGGTCAGCCATGCCTTCAGCGAGAACGACGTTTCCGATGGCGAACTATATCGGGAAATCCTACATGGAAAACTCTCACTCAATGAAGGGATGTTATGCGAAAACGCCATCGCTCAGATGCTGGTAGCGGCGGGTCATAAGTTGTTTTTTTATACGCATTACAACGAAACAAAGCACCGTAACGACATTGAAATCGATTTCCTCTTGTCGAACCATAGCAAATTGAAATACAAGGTTTTCCCTGTTGAGGTGAAATCAACCGAGAATTACTCGACCACCTCGCTTGTGCGATTCAGAGAGAAATACCATGAGCGCATCGGAAACTGCTATGTCATCCACCCAAAGAACCTTTCTGTGAAAGACGACATTGTTTGCATTCCGCCTTATATGACGTTTTGCTTGTAGGCTTGGCACAGAAGATTTCTTATTATTTTCTCCCCACCCCTCTCCTATTTCCCCGCTTTTCCGTAACTTTGCCGATTCAATTTTTGCGTCTTGAAAGAAAACAAACCATCTTATATCACCATCCGCAACGCCAAGGTCAACAACCTGAAAGGCATTAGTTTACGGATTCCGAAGAACAAACTTGTGGTCATCACGGGGCTTTCCGGCTCAGGCAAGTCGTCGTTGGCGTTCGATACGCTTTATGCCGAGGGACAACGCCGCTATGTGGAAAGCCTCAGCTCGTATGCACGGCAGTTCATGGGCCGACTTAACAAGCCCGACGTGGAGAGTATCACAGGCCTCTCGCCCGCTATCGCCATCGAGCAGAAGGTGAACTCGCACAACCCGCGCTCCACCGTGGGCACCAGCACCGAGATCTACGAATACCTGAAACTGCTCTATGCCCGTATCGGCAAGACCTACTCCCCTGCCTCGGGCAAACTGGTCAAGAAGCACCAGGTGATGGATGTGGTGAACCATATCCTCGGCCTGCCGACGGGCAGCACGGCCTACATCGTCGCGCCGCTTCACCTGCCCGAAGGCCGCAGCCTCGAAGAGCACCTCAATATCCTCATGCAACAGGGCTTCTACCGTATATTATATAACGGCGAAATCGTCAAAATCGAAGATTTCCTCGACCAGAAGAAAAAGGTCAGCGAGAAGAAGGTGAAGCTACTCATCGACCGCATCAAGGTCAACGAGAACATGGACGACGCCATCGGTCGCATCTCCGACTCGGTGCAGACCGCCTTCTACGAGGGCAAGGAGACCTGCCAGGTGATCAGCGAACTCGATGGCGAGCGCAAGGAAGCCGACTTCTCGTCGCGTTTCGAGGCCGACGGCATCACCTTCGAGCCGCCTACGGCCAATATGTTCGCCTTCAACAACCCCTACGGCGCCTGCCCCACCTGCCAAGGCTTTGGCAGCGTCATCGGAATCGACCCCGACCTGGTGGTGCCCAACAAGAGCCTGTCGATCTACGAGAACGCCATCGCCTGTTGGCGCGGCGAGAAGATGAGCGAATGGAAAGACGCCCTCATCCGCGTGGCCGACAAGGTGGGCATCCCCATCTTCAAGCCGTTCTACGAACTCACCAACGAACAAGTGAGCCTCCTCTGGACCGGCAACCAGTACTTCGAAGGTATCGTGGACTTCTTCAACTATGTTGAGACACAGTCGTATAAGATACAATACCGCGTGATGCTGTCGCGCTACCGCGGCAAGACGGTCTGCCCCGAATGCCACAGCACGCGCCTGCGCCGACAAGCGCAATATGTGAAGGTGGGTGGCAAGAGCATCACCGACCTCGTGCTGATGCCCTTGGACGAGCTGAAGGCCTTCTTCGACCACCTCAAACTCGACGAGACCGACAGCAAAATTGCCTCGCGTCTGCTGGTGGAAATCAACAACCGTCTTGACTTCATCATCGAGGTGGGCTTGGGTTACCTGACCCTGAACCGACTCTCCAACACGCTCTCTGGCGGCGAATCGCAACGCATCAACCTCGCAACATCGCTGGGCAGCAGCCTGGTCGGCTCCACCTATATCTTGGACGAGCCAAGCATTGGGTTACATTCGCGTGACACCGAGCAACTTATCAAAGTGCTGAAACGTCTGCGCGACATCGGCAACACCGTCATCGTGGTGGAACACGACGAGGAGATCATCCGTGCCGCCGACTACATCATCGACATCGGGCCAATGGCGGGTGCCTTTGGCGGCGAAGTCGTATTTGAGGGCGACATCAAGCATCTGATCAACTGCGAGAAGAGCCTCACCACGCAATACCTCACGGGCAAGATGAGCATCCCCGTGCCCGCTCGCCGACGCAAGAGCGCCAACGCCATCGTCATCAAGGGCGCGACACAAAACAATCTCAAGAACCTCACCGTGCGTTTCCCGCTCAACATGATGACCGTCATCACGGGCGTGAGCGGCTCGGGCAAGTCGACTTTGGTGAAGGATGTGCTCTACCCCGCCATGAAACGGCAGTTGGGCGAGAACGCCGAGAAATGTGGCAGCTATGGCGCCTTGGAAGGCGACCTGCGCCTCATCCAAGCCGTTGAGTTCATCGACCAGAACCCCATCGGAAAGTCATCGCGCTCCAACCCAGCTACTTACCTTAAGGCTTACGACGAGATTCGGACGCTGTTCTCCGAGCAGAAACTGGCTAAACTACGTGGCATCAAGCCAGCCTTCTTCTCATTCAACGTGCCGGGCGGTCGCTGCGAGGAATGTGAGGGCGAGGGCGTGCAAAAGATCGAGATGCAGTTCATGGCCGACGTTTATTTGCCTTGCGAGGCCTGCCACGGCACGCGCTTCAAGGAAGAGGTTTTGGAGATCAAATACGACGGCAAGCACATCTCCGACATCCTTAACATGAGCATCGACGAGGCCATTGATTTCTTCGAAGGCTCGTCGGAGAGCAATTCGGCGGTCGTGGGACGCATCTTGGCGAGGCTCAGGCCATTGCGCGAAGTCGGCTTGGGCTACTTGAAACTCGGTCAGTCGTCGAGTTCGCTTTCGGGCGGCGAGGCGCAGCGCGTGAAGTTGGCCTATTTCCTCATCAAGGGACAGGTGGAGAAGCCTACGCTCTTCATCTTCGACGAGCCGACCACGGGTCTGCATTTCCACGATGTGAACAAGCTGCTGGAGTCGTTCAACGCCCTGATTGCCAACGGCCACAGCGTCATCATCATCGAACACAACATGGATGTCATCAAGTCGGCGGACTGGGTCATCGACCTGGGTCCCGAGAGCGGCAACAAGGGTGGCGAGATCGTCTTTGAAGGCACGCCCGAGGACTTGGTGAAGTGCAAGGCATCATATACGGGCAAAGCGCTGAAAAGCAAGTTGTAATTATGTCACAAAACCGACAAAACATACAAAACCATCATTTAGCGTGGGCGGCTGCGCAACCGCGTCGCCGCCGGAAAGCCGCCGGTTGGCAGGCTTTCCACAACCAAGCTCAAAGGTTTTGTCGGGTTTTGCAAGTTTTGTGATAAAAAACAAGAGCAATGAAACCATCAGAAATAAATCAACCCCTTAGCGAAAGACAACAAAAGGTAGTAGACACCCTGCTTGGCCTCGGCATCGACTTCGACATCAAGTTCCATCCGCCGTTGGGTTCCATCGAGGAGTCGTTGGCTTACTGGGGCAAGTTCGAGGCCACGCACTGCAAGAACCTGTTTTTCAGAAACCACAAAGGCAACAAGCACTATCTGGTCATCTTCGAGTGCATGCACCAGATGGACATCCACGACCTGGAACAGCGCCTGCACCAAGGCAAGCTCACCTTCGCCTCGGAGGCCCGCATGGAGAAATACCTCGGCCTGAAGCCCGGCAGCGTCTCCCCTTTCGGCCTCATCAACGATGAGAACCACGAGGTGCACCTCTTCATCGACAAAAACCTATTGAATGCCCCTCGCTTGAGCTTCCATCCCAATGACAACACGGGGACGATTATCATTAGTCAAGAGGACTTTATCAAGTTCTTGGAGGCTATGGGGAATTCTTATGAGTTTGTGGAGTTGTATGATTGAGGTTTAGTACAAAGGAAATAATATGCAGGAAATACATCTTACCATTTTTCTCGAGCTTTGGCTCGTTCGGCCATGATGCAGCGCTTTTTCTCCTTTTCTTTATCAACAACGCCCATCAGTTCTTCACTTTCGTTATCATCAAATAGATCCCATGTGGCATCGCTATAGTTTTTCTTATAGAAGGTGGTATCAAAAAGAGGTTTGTAAGAACGATAACACTTACTGTAGAATCCATCTAAAACATGTCGCATTTCGTAAGGTAGTTTTCTTTCAATCTGATATCTAATCTGGCTTGGTATGCCCCATATGGGTTCAGCGATGCTTCCGACAATAGCACCCAAAGTGTCAGCATCAGCACCAAGACTAACGGCAAGACGAATAGCATCTTCAAAGTCGGTAGACATGCTAATTATCTTAAGAGCTACTGGAACTGTACCCTGGCATGTTTCATCAAACTTGTTCAATACGGACGATTTGGGCATATTGATGTCATAACCCGAAAACTCCACACATGCTTTCAATATTTCGTCAATATGCATGGATGCCGCTTGATATCCATATCGATTGAATTGCATGGCTTTGAAGATTGCCAAAGCCATGGTTTGTGCTCCTTTTATGCCTTTTGGATGGTTATGAGTAGGGAGCGCTGTAGCAGCTGCAGTTTCAATCACTTTGTTTTCATTGTCATACCAATGAGCAACGGGACTTACTCGCATTGCAGAACCATTTCCAAAAGAATTGTATGGTTTAGGGAATTCACAATGTACCCATCGGGCAAAACTGCCCCCATATCCACCCATTGGACGAGGATAGCGGCGACACCATTCATGTATCGAATCACCGAAATCTTTGTTGTTAAGCAAGGCATCAGCCACAGCCACGGTACAAATGGTGTCATCAGTGAAATCATTTTCATCGGATAGCCACTCAAAACCATAGTCGTTAGTTGGATCAAATTCCCATCGACTACCTACAATGTCTCCAATAATTGCTCCAATCATATATTTGTAATGTTTTAGATTTAAAAACAGTTTTTGCAAAAAATGGGCTAATTGAGAATCCTTCGACTAAAAAAATCTATACAAGGCAAAATTCTTTTATCCGCTTATTTCGATTTGCCACAAACTCTATTTGACTTTCGACCCAAACGAGGTAAGAATCCAATGTCTCGGGTATTGGATTGTTTACAAAGAGTGGCGTATCCAGCCAAAATTTGACATTGAAATATTCGTCCACACAGTCTTGCAAAAAGAAAAAGTCCACATAACCATTGAAGTCTACGAACAGGTCGAAGAAACGTTTGCTTTCCAATAGGGCTTTATCTAAGGGGGAAGGCTCGCCAGCATAATATCTGCGAATACATTCCAGAGTCAAATCCCATCTGTCACAAATCTTTGGATGGCATCCTCGCGCCCTATTCATGCTCCAAGGGGTTTGTGGAAAAATTATTTCACCACCTATGGTATATAGCTTGGATAAATTATGCTTCTCGTAGTTTTGATAGTCAGAGATGCCTTTCTTAAACTCCTCAAAGTGTTTGTTTCTTCCGTTACGGAATGTGGCGGTAATGGAGTCGCTGCCGAAACATATACCATTCCATTTCAGATAACAATTTTTGGCAACTTCTAGTTTCATCATCATACCATTAGGCAGGAGCTTACTCCATAATAACTGATGGAACGACCTCAAAGTAGGACTGGCATAATCGGGATCTTTACCGCCGCTGTCTGTTTGGACATCAAAATTGACATCTATATCATTTATTGAATGGGCAATCATTTCATATTTATATGCTATCCGATAATATCTTAATACTCAATAATCCATGACAAATCATCGTATGGGCACATAGTCGCACGATTAAAATAGATATATGTGATCAAACCGAATTGCTCTGGTGTGTATTTTTTGGCTAATTGTTTGATACTATCATCTGCAGTTTGCAGCCATTTCTTTCCCTGCTCCTTCCAATAGCCCACAGACTGGTGTCCAGTAACAAACATCATTTCTCCATACCAAAACTTACTTCGGATGTCATTTTTCGAGAAAGGAGATGATTCTTCTCGATTATAGTATTTATAGGTTAAACCATATTGATTAAAATACCACTTACCCAACTGCCAAAGGTATTGGTCCAATTGTTTAATTGAGAATTGGGTCAAGCCAAAATGCTGGCTAAAACCTCGAATAATACTCATATAGGTTTCATAGTCTTTCAGATCCTCCCTTTTAAAGTTACTAAATGGCTCTTTCTTATTCATAGAAAGAAGAACCTTTTCGACATAATTATCATAGATGGCGTACTTCTCGGGGAAATGGTGACTACAATACTTAGTGGCAAATGAATAGAAACAGTGTTCTTTGCCGTTCACCTCAACTTTTGCAATATCACCAATCAGAGAATAATCCACCTGATGGAGCCTTTCATCAATGTTTAAGCTCAGAATATGCTCAGCAAGGGTATGGATGCCAAAGATATTGGTGCTATAAAAGTCATTCAAAGCTGAACACTTAATCAAAACATCCTCTATGCGATTGTTCTTTGGGCATAGTTCCATAAAGAGTTTGTCCAATGCCCTCTCTTGGTCGGTATAACTTGGTAGTTTCTGCCAATTATCAATGAACCATTGCGCATCCTTTACTGATGGTTTGTAATCAAGTGGTAGGTCTGACTTTTTCATTTCAATACTTTTTATTGTATCTGTCTTTCACAATTCTCCGCCCTCCAAAAGCAATTCCCCTTCACCCTGTGCAATCTGTTTGGCGTTCATGGTTGAGACCACCGGCTGGCCGGTTTCCTTCTCTACGGCTTTGCGGGCGTCGTTGGCCACGGCGCCGCCGCGTCGGGCAATGCCAGCACTTTCAGCCATGCCTTTCGGGTTTTCGTTCTTTGAAATTTGTGTCGTGGTGGCCTCCGCAAGCATGTTGATGGCGATCTCAAGGTCAGTCATGTTGTCGCGCAGGTTCTCTTTCTTCAAGCCCTTCAGCTGCTTGTATTCTTTGGCGGAGAGACCGCTCCACTGGCGATAGATAATGTCGGTGAGCGATGCAAACTGCTGCCCTTCTTCCAACCCGGCGCGTTTCCACTCGTCGGTCAGGTGCTTCCTCACCTCTATCGACCTCATCCGCTGGTTAATCCAGGCCTCCGAATAGCCTAACCTGCGGTAGTCGGCCACCGCCTGCTCAAAGGACAACTCAGGGTCTTGCATCTGGTCGATGCGTTTGGCCGCCACCTGCGCCATCCACTGCTTGAAAGGCTCTGCCTTCGGTGAAGGAATGGATTGGATGAGACGGAAAAGTTGCTCTGTATCAGCGACATCAGTAAGGCGCTTTTTACCATCCTCTGCTTGGAGTTTCAACTGGTTACAATTTGTAACCGTTTCATTTCCTTCTTTTATCAGCCTGTGTTTTAGCACTTTCCAATAATTCCGAGGATTAGGGCTGTCCGTCAAAACGGCTACCACATCCACCACCGAGAAATACCACTTCTCTTTATCAGTATTCCAAATAGTACGTACTTTTTTCTGTTCAAATAGTTGTATGGCTTGCTGTTGCGTCATAGCGATTTGATATTCATCATAGTTTGCAAATATACGCATTTTCGGGTAATTCTGCAAGGTTTTTTTGTATAACTTTGCATCATAAAACCCATTAGCCCGAAACCGTCATTGCGGGCTTGACCCGCAATCTCCCGAGCGATAAGGATAAGTCTTAGCGCTTGGGAGATGGCGGATGTGCCTCCGCTATGACGGTAAAAGGCGTTAGCGTAGTGAACCCCATTCTCGCGCCTCACGCCAATAAGAAACTAACAATCAATATAATACCAACATGAACAACGAAGAAAAAATCAAGCAAGCAGCCGAAATCCTCTCCAAGGCGAAGAACATCGTGGGATTCACCGGCGCGGGCACTTCGGCTGAGAGCGGCATCCCGCCTTTCCGTGGCGAGGGTGGCATCTGGAACCAGTATGACCCCAACTCACTCGACATCGACTTCTACTATCGCCACACCAAGGAGTCGTGGAAGATCATACGCGAGGTGTTCTATAACTTCTTCAGCAACAAGGACATCAAACCAAATCCCGGACATCTCGTCCTGGCCAAATGGGAGAAGGAAGGCCGCCTGAGCAGCGTCATCACACAGAACATCGATGATCTGCACACCGTGGCGGGCAACAGCGTCGTGTATGAGTTTCACGGCAACATGTCGCGCTTCGTATGCACGAAATGCGGCCACAAGGTCGATGCCAAAAGCCTGACAATCACCGAGGAACCGCCTCGTTGTGCCCAGTGCGGTGGCTTGATGAAGCCCGACTTCATCTTCTTTGGCGAAGGCATTCCGGAGGACGCCTATTACGGCTCGGTGCGCGCTGCAGAGAACTGCGATGCCTTTGTCATCATCGGCACATCGGGACAGGTCAGCCCAGCCAACATGATTCCTGGCATCGCCAAACGTCATGGCGCCAAGATCATTGAAATCAACATGGAGCCTTCGACTTATACGAACTACATCACGGACATCTATCTCGAAGGCAAGTCGGGGGAGATTCTGCCCGCAATCGATGCCTTGATGACTAGGTAAACACCGCCTCAAACATCCTGCGGTAGGCTTCAACCTTTTTGTCAAATGCCAAAGGATAAGCGCGTGAAGATGAGGGTAATCTATATAGAGTTAATCCTTCTCTAAGTGTAATCTGATTATTCTGTGAAGGAACCGAATCAATCTTGTAATAGGCACATACTTCGGTGGTGGCTTTCTCGCCCGTCGTGGCGATGGCATGGCATTGCGACATCTGTTTTAGTAGTGCCTCAGTATCGGTATGCTCCACAATCTCCAAGAAGGCATCCGAAGCGTTGTCCTTCAGCCTATTGACTGCCATGGCAGTATCGAACAACGCTATGCCTTTTTCGTTCAGAAATGCCATGATTTCATTCATCTTGAAGCATTTACGCTCGGAGTCCACGAAATGGTTCTTGTCGCCAAACCAGATCTGACCTTCGATGCGCCAATGGTCGTTGATGAAGTTGGGGTAGAAAAAGTCCATGCACCAGCGCTTCTTCGGCGGCGGAAAACTGCCGAGAAACAGCACTTTAGCATTAGTGGGCAGAAACGGTTTCAAAGGGTGATACTCAACCATAGTCTATTTTTTCACTCCCGGGAAGGCCTCTACAATCTTGACCTTAATATCAGGAAAGCTATTGACAATCTGAACCTTAACATCGGGAAAATGTTCCACAAGCTTCACTTTGCCACACTGGTCAGGAAAATGCTCGACAATCTTGACATCGAGGTCCTCAAAAGAATCCACAATCTGCACTTTGATGTCCGGAAAATGCTCTACGATCTTAACTTTACCGTAAAGGTTAAAGGTTTTGCCGTCCTTGTTGGTGAACGTGCAATTCTCTTTGTTGATGCCCGGTTTCTTGTTCCCCGACTGAGCCACCATCGGCAACGCGAAAAGTACAAATAATGCTAATACCAATGCTTTTTTCATAACGCTATGTTTTAACTATTTTTCAACCATGAAAGCCCCCACTCGATTGATGCACAAAGTCCCCTTAAACACCTTAAACCTAATTCTCAACTTATCAGCCTTAACGGTCTGGAAACGAAGAAGTCGCTTGTAACCAATTGTCGTAGTAGGTTCATTGGTTTCAATAGGCAACCATTTGCCATTAAAGTAATAGTCTAAATAAAATGCATCAACATTCTGTCCTAAAGGAATATACTCTTGAATTAGTAAACGATTAAAGGCGGTAGTTTGCGGGAATTCGAAGATGAGTTCAGCCTGTTGCACGTCATCGTGGGTTGCCCAGTAATGAGCGTAGTCGTCGCACAGCACATGCTTGGCCTTGAATCGCCAGCCTCTAGTGTCGCTTGCGGTCACCTTACAGGATTTCAACAAATCATTAGCGAAGTCCTTTTGCAACTTCTGGTACCATTTGACGGCATTGGCCGAGTCTATACTAGGTATCCTACCCTCTTGATTCACAGGAAAATTGAGTAAAAGGTTGGTATTATGTCCAACACTTTGATAATACAAGTCCATCAACTGGTCCACGGTTTTCACCAGGCTGTCTTCACTGACATGGTAAAACCAACCTGGACGGATAGAGACATCCACCTCCGCAGGCAACCACGCCTCACCGTCACGATTGCCTTGCTGCAAGCCCTTTTCATCGTTAAGCGATTCAAAGTCAGTTTTATACATACACCACTGCGTGGCATTGGCATTGCCTTCCTCGTTGCCGACCCAGCGTAAAGTGGGCACCGTGCCACCGAAGATGCTCGCTTCAGGGCTGTATTTCCAAACGATGTCCCTCGCCTTCTCATAGTCGTAATATTGCTCGGCAACGATGGAACGCATCTCGTCGGCGCCTCCATACCATCCTGTACCGCCATTGGCACCGTCGAACCAGAACTCAAACAGAGGCCCGTAGTTGCTCACAAGTTCCTCAATCTGTTGATGATAGATATCAACATAACCCTTATAGCCATATTCGGATTGGTGGCGGTCCCATGGCGAGAGATACAGCCCAAACTTCAAGCCGTGCTTCTTGCAGGCATCCGAAAGCTCGCGCACCAAGTCTCCCTCCCCATTCTTATAATAGGTGTTCTTGATGGAGTATTCCGTAGTTTCGGTCGGCCAGAGGCAGAATCCGTCGTGGTGTTTTGCCGTGAGGATCACGCCTTTCATGCCTGCTGCTTTTAAGGTCAAGACCCACTGTTCACAGTCCAAATGGGTGGGGTTAAAGGTATAGGATGGCGTGTTGCCATACCCCCATTCCATGTTATTAAACGTGTTTAAGCCAAAGTGTATAAACGCATAGTTTTCAAGCTGTTGCCATTCCAATTGTTGTTGAGTTGGAATGGGATAGCTGCGCTCGGGTCGATGGACACAAGAAGCCATGAGCAGACCGCCAATGAATACCCCTATAAGATGCTTACCTTTCATTGTTTTACGAATTTACGAGTCTCGCCATTTGCACGAAGTACATAAAGGCCCTTGGGAAGTTCACTGACGACAACCCTATTCACCTCGTTGTTAAGTTGCACGGTCATCACAGTCTTCCCGTTTATGTCTACAATCTCTGCTTGACCATCCGCTTGGTTTACAAAGACATCGATAAAATCAGTGGCAGGATTGGGGCACACACGAAGCGACGGCTTAGGCAGCACATAATCAGATTTTACCGAAACTGGATGATCGGAATGCGCTTCAATCATGTCTTCAAGCGTCCTGTAGCACACGGCACAGAAAGGCGCGTAATTGCGCATCATGCAGTTGCGTTGTGGCCTATACATACCATGCGACAGATAGCCGCCTCCCTCAAAAGCGCCTACCGTGTTGTTATATTGGTAGTTGTCAGGGGTCGGAATCGGTGTTCCAGGAGCGACAAGGTCTGCCCATTTCGATTCAAAATCCACCAATGTGGTTATATTTGGCTCCCATGGTTCTACATTCAGATTATAGAGCAAAGCCAAAGGATTGTCTGGTTCCTCGTATTCGTCGGCAAGGCCTGCAAAAGCATGGCCAAACTCGTGCACGATGACATCGGAAGTCGACATGTTGCCCGCCGTGCTCATCGAATAGAAGTTGTAGAATCCACCACCGCCATACTGGCTGCTGTTCACCAAAATGTAGATCTGATCGTAGGGGGCGTTTGCCGCCACGTCTTTCACCGAGAAATAATTGCGCGTGGTGCAATAGCGGTCAATATAAAAGGTATAGAAATGCGAATTGAGAATGGTGCGCTTCCAAATATGGGAGGCAGGAATGTCAACGCCACTCTCCTCGGAAGGGGCCAACACAGCGCGAAAATTGAAGTCGTTGATATGGCTTGAAAACGGCTCTGCTTGTGCAAACACATTGGCCAGATTCTGACAGTCTTGCAGGAATTGTGGCATTTCTTCCGCGGTATAACCTTCTGGAAGAATCACAATGTCCACCTTACTATCGGGGGCACCGTTGACCATAATATCCTGAACAGGAAACACATAGCGTTGCTCGGTAGTGTTGAACATTTCATCGGGTTCATAAAGCTTTGAGAACACTTCTTCAAACTCACCATCGAAGTTCCTGATTTCAAGAATGACATACACCTCGTTGCGTGGTAGCGGTACACTCACGGATTCCTCATAGCAACGTTCCATCTCTCTGGCTTCATCGGTGGTCTGCCATTCGCGAAACAAGGTGTTATAACCTCTTGAATATAGCAATGTATTTGTTTGTGCGTCAATTACTTTCACACGGTTTGTCCCATAATTGAATGGATCAATCAAATTAACCTTGGAACCACCAAAATACGGCTCAATGACAAAACGTTCAAACACATATTGCGATCCCTCGGAATTGCCGCATTGGAAAACATCCATACGCAACGATCCCTCGTCGAGGAAATACTGCTCAAAGTTGATGCTTTGCGCACTCATAAACAGAGAAAACATGCATAAAAACAGAGTAACAAGGGCCTTTTTCATCGGTAATGAGTTTTAGTAAGAAAGATAGATTTGATTGCGCAAATATATAGAATTATCCATCAATTGGTGTCTGATATCTTTTTTTTTGCTAACTTGCGCCCAAATTGAAATCACTATTGTAATGATCAAGAAAGAACTACAAAACATTTTCATGCAACGTTTTGGCACAGAGGGTATTGTCTACACCTCCCCGGGTCGTATCAACCTGATTGGCGAGCACACCGACTATAATGGTGGCTTCGTCTTTCCTGGTGCCATCGACAAGGGCATCTTCGCTTGCATCAGCCTCAACGGTACCGATAAAGTTCGCGCCTATTCTATTGATTACGATGAATATATAGAATTCGGCATGAACGAAGAAGACAAGCCAGCCCAACATTGGGCTTGTTATGTCTTTGGTGTCTGCCGTGAGATACAGAAGCGCGGGTATGCCGTCAAAGGTTTCGACACAGCCTTCTATGGCAATGTGCCGCTTGGCGCCGGAATGTCGTCGTCCGCTGCTTTGGAGAGCACTTTTGCTTTCGCGCTCAACGACTTGTTGGGCCTCGGCATCGGCAAGTTTGAACTGGCACGTATTGGACAATCTACCGAGCATAACTACTGCGGCGTGAAATGCGGTATCATGGACCAGTTCTCTTCCCTCTTTGGCAAAGCCGGCAACCTAATGCGACTCAACTGCGCCACGATGGAATTTGAATACTTCCCATTTAACCCCATGGGTTACAAGCTGGTGCTTTTGGACACCGTCGTAAAACACGAGCTGGCCTCATCGGCCTACAACCGTCGCCGTGAGTCGTGCGAAAATGCCTGCGCACACATAGCCGCCAAGCATCCCGAAGTGAAGTACCTCAGTGATGCTTCCATGGCCATGCTCAACGAAGTGGATGCGGAGATCCCTGCTGAGGATTACATGCGCGCAGAGTACGTCATCGGTGAGAAGCAGCGCGTCCTCGATGTCTGTGACGCCTTGGAAAAAGGTGATTACGAGACCGTTGGCGAGCGTATGTACGGCACACACTACGGCATGAGCAAACTCTATGAAGTGAGTTGCGAGGAACTGGATTACCTCAACGACATTGCCAAAGAATGTGGCGTGACGGGTTCCCGCGTGATGGGCGGCGGCTTTGGCGGTTGCACCATCAACCTGGTGAAGGAAGAGCTTTACGATGCCTTCATCGCCACAGCGAAAGAAAAATTCGCCGCCAAATTCGGCCACGAACCTAAGGTTTATGATGTTGTAATTTCCGATGGCGCGAGGAGGTTATAATCATTAACAAAAAGGATTTCATGAATAAAAAAGGTATTCGCATTGGAATGGTAACGGCAGTTGTGGCGGTTACATTTGCCATGTTTACCCATTGTTTTTCTAGCCATGAAAATGATAATGGCACTTCAATGATGGTTGAAGCTTCTGGAAATGCCATTGAAACGGCAACAGAAAAAGAGTTGGACGAAATCATGAACCGTTGTAGTCAAGTTTTGGAGAACCGACTACGATCTTTCTGTGAAGAGGAACCTGGTTTAGACAAAGCAAAGTTTAGCATAAAAAGAGTGAACGACAACAAAAGTATCCGAATTGATTTCAAAAACCTGGAGTTGAGTCAAGATCAAGTCACCCGTGTTTTGAAATTGTTGCAATCGCACGGATGTATTCAGTTTTATGAGACTTATCGTTTCAATGAGATTTGCGATTGTTTTTTCAAAGCTAATGAAAAGTTGGCCGAGAAGAATGATCCATCAGATATCGAAGACAATGTTGTTGTTTTGTTTAAGGGTCCACTATTCCGCCTGCTACAGCCAAATTTTGAGCAGGTCGCTCCAGGAAAGTTTTCGGCAGAACTGAATGCTCGTGCGGGAACAGCACAAGCAAATGACACAGCTGCCATCAACCAAATGTTGAAAGAAACAAAGGATTATTTCCCGACTGACCTGAAGTTTGCTTGGACAGCGAAACCTATAGTAATAGATGAGAACGAGGTTTTTGAACTCATTGCTTTAAAGTCGTCACAAGACAATAAAAGTGCTCTTAGCGGGGAGACCATCAAGAATGTTCATCAAGAATACTCTAGTTATAATCATGCTCCCGAGATTAGTATTGAGATGAATAATGAAGGTGCTAAGGAATGGAAACGCATCACTTGGGACAACATAGGCAGACAAATAGCCATCGTCTTTGACGGTATTGTATATTCTTATCCCATAGTCAATGGGGAGATTCCCAACGGTCGCTCAACTATTTGCGGAGGCATTACAACTGTTGAAGAAGCAAAAGATTTAGTCAACATAATAAAAGCAGGCATGTTGCCTGTATCTGTTTCTGTAAATGTTATAAATAAATAATACAAATGAAACCAACCCTTTTAGTTTTAGCCGCAGGCATGGGCTCGCGTTACGGTGCCCTGAAGCAGATGGATGGCGTCGGCCCTAACAACGAAGCCATTCTCGATTATTCCATTTATGACGCCAAACGCGCCGGTTTCGGCAAGGTGGTCTTCGTCATCCGCGAGGACTTCGCCGAAGCCTTCAAAAAAGTCAACAACACGGAGAAATTTGGCATCCCCGTTGAATATGTCTACCAATCACTTGACAAACTGCCAGAAGGCTTCAGTGTCCCCGAAGGACGTGTGAAACCTTGGGGCACCTGCCACGCCGTGCTGATGGCCAAGGACGTGATTCACGAGCCTTTCGCCGCCATCAACGCTGACGACTTTTACGGCAAGGAGGCCTACGAGGTTTTGGCCAAGTATCTCATGGAATGCGAAGGCAAGACGGGCGCTTACAGCATGGTGGCCTACAAGTTGCGCAACACCATGTCGGACATCGGCACAGTGAGCCGTGGCATCTGCACTGCTGATGAGGAAGACTACCTGCAGACCATCGTAGAACGCACTGCCATCGGTCACACAGAGGACGGAGGCGCTGCCTACACTGACGAAACTGGCTCGCATCCGCTTGACATGGATTCGCTCGTTTCCATGAACTTTTTTGGCTTCACACCTGATTTCTTCGCCTATTCCGAGAAAGGCTTCGTCGAGTTCCTGAAGGGACCCGCCCAGACCAACATCAAGGCCGAGTTCTTCATCCCACTAATGGTAAACCAAGCCATCAATGACGGAACAGCCAAGCTGAAGGTGCTGTCGAGCAACGCCTCTTGGTTTGGCGTGACCTACAAGGAAGACAAACCCGACGTGATGCGCAAAATCCACGAGCTAATCGAGAAAGGCGTTTATCCTAACAACTTATGGCAATGAATATTGACGTTAAAGTTTGGGGCAAGACCCCTGACGGCAAAGACATTAAGCTTTATACCCTTACCAACGCCAACGGTATCAAGGTGCAGCTGAGCGATATCGGTGCGGGCATAGTGAGCATCGTCACTCCCGATCGCTACGGCCATATGGAAGACATCGTCCTCGGCTATCCACACCCATGGGATTATTTCAACGACGGTCCGTGTGCAGGCAAAACGCCTGGTCGCTTCGCCAACCGCATCGCCAACGGCCGCTTCAAAATAGATGATGTTGAATATCAACTCGAACTCAATACCGGTGACGGCAAGCATCACCTCCACGGCGGTAGCATCGGCTTCGCCAACCAGAAATGGGCTAGTCGCATCAATGGTGAGAGTGTGGTATTCACTTATCTTAGTGCCGACGGCGAAGCGGGATATCCCGCCGAGCTGGTGTCGAAGGTGTATTACACTCTAAACGACGAAAACGAACTGAACATCCGTCTTTGCGCTTATTCTTCCGACACCACCATCGTCAACCTCACCAACCACACCTATTTCAATTTGAAAGGCGAAGGCAACGGCGACATCCTCGACCATACACTTCGGCTGAATGCTTCGCGTTTCTTGCCCGCTACCAATGAATTAATCACCACAGGTGAAATGGCGCCTGTCGCTGACACGCCCATGGATTTCACAATAGCGAAACCTATCGGCCGCGACATCAAAGAGCCTTTCCCGAACCTTATTAATGGCAAGGGTTACGACAGCTGCTGGGTCATCGACGGCATCGAGAAGGACAAACTGTGTCTTGCCGCCGAGCTCTCACACGAAGGTGTCGGACGCATGGTGAAGATCTACACCACCCAACCTGGCGTACAGGTCTATACGGGCAATTGGCTCTCGGGCTGTCCCAAGGGTAAGAATGGCCATATCTACGAGGACTATTCAGGCGTTGCCTTGGAGTGTCAGGCCCTCCCCGACTCGCCCAACAAGCCCAACTTCCCTAACACGTTCCTGCGTTCGGGCGAAGAATATAATGAAACGATCATCTTTAAATTTTCAACAATATGAGTACTAAAACGAAACAATGGGGTGCCATCATTGTGATGATTGCCCTATTCGCCATGATTTCCTTCGTGACCAACCTCTGTTCACCGATGGCCGTCATTGTGAAGAACCAATTCGGCGCCAGCAACTTCCTGTCACAAATCGGCAACTATGGCAACTTCATTGCCTACTTGATTATGGGCATCCCTTCGGGTATGTTAATCAAAAAATTCGGCTACAAAAAAACTGCATTGATAGCCCTCGCCGTAGGTATTATTGGCATCCTAGTGCAATGGGCCAGCGGTAAGATGGGCTTCGGTGTTTATCTCATCGGTGCCTTCATCGCCGGCTTCTGCATGTGTATGCTGAACACTGTCGTCAACCCCATGCTGAACCTCCTCGGTGGTGGCGGCAACAAAGGCAACCAACTCATCCAAATCGGTGGCGTTTTCAACTCAGCCGCTGCCGTGGCGGTCTACATCCTCATGGGTGCCCTCATCGGCGAGGCTACCAAGGCCAAGATTTCCGATGCCACTCCTGCCCTGCTGATTGCCTTGGCCATCTTTGTCATCGGCTTTATCGTCATTCTGTTCACTAAGATTGAAGAACCTCAACAGCCTGTGGAGGTGAAATCGGAAGTCAAGGACAAATATAGTGCCTTCTCGTTCCGTCATTTCAAGCTCGGCATCTTGGCCATCTTCCTGTATGGTGGCATCGAGGTTGGTACGCCTACTTATATCCTTCAATACCTAACCTCTGAGCCGACGGCAGCAACCCCTGGTCTCGGCATGAGCGGCACCATTGCAGGTCTTATCGTAGCCGTATACTGGCTGATGATGCTCATCGGTCGTTTCATTGGCGGTGCCATTGGCGGCAAGGTTTCTTCGAAAGCCATGGTGACCACAGTCTCCATCGCAGCCATCGTCCTTGTGCTCTTTGGTATGCTCGCCCCTCAAAGCTGGCAGGTCAACGTTCCTGGCATCGACTGGGCTAACCTAAAGGTTATCTGGGCTCAAGTGCCCGTGGGAATCTTTGCCTTCATCCTGGTGGGTCTTTGCACCTCGGTGATGTGGGGCGCCATCTTCAACCTCGCCACAGAAGGCTTGGGCAAGTACACAGCCATCGCTTCGGGCGCCTTCATGACCATGGTATTTGGGTTCGCCATCATGGTGGGTTTGCAAGGTCTCGTCGCCGACTGGACAGGCAGCTACATGACCAGTTATGTCGTAGTGTTGTTCTGCGCCGCCTACATCCTCTTCTACGCCCTCTGGGGGTCGAAGAACGTCAACAAGGATATTCCAGTTGAATAATACTAATGTTTAAAAAGATATTAGGAACAGGAATAACTAGGGTGGTCAATGTGATGACACAATTGGCCACCCTCATCATGGGTACCAGATGTCTCGGCGCCGCAGAATGGGGCAAGGCTTTTGTTGCACAAACCGACATCACATTCTTGTTGATTGGCATCGAACTCGTTGCCGGCAGCGGATTGGTTTATTTCACACCTAGAAAGAAGTTCTCCACCTTGATAAAGATTTCTTATGGTTGGATCCTATTCGTTATGCTATTATATATCCTGTTATTCAATATCTTAGATTTCTTTCCTAGATTCTATCACACCGTCGTTCCAGAAGGTTATGCCATCTTGGTCTTGGCAATGACTTTCGTCTACAGCCTGCATGAGTTCAACCTCAACCATTTCTTGGGCAAAGAGAGAGTGGCCACCTACAACTGGCTATTTCTTATTCAGATTCTCACCCAAGTCACGATGATGGCAGTCTTGATTTTCGCTTTGAACTTAAGAACAGCAAAGGCCTTGTTATACTCACAATTATGCGGCTATTCTCTGGCAACCCTCATCGGGTGGTTGCTGCTCTTCCCCAACTCGAAAAACGATGGCGAAGATTCTTTCAGAAGCTGCTTGAAAGAAATGCTCCACTACGGAGCTTTCATGCAACTTTCGACTTTGGTAAGCACACTAAACAAGCGGCTGAGCCTATATCTGTTAAAAACCCATTGCGACGAGAAGTCCATCGGGGTTTATGCTTCTGGCACTCAGGTTACAGAAGGCGTGAACGTAGTAGGTCAAAGTATCGGACTGGTTGCCTTTTCAGCGTTGAGCAACACAGAAAACAAACAACGCTCTTCACTATTGACACTTCGCTTCATGAAAATTGCAATCATTCTTACTTTCACCGCTTTATTAATCATCTGCCTACTTCCAACCTCATTATTTGAATGGTTGTTTTCTGGAGAGTTTGGTGACATCCGCACCGTCATACTGATGATGGCCCCAGGTATCGTATTCTTATCAGCACACACCATATTGGCCAACTATTTCTCTGGCACAGGTAAGCCAAGATACAACCTATATGCATCCCTTATCGGCCTTGGTGTCACGATAGCATCTGCCCTTTTGTTAATCCCCTTGTTGGATATCAAAGGAGCTGCCATCACAGCCACTTTGGCCTATGCGTCCTTGTTTGTCTACCAATGGTGCATTTTCCACAAGCAGACAGGTTGTCAATTAAAGCAACTCATCCCCAATCGTGATGACAAGGAATGGATTATCAATGAACTGGAAAAAATTGGCATCATCAAAACGAAGGAATGAACTCACAAATACAACATAGTAAGTATAACAAGCCCTTTGCACTAATCCTCATTGGGGTTATCTCCATTGGCATTGTGCTGTTTATTCTGAACCTGCGTTTAGGCTCGGTTTCCATCTCATTCCAAGATTTCGTGGATGTCGTCTTCAAAGGGAAAGACTCCACCTATAAGTCGATCATACTCGACTACCGGTTGCCGCAAGCCATCACGGCCTTGCTGGCGGGCATAGGGCTCTCTGTGGCAGGTTTGTTGATGCAGACCTTATTCCGCAACCCCCTCGCCGACCCTTCCCTACTTGGCATCAGCAGCGGATCGAGCCTCGGCGTGGCCTTGGTCGTCCTGCTCGGCACCGCTTCGGGACTATCGATTAATGCACTGTCGCTGTGGTCCACCTTCGGCATCACCATAGCAGCTTTCGTGGGCGCCTTTGCGGTGCTGTTGCTCATCCTCGCACTGAGTTCGAGGCTCCGTAGCATGGTCAGTCTTGTATTGGTTGGCATCATGATTGCCTACATCGCTGGTTCGGTCACTGACATCTTGAAGTTCTTCAGCCAGAAGGAAGGCTTGCATTCCTTTGTCATTTGGGGCATGGGCAGCTTCTCCAATGTAAGTAAGGCCCAACTACCCTTCTTCGCCTTCGCCGTTATGGCAGGCGTCATCGGCTCATTCCTTCTGTTCAAAACCTTGAATCTCCTGCTACTAGGAGAGCGTTATGCCGAGAACCTTGGCGTCAATATCAAGATGAGCAGCATGCTCATCATCTTGGCTTCGGGCTTCCTCACTGCCCTCATCACGGCATTCTGCGGACCTATCGCTTTCTTAGGTCTGGCAGTACCGCACATCGCCCGTTTCCTCTTGCGTACCAGCGACCATAAGGTGTTGATTCCTGCTACAGCCTTCATCGGCATGTGCCTTGCTTTGTTCTGCAACCTTATTTCGCGACTCCCCTTGTTCGAAGGCAACCTACCTATCAACTCTGTCACAGCGTTGATTGGCGCGCCTATTGTGCTGTGGGTCATCTTTCACCGTCAAAAAATACTGAAATGAAAGAAGTGCTCCATACCACTAACCTGCTTATAGGCTACAAAGGCCAAGCCTTGATGCCCGAAATCAACGTGAGCCTCAACGAAGGCGACATCGTGGCCTTAGCTGGCCCCAACGGATCTGGTAAAACAACGCTTTTCAAGACACTCTCTGCCAGCCTTAAACCCGTTGGTGGCGAGGTGTCGCTGTTCAGCAAAGACATCAAAGAATACTCACCTCGCGAACGCTCCTCCTTGTTTAGCCTCGTGCTCACCGATAAGCCCGACGACCTGTTCATCAAAGTCTTCGACATCGTCTCGGCCGGACGATACCCGCACCTTGGCTTGTTGGCAAACCTCAAAGAGCAAGACAAGGCAATTATATACGACAGCCTCGAGACCATAGGCATCACCCATCTCGCCAACCGCAACTTCGTTTCCTTGAGCGATGGCGAACAGCAAAAAGTGATGATCGCCAAAGCTTTGGTACAAGACACACCTCTTATTTTCATGGATGAGCCAGCAGCCTTCCTTGATTATCCAAGTAAAATCGAGTTGGTCAACATCATGCACAAACTCTCCAGGGAGAAGCTTAAAACCATCCTTTTCAGCTCCCATGACTTGGACTTGCTGCTCCGCCACGCCGACCAGATGTGGGTAATGGCGCCAAAGCAGCCCTTACGACAAGGCACACCTAAAGAACTTGTCGAACAGGGCACCATTGACGAGTATTTCAAGCCTATCGTCGCCAAGGATGAATTTTTCTGGCTACGATAAAGAAAAACATACCATTTTTTCATTATTTTTGCACTTTGTAATTTTTCAAGGCTTATAGTAATAATATGCAGAATATCAGAAATATAGCTATTATCGCTCACGTTGACCACGGCAAGACAACCCTCGTGGACCGTATCCTTTACCAATCCCAACTCTTTAAAGAATCGGACGAAGCGCCTGGTCAACTCATTTTGGACAATAACGACCTCGAACGCGAACGTGGCATCACCATTCTTTCAAAAAACGTGTCCGTTCGTTATAAAGACGTAAAGATCAATATCATCGACACTCCTGGCCACGCCGACTTTGGTGGTGAAGTGGAGCGCGTGTTGAACATGGCCGACGGCGTACTGCTCTTAGTCGACGCTTTCGAAGGCCCCATGCCGCAGACCCGTTTCGTGCTGCAAAAGGCCATTGAGCTGGGCCTGAAACCCATCGTGGTTATCAACAAGGTGGACAAACCGAATTGTCGTCCCGACGAAGTGCAGGAGGCTGTCTTCGACCTGATGTTCAACCTTGGCGCCACCGAAGACCAACTGGACTTCCCCACCGTCTATGGCTCGTCGAAGCAAGGCTGGATGTCAGACGATTGGAACAACGTCACCGACAACGTATCCTACCTTTTGGACGTCATCATCGACACCATCCCGCCCGCGAAATTCGAGGAAGGCACACCTCAGATGCTGATTACCTCGTTGGACTACAGCTCTTACGTCGGTCGTATCGCCGTAGGTCGTCTGAAACGCGGCACCTTGCAGGCCGGACAGAACGTATCGTTAGTGAAACGTGACGGCTCCGTGACCAAGTCGACCATCAAAGAGCTCTACACCTTTGAAGGTCTGGGTAAGGAACGCACCAAGAAACCCGTCGAGGCTGGCGACATCATCGCACTGATGGGTATCGACGACTTCGAGATTGGCGACACCGTGGCTGACTACGAAAACCCTGAGCCACTGCCACCCATCCATGTGGATGAGCCCACGATGAGCATGTTGTTCACTATCAACAACTCGCCTTTCTTTGGCAAGGAGGGTAAGTATGTTACCTCTCGTCACCTACGCGAACGCCTATACAAGGAGACCGAGAAAAACCTCGCCCTGAAAGTGGAAGACACCGACTCACCCGACTCGTTGATGGTCTACGGCCGTGGCATCTTGCACCTCAGCATCCTTGTTGAAACCATGCGCCGTGAGGGCTATGAGTTCCAACTCGGCCAGCCCAAGGTTATCCTGAAATACATCGACGACGTGAAGTGCGAGCCTATCGAATGCCTTACCGTCCTCGTCCCCGAGGACTTCGCAGGCCGTGTCATCGAGCAGGTCAGTGCCCGCAAGGGTGAGATGACCCAGATGGAGCCCAAAGGCGATCGCATGTGCCTCGACTTCGACATCCCTTCACGAGGACTTATCGGCTTGAGAAACACCTTGTTGACCGTCACTGAAGGCGAAGCCATCGTCTCACACCGCTTCAAGGCTTATGAGCCATGGAAGGGCGATATGCCTAGCCGTAACACTGGCGCCTTGATCTCGATGGAGACAGGACAAGCCATCCCTTACGCTATCTGGAAACTGCAGGACCGTGGCACCTTCTTCGTCAACCCCAACGAGGACGTCTATGCTGGCGAGGTCATCGGCGAGAACACCCGCAGCAACGATATCGTCATTAACGTTTGCAAGACCAAGCACCTCACCAACGTGCGTGCCTCAGGTAGTGACGAAGCCATCCGCCTCATCCCGCCCGTGCGTTTCTCGTTGGAGGAATACATGGAGTACATTCGTGACGATGAGTATCTTGAGGTAACCCCCAAGAGCCTTCGCTTGCGTAAAATTATCCTCGATGAGCTTGAACGTAAGCGTGCTTCGCGTCGTGGAGAAGAATAATGCGTTTTTTGTTTAGGCAGAACTGATGTTTTGTCGACATTTTGTTTTATTATTGCAAAAGAATAAAAACCTAACAATTCAAATATCAATCAAGGTCTAATAGCCTATAAATCAAAGAAAAGCTATGTCAAAACTTAAAAGAGCCCTCATAATCGTCTTCGTGGCACTTGGCCTGTCATCCTGTGAAGTCATCTCCAGCATCGCCCATCAAGCTGCTGAATTATACAACTTCACCAATTGCACCTTCAATCTGAATAATGTTGACAACATACAGATGTTAGGCGTCAACCTCAGCAAAGGCATGACGCAAAACGACCTGAACGTCACCCAGCTTCTCAACCTCACCAACGCCTTGATGAAAAAGACCCTGCCGGTCACCTTCAACGTAAACGTTGACGTCACCAACCCCAACTCCATCGCCGCTTCAATGGCTAAAATGGATTATATCGTCAGTTTGAACAACAAGGAAGTTATCAGCACGACCTTGAACCAGGCTGTCAGCGTGCCAGGCAAATCGAAGAACACCGTGTCAATCCCAATTACCACTGACCTGTTCCAACTCTTCAGCGGCGAAACAGCCGATGCCATCGTGAACCTGGCATTCAAATTGGCAGGTGCTAATAGCGAACCCGTCAACCTTGGCCTTAAGGTGAAACCCTACATCACTATCAACAACCAACAATTGGCCTATCCCAATTTCATTTCCATGAATAAGGTCCTTCAATAACCCTTCTTTTTTAATAATGACAGAAATTACAGAAAGACATTTTTGTATCGACCCGGGTATCGGAGAAAAAATGGACGGATGTCCCTATTCCTTATATGAGGATGGGCACGATGTCCAGGAGTATATCATACCTCCTACGGGTTATAAGTTCATCGGCTTCAAATATGAGCCCTTGTCCAACCAACAGATCTACGATGGCAAACTCGTTGCCCAATACGAGAAACAACCTTTTAAAGCACGTCTCCTTTCCAGCATGGGAAAGGTATTGATGGTTTTGGCCACCTTGGCCATACTAGGCCTAATCGTATACCTTGCAGCCAGTGTTTTCAAAGAACCCAAGACCAGCCGTCCGGACAAGACACCTCAGACAGAGGTAATCGTCCCCGACACCCTCGCTGAAGAGACATCCACTGTGACGACGGAAGAACCACAACAAGTAGAGGAACCCGTCGCCCCTGCCGAAAAGCCCGAGGCAGAGCCTATAACTGAGGTGAAAGAAGAAGAGAAGTCTATCGCAGAGGCGCCTTCTACCCCATTCCAAAAGAAATTCTGGGACATGATCCACAAACGCGAAGGACGCATGGACCCCTACGACAGCCTTTACAAAGCCAACCGCAACCAGGTGGAAGGCGAAGAATATGACTACCTGCGTTTCACCATCTTGAAGGACTTCCCCTCCTTCAAACAATGGAGCAGTAAGCTGCGTAACATTTCACCGTCGGATGCCGAACAGATTCATGACATCAGCACATTGAAGGAGAGAATCAAAGCAACAGAATAAAATCATCATACAAAAACAAAAAACATTTCAAGAAATGATCAGAAACAACTTCATCAAACGCCACAACGGCCCCACCGCATCAGATGCTGAAAAGATGCTCAAGGTCATCGGCGTTAAATCGCAAGAACAACTTGTCGATGAAATCATTGCTCCCGAGATCCGTCTGCCGAAAGACCTTAACATCGGCGAAGGCATGAGCGAATACGAAGTCATCAGCCACCTCAAGGCCTTGGGTGCCAAGAACAAACAGTTCCGCACCTACATCGGCTTGGGCTACTATAACACCATCACCCCTGGCGTCATCATGCGCAACATCCTTGAGAACCCGGGCTGGTACACCTCTTACACTCCCTACCAAGCTGAGATCTCGCAAGGCCGTCTCGAAGCCCTCGTGAACTTCCAGACCGTCATCAGCGACCTCACCGCCCTGCCGTTGGCCAACGCCAGCCTGCTCGACGAAGGCACCGCCGCCGCCGAGGCCATGCTGATGTTCTGGCACAGCCGCAGCCGCGCCCAGGTGAAGGCCGGCGTGAAGAAGTTCTTCGTCGCCAACGACGTGTTCCCGCAGAGCATCGAAGTCATCAAGACCCGCGCCCACTTCCAAGGCATCGAGGTGGTGATCGACGACATCAACAAGTTCGACTGCAGTGAAGAATACTTCGGCGTGCTGATCCAGTGCCCCAACCAATTTGGTGAGATTGTCGACAACCGCGCCAAGGTCGCCGCATGGAAAGAGAAAGGCATGCAAGTGGCCGTCGCCGCCGACCTGCTCAGCCTCACCCTCATTACGCCTCCTGGCGAATGGGGTGCCGACGTGGTTTTAGGCTCCAACCAGCGTTTCGGTCTGCCGATGGGATTCGGCGGTCCTCATGCCGGTTACTTCGCCACCACCGAGGCCTACAAGCGTGAGATGCCCGGCCGTATCATCGGCATCAGCGTCGACGCTTTGGGCAACCCCGCCTACCGTCTGGCCTTGCAGACCCGTGAGCAGCACATCAAGCGTGAGCGCGCCACGTCGAACATCTGCACGGCTCAGGCTTTGCTCGCCATCATGTCGGGCTTCTACGCCTTGTATCATGGTCCGGAGGGCTTGATCGAAATCGCTCATCATATCAACTGCCTCGCCGGCAAGCTGACCTCTGAGTTAGCCAAGCTCGGCGTGAAGCAGCTCAACAAATACTTCTTCGACACGCTGTTGTTCGAACTGCCCGAAGGCGCTTGCACCTGCAAGGTGAAGGAAGCCGCCGAGAAACACGGCATGAACTTCCGCATCATCGACAAGCAACACTTCGGCATCAGCATCGACGAGACCACCGCTCGTGAGGACATCAACGAGATCGGTCAAGTCGTCGCCGAAGCCCTTGGCAAACAACACGAGGAGCTCGTCTGCGACCCGAACTGCCAGAAGTTCAGCGGCATCCAACCCGAAATGCAGCGTACCTCCAAGTTCATGCAGGCCCCGATGTTCTTCAAATACCGCAGCGAGACCGACATGATGCGTTACATGAAGAAACTCGAGAACCGCGACCTCAGCCTCAACCGCTGCATGATCCCGCTGGGCTCCTGCACCATGAAGCTGAACCCCGCCACTTCGATGTATGCCCTCAGCTGGCCTGAGTTTGGCAACATCCACCCCTTCGTCCCCGCCGACCAAGCGGAAGGCTACCTCGAACTCATCGCCGAGATGGAGAAAGACCTCTGCGAAATCACGGGCTTCAAGGGCATGAGCTTCATGCCTAACTCGGGTGCCAGCGGCGAATATGCTGGTCTGCTCACCATCCGTCGTTACCAAGAGGCCAACGGCCAGGGTCACCGCAACATCTGCTTGATTCCTGCTTCGGCCCACGGCACCAACCCCGCCTCTGCCGCCATGGCTGGCATGCAAGTAGTAGTGGTGAAATGCGATGATAATGGCAACATCGACCTCGAAGACGCCAAGGCCAAGGCCGAGCAATACAAGGACAACCTGGCTGCCTTCATGGTCACCTATCCTTCCACCCACGGCATCTATGAGGACGGCATCCGCACCCTCGTGAAGATCGTCCACGACAACGGCGGTCAAGTCTACATGGACGGTGCCAACATGAACGCCCAAGTCGGTCTGACCAGCCCCGGTTACATCGGTGCCGACGTCTGCCACCTCAACCTGCACAAGACCTTCGCCATCCCGCACGGCGGTGGCGGTCCTGGCGTAGGCCCCATCGGCGTGGCCGAACACCTGAAGCCCTACCTGCCTTCACACATCCTGTTCCACTGCGGTGGCGACAAGCAGGAAGGCGCCGTTTCATCCGCTCCGTTCGGTAGTGCTCAGATCCTCACCATCACCTACTGCTACATCAAGATGCTGGGCGGTGAAGGCCTGAAGAAAGCTACTATGGGTGCCATCATGAACGCCAACTACCTGAAGGAAAGACTGAAGGACTACTACCCGATCCTGTATACCGGCAACCACGGCCATGTGGCTCACGAGATGATCCTCGACATCAACGGCATCAATAAGACTGTTGGTGTGGCCGCCATCGACATCGCCAAGCGTCTGATGGACTTCGGCTTCCACGCTCCTACCGTGGCCTTCCCGGTGCACGAGACCCTGATGGTGGAACCCACCGAGAGCGAGCCTATTGCCGAACTCGACCGCTTCGTCGAAGCCATGATCCAGATCCGCAAGGAGATTAAGGACATCGAGGACGGCAAGGCCGAAAAGGGCAATAACATCATCAGCCACGCTCCTTACACCGCTGAGATGCTGATGGCTGACAAGTGGGAGTTCCCCTTCAGCCGTCAAGAGGCTGGCTTCCCGATGAAGAGCGACGTTCAGGACAAATACTTCCCGCACGTCACCCGCGTCGACGATGCCTACGGCGACAGAAATCTGGTCTGCAAGTTCAGCGCGGAATAATTTGGTTCACGCAGAAATGCGTAGCATTCAACGAAGTTAAATCGCAGAATGAAAAAAAATCGCAGCCTTCGGGTTGCGATTTTTTTTGTCATTCTCCTTGATAATCGACCGAAATCTCGTAATTTTCAAATACGATTACTTCTCCAGCGGTGATCTTCGCCCGCTTGCGGGTCTCCACCTTGCCGTTGCGGAGCACCATGCCCGCCGTGACGACCTCTTGGGCCTCAGCACCCGAATACACCACATCGCAGGCCTTCAGCAACGAAATCAAAGGAATGAAGTCCTCACCTTCACGAAGCGTGAAAACGATTCTGTTGAGCTTTTTTGCCATATCAATTTAATTTAGGGATTTGCAATCGTTCAGCCTGCTTCCTCTCGGTATGCCTTGCCATCAGTTCCAACAGATAGACCGTCAGGCCACCCAAAACCGCCATCACAACAGCAATGAACAATTCGGTGTTCCAAGTCGGAAGATGAAACACATAATCCATCATGTCGGCAGTAGGTTCCTTCCACGGATAAACCACAGGCAAACTTCCCAGCATGAAACCAGCCAGCACTGACAAGGTGGAATCACGGTAGTCGCGCATGAGCCACGAAAGCAAGTGGGAAAACGAGACAATACTCAATATCGAACCTAACACGAACGGCAATAAAATCCTAGCACCATGCAAAAAGGTGGAAGCCTTGGTCAAGGCCGGAATCGCCTCAGTAACAATCAGTTCGTAGTTACCCATCAGCAACATAAGGTGGGAGCCCGAAACCCCAGGCACCACCATGCCCGTAGCCCCAACGATACCACAAAGGAAAAGGTAGAAGAAACTATCGTTTGAATAAGGATTCGATTTGATGGACAAGACAAATGAAACCGCCAAGCCCAACAAAAGCAACGCTATATTCTTGAAATTTACCTTCTCGATACGCTTCATCACATACACCACCGACGCAATAATCAACCCAGTGAAAAACGACCAGGTGTATACCTCATAAGAAATAAGGGTTTTCTTCAAAAAGATAGACGTCAGCACCATTCCCACCAAAAGTCCCAGCACAATGGTCACCAAAAACTTGAAATCAGTACGGTGCGCAAACTCACCAAATCGTCCCTTGTGCAAGAACTTGAAGTTCTTATGATTCAACGCCTTAATAGCATTGACAAAGCGTTCGAACACACCTAGTATCAGCGAAGCTGTACCACTCGACACGGGAAACACATTTACGGCACCCATAATCATGCCTTTGATGAAATCTTTTATCAAGAACCATATTTTCAGCATCGCTAGTGCATTTTATTTCAAAACCCAAAAATACGACAAAAATTGTACCCAAATGAAAGATTTCACGTTTCAATTCATTATGGGCCAGTTTCGATGTAAATTTCTTATTTTTGCATCAATAAATGCAAATTATGACAGAGAAAAAAGTCAACTATCCCCAGAATTTCGACATCAAATTGATCATTGATGCCGAGATTGCCATAGAAGAAGCCAAGTGCAACATCAGCAAAGCTCTTAACGAGAGTAAGACGGTGCATAGTTTCGTCAACGTGAGAAGCAGCGGCAAGGGCAATTACTATAGCTATTGTTACAATATCGACATCGAGAGCAAGGAACACCTAGAACGCACCTATGCCCTACTTAGAACCATTCCTGGGCTAAAGTTTGCCTTATGATTCAAAAAAAGCCTTTTGCAACAATGCCCTACATGCATAAAAAAAGCCGCCCCTTTTAGGGAGCGGCTTTTTTAATTAAAAACAAGGATTATTCAGCCTTGGGCTCGTCTTGAGACTGGGCTTTTTCCTGCTTTTCAAGGTTTTCCTTCAGGCCAGCAAGGACTTCGAGGTCGCCGAGGGTGCTGTGCTCAATGTTGTCATTGATTTGTTTCACAGTACGCTTGGCTTGCTTGGCAGCCTTGTCGGCAGCCTTTTCCTCTGCGCTCTTGACTTCCTTCTCTTCCTCTACCTTAGGCAGGGCGAGAATGATCTTCTTGCTTTCCTTGTTGAATTCAAGGACCTTGAAGTCGAGGGTGTCGTCCACCTTGGCATTCGTGCCGTCTTCCTTCTTCATATAGCGGCTCGGGCAGAAACCTTCAACGCCATAAGGCAAGGAAACGACGACGCCCTTATCGGAGGCGCTGATAACCGTACCTTGGTGCATGGAACCGACGGTGAAGACGGTTTCAAACACATCCCAAGGATTCTCTTCAAGTTGCTTGTGGCCTAGGCTGAGGCGGCGGTTCTCCTGGTCGACATCAAGAACGACGACATCGATGGTCTCGCCAACCTTGGTGAATTCAGCCGGGTGCTTGATCTTCTTCGACCAGCTGAGGTCGCTGATGTGGATCAAACCGTCAACGCCTTCTTCCAGCTCGACAAAGATGCCGAAGTTGGTGAAGTTACGCACGGTGGCGGTGTGCTTCGAGCCGATAGGATAACGATCGGTGATGTTAGCCCACGGGTCAGGCATCAGCTGCTTCATGCCGAGTGACATCTTACGCTCTTCGCGGTCGAGGGTCAAAATCTTGGCTTCAACCTCGTCGCCCACCTTCAGGAAGTCCTGAGCGGTACGGAGGTGCTGTGACCATGACATCTCGGACACGTGGATGAGGCCTTCAACGCCAGGAGCAATCTCAACGAATGCGCCATAGTCGGCGATGACGACGACCTTACCCTTAACGGTGTCACCCACCTTGAGGTTGGCGTCGAGAGCATCCCACGGATGAGGTGAGAGTTGCTTCAGGCCGAGAGCGATACGTTTCTTGTTGTCATCGAAGTCGAGGATAACAACCTTGATCTTTTCATCCAACTTGACGACTTCTTCCGGGTGGTTGATACGGCCCCAGCTGAGATCAGTGATGTGGATGAGACCGTCAACGCCGCCGAGGTCGATGAACACGCCGTAAGAAGTGATGTTCTTAACGACACCTTCAAGAACTTGACCCTTTTCAAGCTTGCTGATGATTTCAGCCTTTTGTTGTTCGAGCTCATCTTCAATGAGCGCTTTGTGTGAGACAACCACGTTCTTGAACTCCTGGTTGATCTTCACTACTTTGAATTCCATCACGCTGTCAACAAACACGTCGTAGTCGCGAATCGGCTTGACGTCGATCTGTGAACCGGGCAGGAAGGCTTCGAGGCCGAACACGTCGACGATGAGACCACCCTTGGTGCGGCTCTTGACATAACCGTTGATGATTTCGCCACTTTCGTAAGCAGCGTTGACGCGATCCCATGACTTGAGGAGACGGGCTTTCTTGTGAGAAAGGACGAGTTGACCGTTGACGCCTTCTTGATTCTCGACGTAAACTTCAACTTTGTCACCCACCTTCAGATTGGGGTTGGTGCGGAATTCAGCAATCGGAATAACACCATCCGACTTGAAACCAATGTTGACGACGACTTCGCGGTCGGTGATGGCAACAACAGTGCCTTCGATGACCTCGTGGTCGGCGACTTGGTTCATTGTGCCTGCATACTTCTCTTCGAGTTTAGCACGTTCGTCATCTGAATAGTTGTCGAACTTCTTGTGCGATGAGGTCCAATCGAAATCCTCGGCGGGAACGGGCTTCTGCTTAGGAGCCTTGGGGGCCTTCTTAGCGGGAGCTTCCTGAACGGGAGTTTCCATGACTTGGGTTTCTTCAACTGGCTTTTCTTCTGCTGGCATAGCCTCGTTGATGATGTTTTCGTTTTCTGCCATTGTAATAATTGTAAAAATTGTACCCGCAAGCGCTCCAGAAACCCACCCGCGAGGAGGTTAAACTTTTGATTTTCAACTCAAACCGCTGATTTCGCAATCAATCTGGACTGCGGCTTGATTTGGGCTGCAAAGATAGGAATTATTTTGATATAAAATGATTACTAACAAATTATTTTTCAACCCCTTTCACAAACCCCACAATCGTCTCCAACACCTCGGGCGAAATGGTCTCCTCGATTTCGAAGTATTCGTTGGGCGAACCCGTCTCGCAATGCTGGAAAAGATGGTTCAAGTCGGGCAACTCACGCATAGTAAGGTTGGTCTTGCCGTGTTCGGCAATGATCTTCTCATAGCCAGGAAGATTCTGCGAGGCGATCACTTGCAGGTCCTTGGAACCGTTGAGCAACAAGGCCGGACAATTGGTCTTGACGATGGCATCGGTGGGGTCGTATCTCAGGAAATAGTACATCCACGGTGATGCCATCTGCCCCACCGTCTGTTCGGTCAACTCCTCGTTATAGCCCCAGCCTTTCAACAGTTGGCGCAAGAGGGTGTCAGCCTCTTCCCTATCGTTTGACGTTTCAATGATATTGAACATCTGAGCATTGGCATTGCCATTAAACTGCACCATCTCTTCTGTCATGCCCGAAGCCCTTAGGATGGCGGCTTGCTGTTCTTTCAGCACCTCTATGCCATTCACCGAAGGACCGGCCAAAGAAACCAGAAAAGCCACTTCGGGACGACGAGCCGACACCATGAAGTTGATGACACCGCCCTCGCTGTGGCCCAAGATGCCGACCTTCGCGGCGTTGATTTCCTTACGGTTACGAAGATAGTCGAATGCCGCTTCGGCATCGTAGGAGAAATCCATTGAGGTGGCGTTCTCTACCTCTCCCGTCGAGCCGCCTATGCCACGGTCATCGTAGCGCAACACGGCAATGCCATGACGTGCGCAATAGTCAGCGATGACCCAGAAGGGACGATGGTTCATCAGCTCCTCGTCACGGTTCTGCTGTCCACTGCCCGAGACGAGGGCCATGGCCGGGAATGGACCTTCACCTTCAGGGATGGTCAAAGTGCCAGCCAAGGTGTTGCCTTCTTTCTCATTGACGAAAGTCACTTCCTCAATCTGATAATGGAATGGCGGCTGTGGGTCCTGGGGACGAGTCTTTTTCTGTTCCTTTATCTCCGACCTGGCAAGGTTGAGCGGGAAGGTCATGTCGTTTTGGGTGAATTCGCCTTCGATGACATCGTCTTTCAGCGTTCCTGAATAGCGGGCACCCAGCGCGGACATCGTCAATTGCAGAAGTCCGTCTTGGAAAGTCGTTTCATCTACAGGAATATCGTACGCACCTTGTGCTGGCACGTCAAAAGTGGCAACATAACCGTTTTCAGCATCCTTGATGTCGAAAGCCGTCTCCAGCTTTTGGACGCCCAAGTCGATTTCGCCTTTCCAGTAGCCCTCGATTTGGGCTTGGGCTTGCAGGGCGACGAATAATAATGGTATTAGGATTTTTGTTTTCATAAACTACTGATTTTTATTGGTTTAAGTGGATTAGCAAATTTAGTTTACATAATAAATCGGGTAAGACCAGCCTGACAGTTTTACCGTCATGGCGGACATGGATCCGCCATGACGGTTAAGGCTTATGTTGTGCTGCCCCATGTCAATTTACAGTGTATATTTGAACAGTTACACCTGAATTACGGCATAGTGTCATCGCGCGTGCCCATCAACATGCGAATCCAGCCAAAAGGCGGGATGATGAGGAAGCACACACCAAACCAGAACCAAAACGACTTGCCACGGTTGCGGGCGACCATTCCGCCTGCGTAGGCCTGGATGATGTAGGCGATGACTACGAGAATGATGATTAATGTTTCTGACATTTCAATTATCAATTATCAATTATCAATTATCAACTCCAAATTAATACACTGGACTGCTTCGTGCCTCGCAGTGACGCAAAGCGGCAACCAAATAACTCTCAACTCCTAACTACTAACTACTTCTTCTTCCTCCCACTCTTTTTGAGTGCCTCCGCAATAATCCATTGCAGCTGCCCGTTGACGGAGCGGAACTCGTCGGCAGCCCACTTCTCCACCGCCTCCATCGTCTCGGCATCGACGCGGAGCAAGAAGGTCTTGTTGTTGGTGCTATTATCTTTCTCTTTCGCCATCGTTTACATCCTCTTTGATTTCATCTGACACACAC
>JBGUNT010000057.1:0-33184 GCA_045117495.1 Candidatus Limimorpha sp. | reverse complement strand
CAACTCTGTTTGCTAATGCTCCACTCACATTGCTCTTTGTTCCATGACGCTTCGGATTTTGGGTCGCTAGCGTAGTAGGTGTAACGGTTGACGTTGAATTCTGTCGCTGTAATGGGCCAATGGGGGTTTTCTATATTCTGGTCACTGCACTCAATGACTGGTTTAGGCGTGAACTTCATGTTCGTGATGGTCACCGTCATGGTTGTGTCGCAGCTATGCGTAGTTTGCCCATCGGGATATTCTTCGTTGGGGAAGACATAGGTTCCGTTTTCTTTGAAATATAAGGTTCTTCCAAACCATTCAAATGGGATGGAGTCGCATTCGTTGTCGTATTCTTGGTGTGCCGTGAGGTCCGACTTGTTGACGGTAAGATGCAGCATGTAGTCTTGTGAGCAGGGATAGAGCGTGCTTGGGTCGGTTGGGTCATTGTAGAGAGGGATGGAATATTGGTAATTGCCTGATTGTGAATAGTTCTCTCCGTTGATAGGCCAATGATAGGAGTCGCAAACAGTAACGTAGGTGTGCTCCACTTCGGGAATCTGCTGGAAATGCAGGTCGAGACGGAAGATGCCTTGGCAACCAGCTGTTTGGATCGTATCGGTGTAGAAATCCGCCGTGTTAATGGTTCTGGTAGTGATGAGAGTGTTGTCAACATCCCTGATTTCCCAAATGTAGGGTAATTCGCAAACGTATTTTCTCTCTACTGGCGGCTGGTAGTAATCACTGACATTGATGTCGACCCAAACGGTTCTTTCGCAACCATGTTCGTCTTCAGGATGGAAAATATGTAGTCCTTCATAAAGAGGAATCTGGTTGGGGTCTTCCTCGTAGTAGTAAGGAAGTTGTTCGGGACACAAGCTGACGGGTATCTCTTCGATTTGGTTTTCGGGCCACACGGTCAATTCGAGTCTAACGATGCTGTCGCAGCCATGGATGGTGTGGTCGGTGTAGGATGTGCTGGTGGAACTGGTATATGTGGTGCCATAGAATTCATAGCTTTCTCCGAAGCAGCGGGTCTCCGTGATGGTGGTCTCATCATAGGAAGGATATTGGTCAAGGTGCAAGTAAACGGTTTTGTCACAGCCTTGGTCGGTGAGGGTGTCAAACTGGTAGGTGCCTTCCGAATCGTAAGGAGTCCCGTGCCATTGGTAGTATTCGCCAGGACAAATGGTCATGAATTCGTGTTCTTCGATGACGTCGTTCACCGTGACAGTTACGCTGGCATTTTGCGAAGTTTGTCCATCGCTGACGTGGCAAGTGTAAGTGGTGGTTTGTGTGGGCGAAGCTATGGGATTGGCGATATTTGGATTGCTGAGGCCAGAGGTCGGGGTCCAAGAATAGGTGATGTTGCCTGTGCCTCCGCCTGCACTTACGTAGATTTGCCCGCTACCGCCTTGGCAAATGCTAATGTTGGGGCCGGCATTGACTGTCATGGCACTACCGCTGATGTGGATGGTCACTTGGTCGGTGCTGGTGCATCCCCCTTGTGGACTTGAAACGGTGAGTGTATAAGTTTGGTCGGAAGTGAGTGCAACGGTTTGCGTGTTTTGTGCGTTGGGGTTTGTGACCATGTTGGCAGGTGACCATTGATAGGTGAATTGTCCCGCACCGCCGTTGCCGCTGAGTTGGGCTGTGCCGCCGTATCCGATGGTTTGGTCAGGGCCGGCGTTTGCAATGGGAGCGGCGTATACAGTCACGTTTTGCGTCTTGCTGCTGGTGCAGTGTCCGTTGCCACAACTCACGGTGAGGGTCACGGGGAAGGATCCAGCTTGTGAGTAGGTGTGCGAAGGATTCTGCTGGGTGGACGTTTGTCCGTCGCCGAAATTCCATTGGTAGGTCATCTGTTGTCCTGATGGGTTGGTAGTAGAGGTGCTGGTAAACTGGGTGGGGTTGCCCTTACACACCGTGGTGGCGGTGAAGTTGGCGGTAGGTTTGGGATAGACGACGACGTTGGTGGTGGCACTATTGGTCTGACCACCTAAGGCAATAGTACAGGTGTATTGGCCAGCCATGGCCATGGTGCAATTGGGGCGGGTGGGGTTCTGCTGGTTGGAGGTGAAGCCACCAGGACCTGTCCAGCTGTAGGTGGCGCCCGATTGTCCATTGGCAGTTAGGTGGATGGTTTCGCCAACGCAGTAGGGACCATCGTTGTCGACCAATGGGGGCATGATACCACAGTCGGTTTCGCCATTGCCTGCATATTTTTGGAATGTGATGTTGCCGCTACTTCCACTGTAATTAGTGATGAGAAGGATATAATATTGTCCTACTTGTCCATTCACAACATGTGCGTATTCATATGATTGTGCACTGAAACTGCAATCATGAAGGTTGCCATATGGATAGTTAGCATCGCTAGATGTGTTGTTAGGACAATTAGTGCAAGTTGCTGTCAACAAACCTGTTTGCCCTGCTGCAGTAGGGCAAGGGTCGGTCTCGTTGCTGAAAGGGCCCCAAAGGGCAAAATCAACATCGAAGGAAGCCTGAATCTTGATGGTGATATTGCCCGCAACACCGATTCTCATATAGTACCAGAAAGATTGTTTGCTTGTGGGTGAAGAACCTAAACATCCATAGTTTGGCCCCGACCAGGAAACGCCGCTGTTGAGCGCGGGAAAATTATACACATCACTAGTGCAGAAAGGCTCAGCATCCATGCAATGGTTGGCGCGGTCTAGTCGATCGGAAATCAGGAAATTGTAGAAGTCAATACTGATATTCTGTGCCCATGTGTTAAAAACCTCTGCAAACTCTTCTTTGGGTAACAATAAAGCCTCTTCATATTCTTCTCTAAGTGTCATTCTAAGATAATCGAATTCGGCATAAATCGGGATGTCGGCGTTATCACTATTAGGCCTGATAAACAATTCTCCAGGGTTATCAGCCGGGTTACAAAGCCAAATTTCACTGGTAGCGAGTGCTGATGCTAACTGAACGCGTTCTTCAACATTTTCAATATTAAAAACGTTGAAGAGGAATCCGTTTTCATAATCCCTTATTTGGATTTTTTGAGGTTCAAGGCTATCATATGATGCTATATCTTGAGCCCAAATGTTTGTTACGATTGTCGTTAAGAATAAGGTTAACAGCAGAGATTTTAGGGTTCTATTCATGGTGTCACAGCTTTTTATATATGTATTCTGATATAGTATAAACGGGCAAATATAGTTTTTTTCCATAAATAGAGTGTCATTTTCCGAGAAAAAAACGAAAAAAAAGTACCGAAAATGCCTAAAAGTCTGTGGAATTACAAAAAAAATGGGGAACCGGAAAGCCGATTCCCCATAGGATAGGTGTCTGTATGTCGTGTTAGACAACTCCCGTGAAGCCCATGAACGCCAAGGCAAGGATGCCGGCGGTGATGAGGGCGATAGGAGTGCCTTTCATGCCCTTGGGAGGCTCCATCAGGTCAATGTGCTCACGGATGCCTGCGAAGATAATCAATGCCATGGAAAAACCGAGGGCGATGCCGACGGCATACACCACCGATTCGCCGAGACTCAGCATGTGGGCCACGCCGCCATAGTTGAATTCCTTGGTGACTACGGTCAGCGACACGCCGAGGACGGCGCAGTTGGTCGTAATCAGTGGCAGGAACACGCCGAGGGCGGTGTAGAGCGACGGACTGATTTTCTTCAGGATGATCTCCACCATCTGCACCAAAGCGGCGATGATGAGGATGAAGGCGATGGTCTGCAGGAAGGTCAGCTTCAAGGGAATCAGGATGTATTGGTTCGTCAGCCATGTCACGAGGGTGGCCAAGGTCAACACGAAGATGACGGCTGCGCCCATACCCAATGCAGTAGAGGTCTTCTTAGAAGTGCCCAAAAAGGGGCAGATACCCAGGAACTGGGAGAAGATCACGTTGTTGACCAAGATGGTCGATAAGATAATGATGAGGTATTTCATGGCTTAGTGACTTTCTTTTTTGAGTTTGTTGACGATAGCGATAACGAAGCCGAGGCAGATGAAAGCGCCGGGAGGCAGGATGAACACCAGGATGTTGGCCGTCTCAGGCAGGATGGTAAGGCCGAAGATGGAGCCGCTACCCAGGAACTCACGGATGCAGCCCAACAGTGTCAGGGCGAGGGTGAAGCCCAAGCCCATGCCAAGGCCGTCCAACAGCGAAGGCCACACGGGGTTCTTGGAGGCGAAAGCCTCAGCACGACCCAACACGATGCAGTTCACCACGATGAGGGGGATGAACAGACCGAGGGTCTCATAGATGTCGGGCACGTAGGCCTGCATGACGAGTTGCACCACCGTCACGAAGGATGCGATGACCACGATGAAGCAGGGGATACGCACCTTGTCGGGGATGAAGCCCTTCAGCAAGGAGATGAAGATGTTCGACAGCACCAGCACGAAGGTGGTGGCCAAACCCATCGACATGCCGTTGATGGCACTGGTAGTCGTTGCCAAGGTCGGGCAGCAGCCCAACAACAACACCAGGATGGGGTTTTCTTTGATAAGGCCTTTGGTAAAGGTTTGCAGGTTGTTACTCATTGCTTTGTCCTCCTTCCGTTTCATTGTTCTCCTCGGCAGGAGCCTCTCCCATAACGGGAGCTTCTTCCTCGGCGGGAGCATTGTTCATGAATTGTGCCTTGTTGGCCATGAAGGCTTGGTAAGCCTTGTCGACCGCCTTCGAGAAAGCTCTTGAAGTGATGGTGGCCGCGGTGATGGCGTCGACGTTGCCACCGTCTTTAGTGACTTTCAACATGAATTCGTTGGGGTTTTTGTCGACGAACTGGTCCTTGAACTTGCCGGTCATGTTGGCGCCGAGGCCAGGGGTCTCAGCGTGCGACAGCACCGACGTGCCTTTGATGGTGCCGTCAGCGAGGAAGCCGACCATCATGTCGATCTTGCCGCCGAAGCCGCCTTCGTTGGTCTTGACAGCGGCGCCTTGGAAGTTGCCGTTGGCATCGTAGGCGAGGTTGCAAGGGAATGTTGTGTTGACACCTTCATAAGTGAATTGCATCGTATCGGCCTTATAGGTGATTTCGCCCTCCAAAGGCAAAACGGCGTGGATGGCAGCTTCGTTCTTCTTTTGGTCGACTTGGGCGATGGTGTCTTTGGTCACGCCGTACACCAAGCCGAGCACGCCGCCCGACACCGCAGCGATGACGAGCAGGGCCACGAGCATATTAAATAAAGTGGATGGTTTCTTTGCCATGGCGATTAGTTTTTAGAGGGTTTGACAACGCCGAACACTTTGGGCTTGAAGGCCTTGTTGATGAGCGGTGTGAGTGCATTCATAATCAGGATAGCAAACGACACGCCTTCGGGATAGGCGCCCCACAGACGGATGATGACCGTGATGGCACCGATACCAAAGCCGAACAAGAGCTTGCCTCGGACAGTCATGGGCGAAGTCACCATGTCGGTGGCCATGAAGAAGGCACCGAGGATGAGACCGCCATATACCAGATGATACCAAGGAGCGATGTACTGCGTCGGTTCGATGAGGTGGCAGATGCCGGTGAAGACGAATACGGTGAGCAGGATGCTCAACGGCGTCCAGATATCAATGACCTTACGGCAGATGAGGTAGATGGCGCCGAGCAACAAGGCGATAGCGCAAACCTCGCCGAAAGCACCGCCACGGTTACCTAACACCATGTCGAGGAACTGCATATTACCAGCTTCGGCCAACGAGCCTACACCAGCTTCTTTCAGGATGCCGAGCGGGGTGGGACCTGTAACGGCGTCAGCGAAGAAGCCTTTTTCGAAGATAGGTGCGGCCTGTGGCCAGGTGGTCATGGCAGTCGGGAACGACACGAGCATGAACACACGGCCTACGAGGGCAGGGTTGAAGGGGTTCTTGCCCAAGCCGCCGAAAGCCATCTTGCCGATGCCGATGGCGACAACGCTACCCACGATGGCCATCCAAATGGGAAGGTTGGCGGGCACATTGAAAGCCAGCAGCACACCCGTCAGCGCGGCAGAGCCGTCGTTGATGGTCAAGGGGCCTTTGATGAGAAATTTCTGAATAAGCCATTCGGTCAGCATGCAGGCGGCCACCGTGACGATGGTCAGGCGGAGCGCATACCAGCCAAAATAGTAAATAGCCACAAGCAAGGCGGGAAGCAGGGCGAGGAGCACACGGTACATGATCTTTCGCGTGTTTTCCGTCGAATGCACATGCGGCGAACCTGATATTGTGAATTTATTCATGGTCTTTTATTTTTGATTTCTAGCTTTGATGATGGCGCCCGTCTTGGCCTTGCCGTAACGGATGTAGTCGAGCAGCGGGATGTTGGCGGGGCAGGTGAATTCGCAGGAACCGCATTCGATGCAGTCCATGATGTGGTTCTTCTCCGTCTCGTCGAAATCGTTGTGCTTGGCGATCTTGTGGAGCAGGAAGGGCTGCAAGCCCATCGGGCAGGCTATGGCGCAGCGGCCGCAGCGGATGCAGTTGGTCTGACGACGGTCTTGCGCTTCTTTGAGTGTCATCAGCAGGATGCCCGATGTGCCTTTGATGCACGGGAAGTTGGTGACCGACACGCTCTTGCCCATCATGGGCCCGCCGTTGATGACGTCGGTGATGTCTTCAGGCAGACCGCCAGCGGCCTCGATGAGGAGGTCGGCAGGGGTGCCGAAACGCACGCGGAAGTTGCCTGGGTTCTTGACCGACTTGCCCGTAACGGTAACGATACGCTCAATCAAGGGCTTGTTCTTCTGCACGGCTTCGTAGACGGCATAAGTCGAGGCAACGTTGACCACGACGCAACCCGTCTCAATGGGCAGTTTGCCCGAAGGCACTTCGCGACCCGTGATGGCTTTGATGATCTGTTTTTCACCACCTTGCGGGTATTTGGTCTTTAAAGGTTGCACCTCGATGCCGGCATACAATTCCTTGTGCTCGTTGATGGTCTTGTCCAACAACTCAATGGCTTTCATCTTGTTCTGTTCGATGCCAATGATTCCTTTGTCGGTGTTGACGGCCTTCATGAGGATCTTGACGCCCATGAGGAACTCTTGGGTCTTCTCAAGAAGCAGACGATAGTCGCAAGTCAAGTAAGGCTCGCATTCGGCTGCGTTGATGATGACATATTCGGCTCTCTTGCCTTCGGGGACCATCAACTTGACGTGGGTGGGGAAGGTGGCGCCGCCCATACCGACGATGCCGCAGTCCTTTACGCGGTCGATGATTTGCTTGGAGTCTAGCTTGATGTCGGTGAGCAATTCATCGGTGACGAGGATGCCTTCGGCCCATTCGTCGTTATCCTCACGGTCGATGAAGACGGCGGGCTTGTAGTAGCCTGTGTGGTCCATCACTACATCAACTTTGGCAATGGTGCCGGTGGCGGGCGAGTGGACGTTGGATGAGATAAAGCCTTTGGCGGTTCCGATGAGCTGACCCGTCAGCACACGATCGCCTTTGTTGACGATGCATTCGGCCGGTGCGCCGAGGCATTGTCCCAACGGGACGATGAGCTGCTTGGGCATCGGGAAGTCTTGTATGGGTTTGTCGGCCGAAAGCTTATTCTCTTCCGGATGGACGCCCCCCTTCTTAAAGGTCTTTATTGGGTTCATGCTTTGACGGTGTTTTCGGGTTTGACTTCAGTTTTCACTTCCACAGGTTGTGCTTGAGGCTCGATCTTGACGGCCGGCTCGGCGCCTTCCAGAGCTTTGGGTTCTGGCTTGGGAGCTGGGAAGTTGACAGTGTGGATGCAGCCGCGCGGACATACCTTGGCGCACTTGCCGCAGGCCTTGCACTTGGCCGGGTCGATGTAAGCGAGGTTGCCACGCATCTCGATGGCCTCGAAGGGACATTCCTTCAAGCACTTTTGGCAGCCGATGCAGCCCACCGAGCAGTTCTTGACGACCAAAGCACCTTTGTCGGTGTTGGAGCAGCACACATAGACACGACGGTCTTTCTTGCCACGCGGACGCACCTCGATGATGCCACGAGGGCAGGTCTTGGCGCAGACGCCACAACCCACGCACTTGTCGGGGTCGACGACGGGCAATCCCGTCTCCTTGTCGATGTGCAACGCGTCGAAGTTACACTTCTTCACGCAGTCGCCAAGGCCTAAGCAGCCTTTCGAGCAGCCGCCTTCGCCGGCATAGAGTGTGTTGGCGAAAGCACAAATGTCGGCGCCTTCATAATGCACCTTGGAGGGGGAGTTCTGGCAGCTGCCGTTGCAACGCACCACGGCGATCTTGGGCTCGAAGGTGCCAGCGGTGAGGCCTAACACTGCTGCCACCTTGTTCATGTCGGTGCCAGGGCATGCTAAACCGTCGATGTTGCCTTTTTCGGCAGCTTGCTTCACGCAAGCCTCAGCCAAGGCACGGCAGCCTGCAAAGCCACAACCACCGCAGTTGGCGCCGGGAAGACAGGCCTCCGCTTCATCAATCAAAGGGTTCTCTTCCACCTTGAACTTCTGTGCTACAAAGTACAGAACCACGGCAAGAATGCCGCCCAAGATTCCGAGAACCGCAAGCGAAATAAGTAAAATGTTACTCATCAGTATAAGAATTTTGAGTTTGTTTTCATTTTTTAGAACTTGCAAAAATACAGAATCTCCTTTTTTTACAAAAGAAAAAATTCTGCTTTTTTCAATGTCCAGGTCTTTTCGAGCCTTTGCTAAGAACTCTATGGATTTTGGAAACCACTATTCAATGGTATAATCGAACTTCTCCTTGAGTTTGTCGCGCCTTCGGTATAGTACAATATAATAAGGTACGAGCGCGGCAAAACTAATGAGAGCGGATAAGCCTTCGTTTAGCCCGAGACCGATGCAGACGAAAAGCACCGCTAAGAGGAGAATGATGGGCAAAAGGTAAGCCAAGACGGCAGCCTTGTTGCCTTGCCCTATGGCCATCTTGACATTGACTTTTTGGTTGAGTGCAAATTCTTTGTCCTTGGGCCGTGGTACGAGAAGGGTCTTTTCGGCTTGCTCCCCCATGCCGCAGGCACTCTTGGCGTGACATGCCGCACAGGCGCTCTGTTCCAGTATCTTTATTTCCAGTTCGTCGTCCGTGATCTTGGTCACGACACCCTCATGTGATATGGTTTCTTGTGTGTTCATGCCGCAAAATTACGATTTTTATGGGCTTGTTGCAATAAAACCACTATTTTTGCAAGTTAAATCATTAAGAATGATGGCAGAAAAAGAAAAGAAAGACGGTAAACTGAAACTGTGGCTCAACGCGAAGATCGATGCAGCCAAGGCATGGTACAACCGTGACGACAACTATCTTCGTAGGGTGCGCTTTCCTGGCACCAAATTGCCGTTTCTGGATGTTGTGCGTGATTTCATCAAGTTGTTCACCAAAGGCCGTACGATCGATCGTGCCGCTGGCGTTGCGTTTAATTTCTTCGTCGCGCTTTTTCCTTTGATTCTGTTTTTCTTCACGTTGATTCCGTATATCCCAATTCCACATCTTTACGAGCGTGTGATGATGCTCATCAACGACTTCCTCATCCCCTCGGGTACACTCGATTTTGTAACGGAGACCATCGATGGCATCATGAACCAGCCCCACGACGGTTTGCTGTCGATCAGTATTATTTTGTGCGTCGTTTTCGGATCGAGTGGCGTCGTAGCTTTCTTTAATGGCTTCCGCAATGTCTATGCCAACTATGTGAGAGCCAAGAACCTTGATATGAAAGGATGGATTGAGCAAAGGATTTTCGCCATTATCATGCTGGTCATCATCGGCGCTTTACTGGTCGTCTCCGTCTTGTTGATTTCGTTGGGAGGCATGGCTTTGAAATATTTGGTGACCCACGAGATAATCAAAGGCGGCACTTTTACCTTCTTCCTATTCAGTGTATTGCGTTGGGTGATCGGTATCTTCGCCCTGTGTTTCGGCATAGCCTTGCTGTATTATTTTGGCAACGTGAAATACAACGAGCATTATAGGGTGGAGAGGAAGCACCCTAGCCGGAAAGGCAAGAAATACCGTGAGTTCATCATCTTTAGTCCTGGAACCATACTTGCCACCACCTTGTTTGTATTGGGTACCGTGGCTTTTAATACCTATATCTCCAACTTCTCACGCTACAACGCACTGTACGGATCCATTGGAACGCTCATCATCCTAATGCTTTGGATCTGGGTGGTGGCCATCTTGATTTTGGCTGGCAACGACCTGAATTCGGGCATACGTAAACGAACGATGCAGCTGAGTGAGACGGAGACACAGAACCGCCGTAAGGAAATCGTTATCGAGGACCTGAGGAAGCATATCCAGACTTATCAGGCTGCCAATGAATACCGCCAAAACCGCATCGACGAACTGAGGAAGAGAATTGAAGAGCAGAACACCTTGATTCAAAACTTGGAAGAGCAGTGCAAGGATTATGATTTGATCATCAGCGCTTACGAGGATTATGTGGAATACGAACGTAAGAGCACGGATGACGATTATCTGAAGATAGAAGGAGAATAAGGCATGGGCATTGTGGCACGACAGAGCATCAAGGGTACCATTGCCACCTATATCGGGGTGGCAGTGGGCATCGTCACTACTTTCTTCATCCAGACGAAAGCCCTCCAGCCTGAACAGATTGGCCTTATAGATATCCTCTTGCAATGTTCGTTGCTTTTCGGTGGTCTGGCACAACTTGGCACCAATTCTTCTGCCATGCGTTACTATCCTTTCTTCAAGGATGAAGAACATCGTGACCATGGTTTTTTTGGCTGGACACTACTGGTTCCTTTGATAGGTTTTGCTTTCTTCTTGATTGCATTTTTCCTTTTCAAGGGTGCCATTGTAGATTTTTTCACGAAAGATGCTGAAGTGGGTGCTGATTTGTTTGCAAAATACGTCAACTTTGTTATTCCGTTGGCGTTTTTTATGCTATATATATCTGTTTTTGAGACAAATAGCAATCTTTTGCTGCGCATCGTGCTGCCCAAGTTTATCCGTGAGGTAGGATTGAGGGTGGCTACCTTGGTGGTATATCTTCTGTATTTTTACAAAGTCATTGATTTTGATGGTGTCATCATAGCTTTCTGTGTGTTCTATGGCCTAGCCACCCTTATCAACATCATCTATTTGCTCTCTTTGAAGCGGGTGTCGTTCAAGATAGAATGGAAGTACATCAAGCCGCAACTGAGGAGGGATTTCCTGTTCTACACCTTGTTTATGATTACGGCGGCTTTGGCAGGCAATGTAATCCCGATGTTGAGCAAGTTCTTTGTGGCGGGCAAGACGGGCTTCCACTTGGCAGGTGTGTTCACCATAGCTACTAATATCGCGGCTTTGGTTGAGATGCCATACCGTTCTTTGGGCGCCATTTCGAGACCACATATCTCCGAGGCCATGGCCAAACAGGATGTGAAACAAGCTGACTTCTTGTGCAAGACTGTGGCATTGCACCAGTTCATCGCCGGAAGTTTTGTGTTTTTCCTCATTTGGATTAACATCGATTATATCTTTGATTTGCTACCCAATGGCGATGTCTACCGTTTGGGCAAGTGGGCTGTTCTGATCTTGTCGTTGAGTCGTCTCGTCTATTCCACCCTTGGTGTGTCGACCACGGTTCTGAGTTATTCCAAATACTATTATTATTCCTTGATCTTTACCATTCTGCTGGCGGCCATGTCTATCGGACTGAACGCCTGGTTGGTGCCAAAATGGGACATCAACGGTGGCGCTTTGGCTCAAGTGGCATCGTATCTCGTCTATTTCATCTTGTTGGTGGCCTTCATCAGGTGGAAGATAGGTGTTCAACCCATGTCAAAGAAGCTGTTGCCCGTTGCGGTTGTGATTCTCGTCCTATTTGCGCTCAATTGGTTATGGACAAGCACTTTGACGCCGTTATTCACCCAGTTTTTTGACAAGCCAATCATCGGTTTGACCATCGATGCCGCCTTGAAAACAATGCTATTCCTTGCCGTTGGCATGACGGCAATCTATAAGCTGAAAGTCTCTCAATCGGTGAATGATCTGGTGGATAGGGTTCTCAGAAAGAATAAGATTGGATGATTCTTTCTGCGATGACTTCAGGTGAGAATTGCGAGATGCAATTGTCTGAAATTTCCTTTGGATTGTATTTTTGATAGTTTTGGCGTACCGTTTGCATCGCATCGGCGAGTGCAGTTGTATCGTTTACGGGTACAAGCAAACCGTTACCATCATCAACAAAAGACTCTGGCCCACCGCAACGGGTGGCGATGACAGGAAGTCCGGCATACATGGCTTCGATGTAGCTCACGCCAAAAGTTTCGCTTTGTGAAGCCAATACAAAAACATGGCTTTCTTGGTAAACTTTGTTGATTTCATCACGTTTGAGCTGCCCCAATAGCTTGACTTGGGCTTCCAATCGAAGATTCTTAATCTGGTTTTGGAGACGTTCCCGTTCGGGGCCTTCGCCGATGATGAGTAGTTTGACGTCGTCTTTCACATGAGAGAAAGCCTCGATTAACTTGTCGAAAGCCTTGATAGGGATAAGATTTCCTACGGAAACAAACACAAAAGGCGCATCGTTTTTTGCTTTGTCAAGATATTGGAAACATTGGTTGTCAACCATGTTTGGTATAACTATGCTATCGTAACCGAAATTCCTAAAGATGTTGTTGCGCAACGCTTCTGATACGGTTATCAACCGATCGCAGTTCTGGTAAGCTTTGGTGGCAAGACGTTTGTCCAAGTCACTGATTTCAGTGGTGGGCTTATTGAGTTTGCTGCTATGCTCGGTGATGACAAAGGGGATGCCATATTTCTTTTTCAGTATGCTGGCAATGGCAGCTATGGAGTAGAAATGCGCATGGATGATATCGGGCTTGCCAAATTCCTTGACCATGGCTTTGAATGGAACCAGAAGCAGTCTTTGAAGGAAAGGGACTCCTTTCCGATATGCATTAAGCGGTAAAGAAAGCTCATAAACACGTACTCCCTCACATTCATATTTAAACAAGCCATATTTCCTTTTGAAAGCCCAAGCTCTAAAATCAATGGCGATGAAAGCCACTTCAATGCCTTTTTTAGCTAAGGCCTTGGCTTGATCGAACTCAAAAATACCGTATAACGGGTATTTCGGTGTCGGTTTTCCTCTGGAAATGATGGCGACTTTCATGGCTTGACGGTTTTTCCGATGGCCGACAAAGCTTCGCGGAGTTGGCTGCTACTAGTGCCTTGTGTGTAAGGGAAATAAATAATCTTTACTCCTGTGTCGGCAAAGATCTGTTCGTATCGGTTGAAGCGTTCTGTGTCTTTGTAATCCGAACCCACAAACAAATAATCGTATTTCACGATGCCTTTGAGGTATACGTCGCAATCTTCCTTCTCAGACGGGATTACTTTGTCGACATATTTGATGCTTTTGACGATTTCGACGCGTTCTTCATAGGAAATGAAAGCCTCTTTCCCTTTGTGTGATGCATCCTTATGAACGCCCACCACAAGATAGTCGCAATACTGCTTGGCTCGACGCAATAGGTTGAGGTGCCCGATATGAAACAGGTCGAAAGTGCCGCTCAAATAGCCGATCTTCAGCTGTGGCTTGCTGCTGGTTCTGCCGCTTTCTTGTTTGTATTGATAGCTTTGCAGACCGAATAGATGTGGGTCGTCGTGATAGCGTTCTAAGACGCCTTGGTACACTTCCTCATATTGCGGGATGAGCAGAGTTTGGCGCTGCTCCATCTTGTCAATGATGTCGTTTGCCAAGGCATGGGTTAGGCTGAGGTCGTTTTTGCCTCCGTTAAACCTTGTGCCTTTGATGGAACCTGGAGATACGTTCAGAATGCGGTTTTGGGTGCCCGCCATTTCCAGCTCGATGTTCAGGCTCTCAATGGCCTTGCAAAGGGCAGCTTTTGTGGCACCGTATGTGGCGAACAGCGGTGAACTGACGAGTCCTGCAATGCTTCCCATTACGGCGCAATGGAAGGCTTTTCCTTGTTTCATCATCGGATAGAAGAAATGCAGAATTCTCATTGCAGCAATGCTGTTCACCTGGAAACTGTTCTGTATTTCTTGTTCCTTAATGTCCTCGAAAGGAGCGATTCTGCCAAATCCTGCCGTAATGATTAGTGTATCAATGTCTTTGAATTGATTCAAGAATGAAAAATCCGGGTCCATTAGGTTGGCTTGGCAAAACGAAATGCCGTTCCCCTCAAGCAGGTCGTTGCTTGCTTTGTCGACGACATGAACGGAAAGGCCTCTTTTCTTTAGCTCCAATGCAATGGCCAAACCGATGCCGTTGCTTCCTCCGATTACCAATGCTTTTTCCATGGTTTACTTGATGTCAACATAAATAATATGACTGATTCGTTTTTCTTTTGGAGGCAATGTCATGTAATCTCCATAAGATTCTGTGAGACACTGCTCTGGGTGGGCAGGGCCGCAGAACATGTGCCCTTCAAACTCAATGTCTTTGATGGGGAACACCATGTCTTTTGTGTAGGAGCCTCCTGGGGCAAAATGTTTCTCAAGCCCCATCCTGTCTTTTTTGCGTAGGTTGCAGATTCCCCAAACGATATCCAACCCCAACTTCATAATGGGGAAGGTGATGGTGGCAATGTGGTTCTTTATGGTTACATCGTTTTTGACATAGAAGAAGAAGTAGATTTTTTTATACCAATGCATGATGAATTTCTGCAACTTCTTGTTGACTGTTGGGTAGGGTACCATCTCGAAAATATCAACATACAAGCCCTTTTGGTAGTCCCTCGTGAAATCCTCGTGCTTGGTGATGAAAAACGAATTGCGGTCTCTGACCTTGCAAAACGGTGAACGATAGCTGGGGTCGGTTTCTTTTGTTTGCATGAAAAGATTGTCGGGCAGTTCTTTGGGCGCAATTTCCTTGAATCTGGCTAAATCCTCTGATGGCATGGAAATGTCAATGTCATCATCCCAAGGGATGTAGCCTTTGTGCCTAACCGCTCCTAATAGCGTGCCCCAATCAATCCAGTATTTAATATCGTGCTTGCGGCATATTTTGTCAATTTCGATAAGGATGTCCAAGATGCGGAGTTGCATTTTTCGTAAGGTGCTGCCCTCAGCATTATATTGTGACAGATCTTCCATAAAAAAACGGTTAAATAGGGTTAGAAATGATGGCGTCTAATAAAACGACGTAATGCTTGCATTGGCTTTGTCTTGAGAATTGGCGTATGGATTCAGACGTTAAAGCCCTTAATTCTTGCCGGTTGTATTTCTCGAACCAATCTTTGAGGGCGGCTTTCATCTTTTCCTTGTCATCAAATCCTACGGTTGTTCCGGCTTTGGCTTGGCTGATGACTCGCGCCGCATCGCCGTCTTCAGGGCCAATGCAGAGGATGGGACGGCCCGAGGCCAGATATTCGAACAACTTGCCCGTCAGAATTCCCTTGGCATTGGGCGTGTTGTTGATGAGCAACAGCAATACCTGCGAGGATTGTTGCATCTGTAAGATTTCATCGTGCGGAATATAGGGGATGATCTCGGTGTTGCCCTTCAAGCCAGCGGCTTCCAGGCTTTCTGTGACAGATTGGTCCACTTGACCGACCAGTCTGATTTTCAGTTTGCTTCCGAAACCTTCGTTTTCTTCTTTTAGCTCTTTCAACGCATTCCACAGTTGAGGCGTATTGCGAGAGGGAGTGACAACGCCTAAATGCGTCAGTGTGAACTCTTGTGACAATGGTGCAGGTTGTTGGTTGGCGTCGATTTCCCAATCGTAGCCGTTGGGCACCACGCGTACGTTCCTGTTGCCCAACCTGCCGAGGCTTCTGGCACAGTCCCATCCTACGGTGACCACCTTGTCAGCCTGGGTGAGCACTTGGCGCTCCAACTTATGGTGCTTGCGGTCAGCACAGCGTGAGAGATGCAAGTCTTGGTAATAATCGATTTCAGTCCAAGGGTCGCGGAAGTCGGCAATCCAAGGGATGCCCAATTCCTTTTTCAGCTTCATGGCAATCAGGTGCATGGAGTGGGGCGGTCCCGTGCTGATGATGGCATCAACGGGGTGCTCTTTCAAGTATTCTTTCAGGTAACGAACCGAAGGCCTTACCCACCAACAACGGGCATCGGGGATGAAGAGATTGCCGCGAATCCACAGCGAGAGGTCTGTTTTCCAGCCTTTCTTTTTTTCCTTTTCTTCAATGAAGCCCGCCTTGACAGTCTCATCCTTTTTGATGCCAAGGAATCGTTTGTAAAACGTGTATGGCTCAACGATAGGGCGCCTGATGACTTCGGCCTCGGGGACGATATCCTTCTCCAGCGAAGGGTCGACAATGGGGTATTCTGCGTTTTCCGTAGTATAGATTACGGGTTGCCATCCGTTTTCAGGAAGGTATTTCGACATCTTCAGCCAGCGTTGTACGCCGCTGCCACCTGAAGGCGGCCAATAGTAGGTGATGATCAGGACCCGTTTCATGCTTTTTCCTCTTTCTTGGGTTTAAAGGTAAAAATGAGGGCGACGATCAGTCCCAGAATCATGATTAGGGAGCTAGCAAACGAAACGGCATTGCCAGTCGAATAGGCCTTGGGCGCATATTCCATCACGATTTCATGCTCTCCACTTGGAATAAGAGCCGCACGTAATAGATAGTTGGCTCTGAGCAAAGGCTGCTCTTGACCGTCTACATATATCTTCCAGCCTCGTTCGGTCCAAATCTCAGAGAAGACGACCAACTGGTCTTCACTTGCTTTGAAGCTATATGATAGTTTGTTCGGAAGATAATCAGTTAATGCGATTTGTCCGTGTATACTGTCGGTAAGTTGATAGCTCCCAACTTGTTGCTCAAATTCCTTGTTGATGATGGCTGTATGCTCCAAGTCGGTGTCGCCAATGGCGTCAATCTCTTCGTTGGGGGTGTCAACCCATCGGATGTTATTGACTGCCCAGGCATTGCCCATGGCGAAAGGATTTTCAAAAGGCTGGGCATTGGGGTTGTAGATGACGTACTTGGTGTTCATCATGTTGAGCACCTTTTGCTGTGCAAGCGTCTGCAGGAGTGCCGGAGCACTTTGGGCCCCTCTGAGTTGGTTGAGTTCGCCGTTGAGGTATTGCGTGATGACATCCTGATAGCGGCGTAGCTTGGCTCCGCAATATCCGCCCAATGACTTATGGAAATAACAGGTGCTGGCATCATTGAACATGTCCTTGGTGATGTCGGCTACACGGAAATCCAAGGTGTTGTCTTCTAAGATGTATTGGTCGGCAGCGGAGGCGGTGAATGGCTTGTCGTATTTCTGCTTGCTGACGAACTTGTCGTTGTTGAGGTAGCGCTTGTCGATGGGGAACATGTCGACAATGACGAGTACGGCGAGGATGGGGAAGGCGATGTAGCCTTTCAGTTTGCCCTTGCCATAAAGGAAGATTGGGATTGCGGCGAGGATGATGAACAGCAGGCTTCGTAGGGTGTCCTTGCGGAAGATGGCCACGCGGACATCTTCAAGCTGAGTAGCGAAGCTGGCATAAAGAGCGCCATCTTTGCCTTTCATCATGGCGGCAAACTGTTCTGCTTCGCCTTGGCTAAGGAAGTTAAAGAAGACCTTCGGAGCCAGGTAGAACAAGAGACAGATGCCCGCGGTGAGGCCAAAGGCGATGTATAGTTTTTTGATGTTTTGCTTGAAGCTCTCTGGGCTTTTTGCAATTTCAGCTAAACCTAGGAATCCCAAGAGTGGCATGCATACTTCGGCGATGACCAAGGTCATGGAGACAGCCCTGAATTTGTCGTAGCCAGGGATGTAATCCAAGAAGAAGTTGGTGAAGCCCATGAAGTTCTTGCCCCAGCTGAGTAGGATGGAAAGCAAGGTAGCTGTCAACAAAGCCCATTTCAATTTGCCTTTCACGGTCAAAGCGCCCAAGACGAATAGAAAGACGACGATGGCTCCCACATATACAGGGCCGCTGGTGCCAGGTTGGTCGCCCCAATAGGCATTGCTTTGGGCTATGCTATCCTTGAACTGCCTGTCGGCCTTTTCGAGGGCGGGGTTTTGTCTGCCGATATAAGCCGAGGCACCTCCTTTGGCATTGGGGATCAGCAGGCTCCAAGTCTCACCCTTGCCGTAACTCCATTGCGTGATGTAGTCGCGGTCGAGGCCCTTGGTTTGGTTGTCTTCATTGCGGGTCAGTACCGGTTTGCCGCGCGTGGTTTCCTTGCCGAATTCGTAGTTGCCATAAAGCGTGGTGGAACATGTTAATGCGCCAATGACGGCAGCGATGACAAGACCGACAGAGGCTTTCATGAAATGGCCTATTCTTTTGTTTATGATGTCGCTGATGAGTTCGGCAATAACAATGATGATGATGGTGAGAGCCAGGTAGTACGTGATCTGTAGGTGCCCCGTTCGGACCTCAAAGGCCATGGCAAAAGCAGTTAGCAGGCATCCCCATAGGTATTTCCCTTTATAGGCAAGCAGGACACCGGCAATGACGGGAGCCATGTAGGCCATGGCCATAGCCTTGGCATTATGTCCTGCGCCTATTACAATGAATAGGTAGGACGTGAAACCATAAGCGATGGCGCCGATGAAGCTGATCCAAAAACCACAATCGAGCACCAAAAGCAGGACGAAGAATCCAAGCATACTGATAAAAACTGAGCCGATAGGGTGGGGCAACCCTAAAGACAAGGCTTTATAAATCGGGTTGGTGAGATTGCCCTTGGGCGTGATGGAGATGTTCCATGCAGGCATGCCTCCAAAGGGGGCGTTGGTCCAAAGTGTCTGCTCGCCAGTAGTTTCACGGTATTGGTTGATTTCCTGCGACATGCCAAGGTGCATTTCGATGTCGTGCTGCTTGATGCGCTTCCCCTCCAATACGGGGCTGAAATACACCAAGGTGATGACCGCAAAAGCGATGATAGCTGCTATAATGCAGAGGGCGTTCTTGTTCTTTTGGAAAAAAGTATTATTCATGATGTGGTGGTTTTCTATTCAACTTCTTCGTAATCGGTGTACTCGCCTATGTTTGGGTCGACATGTGGCGTGTTTTGCGCTTTTTGGGTGGCTTCGGCCTCGTCTTTAACGGCTTGTTCCATCTTGCGGTTGAGCTTTTTCATTTTGTGCTTAAATAGCATTCTGACTGCCACGCTGAAAGCGTAGAAAATCAAGACAATGATGAGTAAGGATTTAAGTAAGCCCATGGTACATTGTTTATTTGCGGCGAAATTACGATTTTTCTGTTTGCGAAAATTGTTTTTTATGAAGAATGTCGCGATAGGAAGCTGCGAGAAATCCCGTGCCGTAGCCGAAAAGCTGGCAGTAGGTGGCGGGGATACTGAGAAATGCGACTTTCAAGCTCTTGTTCTTGATGAGGGAGTCAATAAAAACCAATGCGGCATAGAACACGATGGGCAGGAACCAAAGCCAATGGTGAAAGATGCCCAACAGGACCAATAGCAGGTTACCGACCACGAAAGCGGCGGGTAAGAGGTGGACGAGTTTGAAGGTCTCGGGATATTTATTTTTCAGTACAACACGTGCCTCGCCCGAGTGTTTCACCTGACGGAAGAACGAACTGAATCTGACGCGTCTTTTGTGATAGACAAAGGCATCTGGGAAGAAGCGGCAGCTGTAACCGCCTTTGAAAATCCTGGTGCTTAGGTCGATATCTTCGCCATAACGCATGGGAGCGAAGCCTCTTAAAGCTTCGTATACGCTTTTCTTAATGCCGAGGTTGAAGCTGCGGGGGTAGAACTTGTCCATTTTTTTCTTGCCACCCCGTATGCCGCCCGTGGTGAAAAACGAGGTCATCGCATAATTGATGGCCTTTTGTATGGGCGTAAACGAGGCATGGGCGCGGTCGGGACCTCCGAAGGCATCGCAGGGTTCGCGGTTGAGTTCGGCTTGGATGTTCTCAAGATAGTCTTCTGGCACAATGACGTCGGAGTCAAGGATGATAAGGTATTTGCCTTGGCTACGTTCGGCGCCATAGTTGCGAGAAGGGCCTGGGCCAGAGTTGGGCTTGAAGTAATAGCTGACAGGGAGGCGGTCGGCGTATTTTTGACAAATAGTGTCGCATTTTTCCGTCGAGCCGTCTTCCACCACAACGACTTCAAAGTCTTTGATGGTCTGGCGGCAAAGGCTCTCAAGCAGTTCGTCGACTTCCTGGGGTCGGTTGAAGACAGGTATGATGATTGAAAACTGCATTTTCAAACTTTTTTGCAAAGATAGGGATTCTTTCCTTATTTTTGCAGTATCAAATGCGATAATACGAAAATGAAGAAATTGATTGCCTTATTCACCAAGATATTCCCTCGTCAGTGGCTTATCAAGTTGAGTTACCTTTTCAGCTTGTTGGTGCGCCCGTTTTACATCGGCAACAAGGTGGAATGTCCGGTGTGTGGCGGCCATTTCCGCAAGTTTTTGCCTTATGGTTATGGGAAGGCTATGGACAACCGTTTGTGCCCCAAGTGTTTGTCGCTCGAAAGGCATCGTCTGTTGTGGCTTTATTTGAAAGAGAAAACCGATTTCTTTACGGCGCCGCTCAAGGTGTTGCATTTTGCCCCTGAGCAGCCTTTTTTGAAGCGTTTTCGCGCATTGAAGAACCTCGATTATACCACTGCCGACATCGATTCGCCCATCGCCGACCTGCATCTTGACGTGACGGCCATCGACCAGCCGAGCGACACCTATGATGTGGTCATATGCAACCATGTGTTGGAGCATGTCGACGACGCCAACAAGGCTTTTTCGGAAATCAAGAGGATTCTAAAACCAGGCGGATGGGCCATCCTGTTGGTGCCTATCAATCCCGATGTCGATACCTTCGAGGATCCGAGTATCACCGATCCGAAAGAACGTGAGCGTTTGTTCGGACAATACGATCATGTGCGACAGTTTGGCCGCGACTACGCCGAGGTGCTACGCAAGGCGGGATTCAAGGTGACAGAAGACAGGATTTACTATGAGATTTCAGCGGAACAGCGTGAGAGGATGCGTCTGGCTCGTAGGGGAGAGGAGATCATTTACCGTTGTGAAAAATGATGATGTCAAAAATACCTCATGCCTTGAACGTTCTCGGTCCTTCTGCTTCCATACTTGAAGTTGTACCGCAGGCTTAGGTTGAACGTGGGTTGGTTGTAGTAGCCGAAAATCTCCGTATCGGTAATTATGCCTAGGTTTTCTTCGTGATTGGTATTGGAGGAAAGGTCTCTCAGTAGGTTCTGCACCCCAATGTTGACCAGTAATCTGTTTTTGAAAAAGTTGCGGGAGGCAGTTATTGAGAGTGTTACATAATCATTGGAAGTGCCGTTAAATTCCGCTCCAGTGTTCCAATAGTCCAGCTCGGCACCAAGTTTCACCGATTTGATTTTGTAGGAAAGGTTGCAATAGGCGTAACCATTGATAGCATGGCTTTTTGCGTAGGCGTTTGAAATGTCAATGTCGTCGAAAACCAAGCCTTCGCGAATGCTGAATTGGGTGTAGTAAAAGCTTGAGTAAACGCTCACGTCCAGTTTTTTTATTTTGAAGTCTGCGGATAGATTGAGGCCGACTTTCATCTGCTGTGCAATGTTAACAGGATAGAGCAAACGAGTAAGCGGATCAATTTGAATGGGGATGTTTGCCATTAGGTCGTCTTGGTATTTTATGAAAAGGCTTGGCGAGAAACTCCATTTGTCCTGGTACAATTCGTAGTTCAGAAAAGCTGAATAGTTGGGAGACGGCTTCAGGTCAGAATTGCCCGTCGTCCATTGGAAATTTGTAGTTTTGTCGATGAAGTCGTTCAATTGCTCGAAATAGGGGTATTCCCATGTATTTGCCAATGTGAAGCTGATACTATGTTGCCAGTTGAAAGCATAGCGCACGGTCGTCGATGGGATGACCCTGAAATAGTTCTTACTTAGCCGTTGCTCCATGAATCCGCTCGATTCTTCCGAGAAATAGGCGAATTGGCCGTTAAGCGCTTTGTCTTCAAGGCTGAGACCACCAGTCAGTCGCCAGTTGCCGGAGAAGTAGGTAAGGTTGGACGATAGATAGTTATAGGCTGAATGGTAATTGCTTTTTTGTGATTTCGGCAAGAGAATCTCATCGTTGGAATAGCGTTCGGTCGATGTCTTTCTGTTGAAAGTCCCATCAAACGTGTAGTTGACACTCCAATTGAGATTGTTGGTTAAGGGGTTGTTGTAATAGGCGTTGAGATACACTGTTGGTGCTTTTGACAGATGGTTGTCGAACCGTTCCGAATAGAGGCTGTCGATGGCAGTGGCATTGCGGAAACTGTGCCTTTCTGAATAGTCTCCATAGAAGTGGTCATTGTAGGCCGAAACGAAAACCGATGCATTGATGTAGTGGCTGCTACTCTTTTTGAATTGTTGGAAGAAACTGATGCCAAAACCGTAGTTCGGAGAGGAACGCTGGAAGTCTGATCCAAGAAAATCGATTCGGGAGAAAATTTCTCCGGTCTCGCCATGACGTTCCAGCATGTTCCGGATCATCCCCTTTGTGGACGATGAATAACTGTAGCTGCTAGCCACCGTTAGGCTGGTGTAGTCGTTAGGACGGAAGATGAATCCCAAGCTGTTTCCCGACACACGGTAATGGTTGTCCGCTTCTTGTTCTTCATCAAGCACAATCGGGTTTCCTGTCGCCGCGAAATCTTTCCTTGTGCGGTAACCCCATGATTTGTCTGCCGTGTTGAAGCTGGAATTGGCAACCCAGATGAACTTTTTCTGCTTGTAGTTGAGGTTGATACTGTTTTTTGAGTCGTTGATTTCCTTGAAGTTGTATGTAGAAGGTTTTGACGACAGAGATCCGCTGAAGCCATCGTCGGCAGGGCGTAGCTTGATGTTGACGATGCCGCCTCGGCCATCGCCACCTTGCCTGACAGAGGCATCGATGAGTTCCACCTTCTCGATACGGTCGATGGGAATGTTTTCCAGAACGGGGTAAAGCAGGTCCGATGGGGTGTTGTCAACATAAACGGCAGGAGTCGTGCCATTGTATTTCATGTTGCCCGATTCGTCCACGGCGAGGCCTGGCAAAGTACGCAAAATGTCGTAAATGCTATGTGCGGTGGCTCTCCTCGTTTCCTCTATTTTCACCACAGTACGGTCAAAGCGGCGGTCAATGGTGGGAGTGGTGTCTGCAACGACAACCGCTCCAAGCATGATGGCTGATGGCGAAAGGGCTATTTTGCCAAGATTGCGCCGAGTGCCTTGCCATTGGTTTGCCGTAATTCGTTTCGATTCCATGCCAAGATAGCTAACAATGATGTAGCAACTGTCTGAACAGTCGCATTTTAGCGTAAAACGTCCATGGTCATCGGTCAAGGTGCCAGCTGTCAGTGAGTCATTGGGCGCGTAGGCCGCAATATTGGCAAACGGCAAGGCTTCTTCGCTCTTTTGGGTGACGACTTTGCCCGAAATCTCCATTAGGTGCTGGGCTAAAACTGCTTGACAGAAGACCAGACCAATTATTAATAAAATGATTCTTGTTTTCATTTCGGCTCAATTTATTGGGTTGAACAAAGCCAAGAATTCTTCACTTTCATTCCCGAACTCTTCAACTTTATAGCATATGCCGTTTTTCATATAGGCGATTTGAGGATAAATGGACGATACTCTGTTGTCTCTAAACAGGCCTTGAACATCAATGCTAACCAATGGATGGTCTAAAAGATTGCCGTATTGCCGCTTTAAGAGTTTCAGGTCGTTGACAACGGTAAAAATGACTGAGACATCGTTACGTTTATCCAACAGGTCAATGGTCATTGCGCTCGCATCAGAAATGCATCCTTGGCAACCTTCTCGTGGTAGGAAGATGACAGCCTTGATTTTTGTCAATTCGACAGTATTATTGCTTGGTTCCGAGTAATGCTGTCGGATTTTGCTGTCGAAAATGTTGGTTCTTTTGTTCGGATGGCATGATGCCAAAAGCATAAAAAGAGCAAGGATAATGGTTGTGACAGTTTTTGTATTCATTGGAAATCCAATTGGTAAATGTCGAAATAAAGCGAGTCGCTGTTGTGGTTATATGCGTTCTTGTCTATGAAATATAACTCGTCATCGCAAATGAAGGCGGGACAAAGACGTATCGTGTCTAAGTCGATTTCGAATTTGTTTTCAAAGTTTTCATCGGTAACTATCATCGACAGTCGCGTGGTTGACGCTCCTGTCAGTTGGGATAGGTTATAATCTTTGCTGGTTACGGGTTTGTCCACAAATCTGTAGTATCTGTGTACATACGGGTCGTAGTAAAGGCGGGAGTAAAAGCCGTTGGTAACCGAATACTTCTCAATTTTAGGCGATTTTGAATATTGCGACGGTTTTCGCTTTCCGTAGGGCTTCATTTTCTCAAGATATTTCGATCGCATTGGATGAGCAATGGAAGGCGATATAAAGTCCGTAGTATATACGTTGTTGTCAACGCCATGTCCTACGACGAACTCATTTTTGTTTTCATTGTAGATGAATTGAAAGTTGTGAAGTATATGAGGCCCCCAATACCCATCGAAATATATACTTGGCTTATTCATCACCAAATAAACGCTGTCGTTTGCAAGATCGATCACAAAAATTTCCTTCAGATTTTTGGTGTAGTTCACGGTCTCCATTCCCGAGCTGGTGAGAAAAACCTTGCCATCGTGATATTCAAACCCATTGGAATTGAAGGCGTCCATCGGATAAGGCACATGAGGATTGCCATGTTGCTGTTCGGTCTCTAGCAAAGCTTCAGTTCTGATATCGATGACATTCTTTGTGACTCCTTCATCATTAATTATATACAGCTTTGAGTTCATGTAATCCAACAGGAAAATGGTGTCAAGATTGTGAATCATATAACTTCCATGATGTGATCCGTATTTGCTATCCTGTATTCTAATCTCTTTCAACATTGAAAAGTTCTCCAAATCGTATAGCTGGATCAGCTTGTAAGCCTCATCCATCAAAGAAAAGCATTTTTTGCCATCAATTTCTACATAGCAAAACTTGGCAATACTTGCCAAGGCAACTTCTTCTGTAATAGGTATGGAAACAGATTTCTTGAATAAGAGTTGTGCTTGAACATTTGGTGAGCTTCTTTCATTATGGCACGAAAAGATAAAGATAGGAAAGAGCGCAAAATAGCTAAAGTGTTTTACTTTCATCATATTGTTATTTATTTTTATTATAAATAAAAAAAGAGGTGTAGGGGCAAGAGAAAATGGAGTGGAGAAATTCTCTCCACTCCAAAATAGTTACTGGCTTGGGGTGCCGCCTCCAATAGTCGAAGACTCGCATGTGGTTTCATAGCAATCGACATTCCCACCGGTTTTTACACAACGGTATCCTGTTCTTGTGTTATCTCCGGTTATAGGGATACAAGTACCGTCGTTTTTGCTGGGATTATTTTTGCATTCGCACTCCGAAACTGTTGGGGGAGTGGCAAAAGCTAAGATTGCAAAAACGAAAGCCGCCGCAATGATGAAAACTTTTTTCATGGCACAATTGGTTTTGATTACGCTTCCTTGTTAAATGGCCGATCAGCATCCGCCCGTCTTCTCGCGAAAAAGACTTAACAAAAGTATTGATTCTTTTGACTATCATAACGCAGGTGCAGATCTATCTTTTAAGGGTGCCGTTTTTTGTGGCTAGTGTGTCATTTTTTGCTTCAAGTATGTTGACCGTAATAAAGTGTCTTAAAGTCTTTCCAGCGCAGGTTTGAAACGGGTAGTTTGTCGCCTTTCTTTAATACGACTATTCGCTTTCTTTTTTTGCATTCAACATATTCTATTTGTTTTATGTTGACAATTGCATTACGACTTATGCGAAAAAAATAACTGGGAAGTAAGAGGTTCTCAAAATAAGAGAGGCTTTTTGTGCAAATAGCATTATCTCCTACAATTCGATGTATTGTGCATAAATAACTTTGAATTGTGATGTGTGAAATATTTTCACATAAAAAACGATGGTGCTTATTGGCTTCTCTAACAATAAAATACGATTTTTTTGTTGTTTCCATATTCTTTTTTTTCTGCAAAATTAGTCAATTTTAGAATATAAGTGTAATAAAATGCAAAAAACGAATTATAACAAAAACAACAAAAGGCGATTCCCGAGTGGGGGTCGCCTTCTGGTTACCTTAAATAAGAAATATAACGGCTTCTTGTTCCGTTTTCACGGAATGAGGTTAATACTCGTCAGAAACTGTAAGTTTTTTTCTGCCTTTGGCTCTTCTGCGGGCCAAAACCTTACGGCCGTTAGCCGTTGACATTCTTTCTCTGAAACCGTGTTTGTTTCTACGTTTTCTGTTCGAAGGTTGATAAGTGCGCTTCATCTCTCTATCTTATTTATTTGTTATTTTTCGCTAAAAACCCTTTGAATTGGGCTGCAAAATTACAAAGAATTTCCTTTGCTGCAACACTTTTCTTGAAAAAAATGTAAAAGGCAAAACCAAATTCGATTTTGCCTTTTACAAACAATTGACATTTAGTTAATTATGCGACAACGCCCTTTTCAGGGATATTTCTCAAGGTTTCAACGAGGAAGTCCCAGAAAGGTTGTACGCTTTCGATGAGGAGTGCTTCGTCGGGCGAATGGGGGTGCACCAGGGTGGGGCCGAAGCTCACCATGTCCCAATGCGGATACTTCGATCCGAGAATGCCGCATTCCAGACCGGCATGGATGACCATAACCTTAGGCTCTTTGCCAAATTTGTCTTGATAGACTTTCTTCATCAGGTTAAGGATAGTGGAATTGATGTTGGGCTTCCAACCTGGGTAGTCGCCAGTGGAGTAGGCCTCCGCACCGTTGTCGGTGAGGTTCTTGCGGATTTGTTCTGCGAGTTTGTCCTTAGCGGCGTCGACGAGGCTACGGGTTAGAGAAGCGGTGACGATCTTTCCGCCTCCCATCTTCCATGTGGCCAAGTTGCTGGAGGTTTCAGTGGTGCCTTCGAAGTCTTCCGACATGGCGATGACGCCGTTGGGATAGCGGGCGATGGCAGTGAACATTTGGTTTTGGGTCTTCACGTCGATGACCTGTTTGGGCATGGCGGCAGGCTCACAAAGGATGGCCAATTCTGGCTCTACCTCGGCAAATTCTTCTTTTGTGATGGCTTCAAACTCGGCGGCATATTTTTCGAATGCCATGGTGTTGTCGGCCGGTACCACGACGATGGCTTCGGCTTCTCTTGGGATGGCATTGCGAAGACTACCTCCGTCGATGGTGGCGAGGCGTAGTCCGTATTTCTCAGCAGCCATCAGCAGCATGGTGTTCAATACCTTGTTGGCGTTGGCACGGCCCAAGTTGATGTCCATGCCTGAATGTCCGCCCTTCAAGCCTTTCACGAAGAGACGATAGGCTTTCATGCCAGCGGGGACGGCTTCGAAGGTGGGCGTCCAAGTGCCAATGTTGTCGACACCACCGGCACATCCCACGTAAAGTTCGCCTTCCGTTTCCGAGTCCATGTTCATCAGGATGTCGCCTTGTAAGAGGCCGGGCTGTAGCTTGTTGGCTCCTGTCATGCCGGTTTCTTCATCGATGGTGAAGAGGGCTTCGATGGGACCATGTTGAAGGTCTGTGGCCTCAAGTACTGCCATGGCGGCAGCGGCTCCCAGACCGTCGTCGGCGCCGAGGGTGGTGCCATTGGCCTTCACCCAACCGCCTTCGATACGGGTTTCAATCGGGTCGTTTTCGAAATCGTGTACTTTGTCGGCGTTCTTTTGCGGTACCATGTCCAAGTGGGCCTGAAGGATGACGCCTTGACGGTTCTCCATGCCAGGCGTAGCCGGTTTGCGAATGATGATATTGCCGCATTCTTCAACGATAGTTTCCAAGCCATGCTCTTCGCCCCATTGTTTCATGAAGGCAATCACCTTGGCCTCTTTTTTCGAAGGGCGTGGGATCTGGGTAAGACTGTAAAAATTCCTCCATACGCCATTCGGTTCTAATTCTTTGATAGTACTCATGTTTAATTGTTTTTATTTGTTTGTAATGTTTGTTCTCGATTTGTTTCCCGCTAAACGGGAATTTAGTCGGCTAAATTACGTTTTTTTTCTGAATCCAATAGAAAAATAGCTATTTTTGCACCAAATATCTACTGGAATGAAAAAAGTATTACCTCTTCTGTTATTTGTCCTGCTCGCTTTTGCAGGATGTCAGCCTTCGGGTCCTGTTGAATACCAAATTGCCCATAATCCTCACCAAGTTGCCTTGAACGCCGAGAACTTTGTTCAGCAGACCGTGAAGAAATCAAGAAGATACAAGGCTGAAGATTGGCAAATGGCTGTTGACCAGTTTATTACGATGAGTAAGAACTATTACGAGTACCATAATGGCATGACTCAAGAAGAGGTGAGCCGTTTCGATGCAGCCCGCCTTGAATTCATGAAAGCAGTCAATGCTCATGGTAGTGAGGAACTGGCTATCCAGATTAAGGAGGCTTACGGGAAAATCGTCGAATAAGCGTCAGCGTCGACTGTTTCCGAGTCCGATGTAATATAGCAACGACACCAACGACGACAGGGCTGCTACCACATAAGTGCTGGCGGCCCAGCCAAGGGCTTCTTTGGCTTGTGCCACTTCGGTCTGCTGGAGTGAGTTGGACGACTGCAGCCATGCTAAGGCCCGTTTCGAGGCGTTGAACTCAACGGGTAGCGTGATCACGCTGAACAGAAACACCATGGCAAACATGGCGATGCCAATCCAGAACAAGGCCGGAAAGACTTGGATGACGGCCAGACCGATTAGAATGACAATCATCGACAGTTTCGAAGAGATGTTGACGGTGGGCACCAAGGCGGAACGAAGCTTTAAAGGAGCATAGCCAACCTTATGTTGTATGGCGTGGCCGCATTCGTGGGCAGCTACGGCGGCAGCTGAAACGCTATTCATGCGGTAGACGTCCTCGCTGAGGTTGACGGTCTTCTTTGTGGGGTCGTAATGGTCGGTGAGCTGTCCCTTGATGCAGGTGACTGAGACGTCATAGATGCCATTGTCGTTCAGCATTTTCTGCGCGATTTGGGCTCCAGTAAGACCTCCAGGAGAAAGCACTTTTGAGTATTTGGCAAAGACGCTTTTCAAGCGCCATTGGACCAACATTCCTACGATTCCGATGACGATGATGAGAATCCAATTCATTCCTATTGACATAGCATTTCTTTTTATTGGTTAATGGTGCAAAAATAATGGATTTTTTTGATTGTTTGGTGAAAAAACCGCAAGCCGATGTCTATTTTCCTTATTTTTGACACATATTATTTCAAAAATGACTTTACACGCGTTTTATGTTTTCCTTGCCATTATGGCTGTTGTGGCCGTGGTGGTTTTTGTGAGTCTCTTTTTTGTGGATGCTGGGTATGGCAAGTTTTATAACCCGAAGTGGGGCCCTGCTGTCAACAACAAGTTGGGATGGGTGCTGATGGAATCGCCTGTGTTTCTTGCCATGCTGCTGTTATGGTTCTTTTCTGACCGTCGTGGTGATTTGGTGCGCCTGGCTTTTTTGTTCTTGTTTGAACTCCATTATATCCAGCGCTCTTTTGTTTTCCCCTTCCGTATGCGAGGCAATAGCATGATGCCGCTTTCCATCGTTTTGATGGGCGTGACCTTCAATGTGCTGAATGCTTTGATGCAGGGCGGCTGGATCTTCTATCTTTCTCCTGTTGATTATTATCCAGCAGATTGGCTTACCGATCCGAGGTTTATCTTTGGGTTCCTTTTGTTTATCATCGGCATGTATGTCAACATCCAGTCAGACGACATCATCCGTAACTTGCGTAAGGACGGTGATACTAAGCATTATCTGCCAAGAAATGGTATGTTTCGTTATGTGACCTCCGCCAATTATTTTGGCGAGTTTGTGGAATGGGTGGGCTTTGCCATCCTCACCTGGTCATGGTCGGGTGCCGTGTTTGCCTTGTGGACTTTTGCCAACCTTTGCCCGCGAGCAGCACGGATATACGATCATTACAAACTGGAGTTTGGTGATGAGTTAGATACGAAAAAAGTTAAGAGAATCATCCCCTTTATATATTGATCTATGGAAACTTCGCTGATATTCACACCCTGTCAGATTGGTCCCATTACCTTGCGTAACAGGGTGATACGCTCTGCAGCCTTTGAAAACATGGCCTATGGCAACCGGCCTTCCGACGATTTGCTCGAGTATCATGAGGCTGTGGCCCGTGGCGGCGTTGGTATGACGACAGTGGCCTATGCCGCTGTTAACCAGTCTGGTCTTTCATTTGACGGACAGCTTTGGATGCGCGAGGAGATTGTGCCTGACCTGAAACGCCTCACCGATGCTGTTCATAGTCATGGCGCCAAAGCGTCCATACAACTGGGACATTGCGGCAATATGACGCATCGAGCTACCTGTGGCTGCATGCCTGTAGGCGCTTCAAGAGGATTCAACTTGTATTCACCGACATTTCATAGAAAACTGAAGAAGTCAGAGATCTATGAGTTGGTGTTGGATTTCGGCAAGGCCGTTGACTTGGCGCGAAAGGCTGGTTTCGACTGCGTTGAAATCCATGCGGGGCATGGTTATCTTATTAGCCAGTTCCTGTCGCCATATACCAACCATCGTCATGATGAGTTTGGCGGGACGCTTTCCAACCGCATGCGCTTCATGAAACTTGTCATAGAGGAGGTGATGCGCGCTGCAGGAAACGACATGGCCGTAGTGGTCAAGGTGAATATGCACGACGGTTTCCGCAAGGGTATGGATGAGGACGATTGCATCATTGTGGCCAAGGAGTTGGAGAAACTAGGCGTTCATGCCTTAGTGCTGACGGCTGGCTTCGTCAGCAAGGCTCCTATGGAGGTGATGCGTGGTGCCATGCCTCTTAAGACCTTGCGCTATTACATGGATCCCAAGAAGTTTTGGTGGCTCAAGGCAGGCTTGGCCCTGTTTGGCCGTGCCGTGATACCTAGTGTGCCTTATAGCGAAGGCTATTTCTTGGAAGACGCCAAAGTGTTTCGCGCCAACTTGAAACTTCCTCTGATTTATGTGGGTGGTATGGTGTCGAAAGAAAAGATGGAAGAAGTGCTTGATTCGGGCTTTGTGGCCTTGCAGATGGCCCGCGCGTTGATCAATGATACGGATTTCGTCAATAAATTGCACAGCGGCGAGGTCACTCGTAGTGAGTGCAAGCATTCCAACTACTGCATCGGACGTATGTACACACTGAACATGAAGTGTCACCATTGCGTGGATGAGGAATTACCTAGAAGTATATGCAAGGAAATAAAAAGAGCGGAGAAGAAAGGATGAACACGGAAAAATGGTTGTGTCGGTTTCAGGAAGCTCATGGGCATAAACCCTGTGCCTTGATTACGGGCGGCAGTTCTGGCATGGGTCTGGAGTATGCGCGTCAGTTGGCGGAAATTGGCTGTAACTTGTTGCTGGTCAGCAATCAGGAGGTAGAGCTGAAAAACGCTGCTGAGGAGCTGAGACAAGACAGGGCCATCCTGATAGCAACTCATTATCAGGATCTTTCGACCGAAACAGCTGCTGAAGAATTGATGGAATTTTGCCATTCGAAAGGCCTTGCCATTGACATTCTTATTAACAATGCTGGGATGTTCTTTTTTGAGGAGTTAACCCCTGAGAATGAAGCCAAAGCGTTGACAATGTTGCGCTTGCATGTTTACACTCCATCTCGACTCTGCATTTTGTTTGGAGAAGAGATGAAGAAACGTGGCTATGGATACATTATTAATATGTCGTCGATGGCTGCTCAGTTGCCTTGTCCGGGCATTACGGTTTATTCAGCCACTAAGGCCTATCTAAAAAACTTTGGCAAGTCATTTTATTATGAGATGCGGCCTTATGGAGTCGGTGTGACTACAGTTTGCCCTGCTGCCATCGCCACGCCACTATATAGATTGAAGCCCAACCTGCTGAAAATGGGGGTCAGGATTGGCCTGATAGGCACTCCACAGTGGTTGGTGCGTAGGGCACTGAAGGGCATGATCAGAAAAAAGAGGGTGGTGAGGCCAGGCTTTATGAATGTGTACCTTCCACCTATGATTGCTTTATTGCCCAAAACACTAGTGGATAGGATTTGGAAGAAGGTGAAGTAGAAAAATAGATGCCGTTATCAATCTTTTTTCTATTTTTGCACCCGTTTTGAATAATAGAATGAATTATGGATTTAAGTAAGATCGTTTCGATATCTGGAAAACCTGGGCTTTATCAAGTTAAGTCTCAGGCCATTGGAAGAATTATTGTTGAATCAGTTGTCGATGGCAAGTGCCTTCCCGCCTTCGCTAATGACCGCATGAGCTCGCTTGAAGAGATATCCATTTTCTCTACCGATGAAGACCGTCCGTTGAAGGAAGTTTTTAAGATGATCCACGAGAAGATGGGAGACAAAGTGGATTTCGATTTCAAGAAGGCTAAACCTGAAGAGCTGCGCGAGAAGTTTGCACTTGTCATGCCAGACTATGATGAAGAGGCTGTGTATCCTTCGGATATGAAGAAAGTGTTTGCCTGGTATCAGATGCTGATGGACAAGAACTTGCTTGACTTCACTGAAGAAGAAAAGCCGGAGGAACCTGCCGAGAAAGCAGAATGATTCCTTTGATTGCCTAAAAAGAAGCTGCTTCGGCAGCTTTTTTTGTATATTTGTGCCCGAATCCAAGGAGTCATTGCGGATTTGCCCCGCAATCTCCTGAGCAAATGGAGTTATATGAAACAGATTGCAGATTTCAAGTTAATAGCAAAGCAGGACTTCGGCCGCTCGGTGTTGCTTAGATTGCGTTCCTTGCAGCCTTTGCCCGATATCATGCCTGGGCAGTTCGTTCAGGTGCGCGTCGATGGCTCGCCAAGCACTTATCTTCGTCGCCCCATCTCCATACATGACGTGGAGCTCGAACAGAATGAAATAACGCTGCTGGTGCAGCAGGTGGGCGAGGGGACAAGGCATCTGGCCGCGGCTGAAGATGGCGATACGATAAATATGGTGTTGCCGTTGGGCAATGGCTTCAGCCTTCCTGAAAAAGGTGAGAGATGTCTGCTTGTTGGCGGCGGCATCGGCATCGCGCCATTGTATTATTTCGCAAAGGTGTTGAATGCGAAAGGCGTTCGCCCGACTTTGTTACTAGGAGGAAAGGCGGAGACCGATCTGCTTCGTCTGGCTGACTATCAAAACCTTGGTGAGACCTTTGTCACCACCGAAGACGGCTCACTTGGCGAGAAAGGCTTTGTGACGATGCATTCGGTATGGCAAAAGCAAAGCTTCGACAAGATCTACGTCTGTGGCCCAAAACCCATGATGAAGGCCGTGGCAAAACTGGCTGCCGAAAAGAACGTCTGGTGCGAGGTCTCGCTCGAGAATCTAATGGCCTGTGGCTTGGGTGCTTGCCTCTGCTGTGTGGAG
>JBGUNT010000056.1:0-18444 GCA_045117495.1 Candidatus Limimorpha sp. | reverse complement strand
AGACGGAGCACCGCCGCAAGGAAATCGGCATCCGTCGTGTGCATGGCGCCACGGTGCAGCAGATCCTGGCGATGTTCAACTCGCGCTTCGTGAAGATTGTGCTGGTGTGCTTCGTCATCGCCGTGCCCGTGAGCATCGTCATCATGCGGCGTTATTTGGAAGGCTTTGCCTATCAGGTGCCGCTGCATGTCTGGGTGTTCGCCCTCGCGCTGTTGGCCGTCTTGGCTGTAACGATAGCGGTGGTCACCTTGCGCAGTTTGCGGGCGGCTACGATGAATCCGGTGAAGTCTTTGCGAAATGAATAATTTATTATGGGATTGCCTACGGCAAGAAATCTTTCAAAAATATAATAAATCGATTTTTGAATGATTTTGAAAACAGATTTTGTTAGATTTCTTGCGAAGCAATTCGAACAATTGACTACGTCGAATTAGCATTTCAACAATCAACAATTTAACATCATGAGACTATACAAAAAAGGCAAGACCTCCCTCGTGTCTTCCATCTTGAACATCTTGGGCTTGACGGCAGCCTTCGCCGCGCTCTACATCATCCTCGTGCAGGTACACCACGACCTCACCTACAACAAGGCACTCAAAGACAGCGACAGGATTTATGTCCTTACCATGCCAGACCAGTTTTCAAACAATGTTTATTCGACATACGTCAATCGTCAGATGTCGGAAGCGGTCATTGCTGCTGTCCCCAGCGTAGAGGCGGGCTGCTGCGCTGCCAATTTAGGGAGCCTCGAAGTTTCCGTACGCTTGGGCGAAGGACAGTCGTCAATCGAATTGAGAGTCACCAGTTTCTCCAAACCCGCCATCGACGTGTTTGGATTTGAACTTGTTGCCGGCAATTTGGACAATTGGATTAGTAACACGGATGCGGTTATGTCCGAGTCAGCGGCCAAACGCTTGGGCTTGCAGGTGGGCGACCATTTCCAATATGGCTCCTGGAATTGGACAGATGTCACGGTAGCGGCCATCTACAAGGATATGCCTGTCAACAGCGACCTTTCCTCCATCGACTTTATTCTGAATCTGGGCGAAGCGGGTATGAGCGATTGGACCCAATGGGGCTGGAATTATTTCATAAAACTCGCTGAAGGCGCTGACCCAAAAGAGTTCGATGAAATTGCACACCAAGTCGCCTTTGACCTTTTTAAGACAAAATTCGACATTGACGAAAGCAATTTGACCGAAGAAAAAGCAGCGGATATTGAGGGATATAAAAAAATGATGTCACCTCATCTAATGAAGTTGACGGACAATTATTTTGCCGATAATGTCGGGCATCCGGGTAAGTCGGGCAATCGCACCACGACCATCACCTTGCTTGTCATCGCCATTTTCGTGATGCTCATCGCCTTCATCAACTACATCAACTTCTTCTTCGCGATGGTGCCGTTGCGTCTGCGGAGTATCAACACACGCAAGATATTGGGCAGCAGCCGCTTCCAATTGGTGATGTCGTCGGTGGGCGAGTCGGTGCTGATGGTCGTTATCGCTCTTGGACTGGCGGTGGCCGTGGTTACACTGTTCAGACAATCCACCTTGGCTGCACTGATTGACACACCGTTGAACTTCGGCCAAAACTTGGGTATTGTGGCTTTGACCATCGGTATCGCCTTGCTCATTTCGGTGTTGGCCAGCCTCTATCCGGCCTTGTTCTCCACCTCGTTCAATCCCGCTTTTGCCTTGAAAGGCACACTCGGTACCACGCAGAAAGGCAAGGCTTTCCGCATCGGCTTGATAGGCTTGCAGTTCACCGTGAGCATCGTGCTGATTATCTGTGCAGTTTTTGTTCATCAGCAACGCGATTTCATGATGAATCACGACATGGGTTTCAACCAGGAATACCTACTTCAGTCGCATGTGACACGGGAACTCGCCAACAACCGTGAAACTGTCGAGAATCAGTTGAAAACAGATGCTGACATCAAGGACATCGCATGGGGCGACGGCCCGTTTGTGGCCAACAGCCGTATGGCCTGGAGCCGTCCGTTCAATGACAACTATGTGCAATGGCAGGTTTATCCAGTTTCTTGGAACTTCCTGCGTTTTATGGGCATCGATATTGTGGAAGGCCGCGACTTTACTCCCGCCGACGAGCAATCGGAAAACGGAGTCTATATCATCAACGAGACGGCTCAGAAAATATACGGCATCACCACTGAAGACAGAATCTGGGGTCATAAAGATGCCCCTGCCGAGATTGCCGGTATTTGCAAGGACTTCAACTTCTCTGCTTTGCGCGATGAGATTAGTCCATTTGCATTCTATGTCTATGGCAAGGAGCCGTGGAGTCCGTGCATGAGGCTGTTCATCCGTACCGAAGCCGGCGTTGATACCCAAGCGCTGATGGAACGCTCAATAAAAACCCTCAACGACCTCGACCCGACATTAGGCGACGGTTTTTCGGTTTGGATGAGACCGTTTGAACAAGCCCTTGAAAACCAATACAAAAAGGAGCAAAACCTTTCGAAGTTAGTCACTTTGTTTACAGTGTTGGCCATCGTCATCTCGCTGATGGGTGTGTTCGGCTTGGTGATGTTCGAGACGGAGCACCGCCGCAAGGAAATTGGCATCCGTCGTGTGCATGGCGCCACGGTGGGGCAGGTTTTGGCGATGTTCAACTCGCGCTTCGTGAAGATTGTGTTGGTGTGCTTCGTCATCGCCGTGCCCGTGAGCATCGTCATCATGCGGCGTTATTTGGAGGGCTTCGCCTATCAGGTGCCGCTGCATGTCTGGGTGTTTGCCCTTGCGCTGTTGGCCGTCTTGGCTGTAACGATAGCGGTGGTCACCTTGCGCAGTCTGCGGGCGGCAACGATGAATCCGGTGAAGTCGTTGAGGAGCGAATAATCTTGGAAAAGTGTCAAAAATCGGCCAAAATTCCTTGGAAAAGTGTCAAAAAGATATGCTTTTTGTCTTGGATAATGTAAAAATTGTTATCTTTGCGCACTGAAAAACAAGTTTTTATGATAAACAGGAAAGCATATCAATTTTTGAGAGCGTTTTTTACTAACGAAAAACGGGCATTGTTGGTCACTGGAGCGAGACAAGTGGGCAAGACTTTTGCCGTTCGTAAAATCGGAAAAGAAGTCTTTGAACAAGTGGTTGAAATCAATTTCATTGAGCAACCCGATGCGGTGGAACTGTTCAGCCATCCTAAAAGTGCAGCGGAATTGCTGATGCGCATTTCAGCATTCACTCGAAAGAAACTGGTGCCGGGCAAAACCCTTATCTTTTTTGACGAGGTCCAGGAATGTGACGAGATGGTGACGGCCATCAAGTTTCTCGTGGACGAAGGTAGTTACCGCTATGTCATGAGCGGCTCACTCTTGGGAGTTGAATTGAAAGATTTACGAAGTGTCCCCGTGGGTTATATGGGAGAATTGGAGATGTATCCACTTGATTTGGAAGAGTTTGCTAAAGCTTTGGGCATTGGCGAAGAGGTGATGGGGCATTTAAAGGAATGCTATGAAAACCAAACCAAGGTTGATGAGATTATCCATAAAAAGATGTCGGAACTGGTTACGCTTTATATGATTGTCGGTGGAATGCCATCGGCAGTGCAGAAATACTTGGACACCAACAATCTTCGTAACGTACTCAACGAGCAGCGCGACATTATCCGAACCTACAAACGCGACATCACCAAGTATGAAAAAGAACGCAAACTTCAGATTGAGGAAATCTACAACCTGATTCCAGCTGAACTGAATGCCAAAAACAAACGTTTTGTTTTGAAGGAGTTGAGCGAAAAAGCCCGTTTTGCCAGATATGAGAGTGGATTCCTTTGGTTGAAAGATGCAGGCGTTGCCATTCCGACCTATAATGTTGAAGCGCCAAAGATTCCTTTACTTTTGAACAAGCAACGCAACCTCTTCAAGTTGTTTCTGAACGACGTGGGACTATTGGCCGCCATGTACGGAGGCAATATCCAAGTCCGTTTGTTGAGTAGCCTAAATGTCAACTATGGTGCGGCTTTTGAAAACCTGGTTGTCCAGGAGCTTTACGCCCATGGTTTTGCCATCGATCACGACCTTTTCTACTTCAACAGCAAGAAACAAGGCGAACTCGACTTTGTGGTGGAATATCAAGGCGAAGTGCTGCCCATCGAAGTGAAGTCGGGCAAGGCTTATGAGCGGCATCGTGCATTGAGCAACATTATGGACAACGAAGAATATGCCATTCCTAATGCAATTGTTTTCTGCCAAGAAAACATCCAAATCAAAAATCGCCTGGTTTATCTGCCCATTTATATGTTGATGTTTCTCCATCACGAACAAAACAACGACCTTACTTATCAATTCGACCTTACTGGATTGAAATAAGGATTGTAAAGTTTCTTTACACACACTGTAAAGAATCTTTACACTTTTACAAAAGTGAAAATCGTATCTTGTTGATTTATATTGTTTTATAATTTTGGTATAAAGATTGTTTACTCACTTTTTTATTTGACAATTTTATCTTATCAAATGGAAATAACAACAGTATGAACAATACCATTCTTAGACCCAAACACAAACATTTTCTTATCAACACTTTTTGCTTGATGATTGGCATTACGGCGGCCACTTTGCTGTTCCAGTGGGTGCTACACGAGTTTTCCTACGACCGTTTTGTCGAGGACGGCGACAGAATTTACCGCTTGGTGTCGGTGGATAAGGCCACGGGCACAAGATACACCGGCGGTGTCTGCCAATTGCGCTATGACTTGCCTGAGGCCGTGCCACAGGTGGAGGAATGTGTGAGCGTGGTTTCACACTATACCAACATGAATCCCAACACGGTCAGAGATATGGAACGCAACGAATCTTTCGAGGTGATGGCTTTGACAACCAGCGACAATTTCTTCAATGTGTTTACCTATCCCGTAGTGGAAGGTGAACCGCATCACATTCTCAAACCCAACGAAGCGGCCATTTCCAAAGAGATGGCGCAAAAACTATATGACGGCTCGGCCATAGGGCAGCCTTTGGTCTGTTCCTATATGCATAAAGAGACCGTATACACCGTCGCTTTGGTGGTGGATGTGCCAACCAACACGCATCTGCCTTTCGAGGTGGTGATGCCAATGGATAGCCATCAACTCAATCTTTACCGCAATATCACTGAAAACCAGACGATTTATGTCAAGTTGAGGGAAAATGCAATGTTCAGTAAGGCGGAGATGAAACGGTTGGCCAACATTCAAACTGAGAAGTACGATAAGCAGAAATGGTTGGATTTCCAGCCTTTACGCGACATCCACCTGCACACCGATTACAACGACTCGGAAAGTGTGGGTAACGGCAATGCCTCGTATGTATGGATTATCATCTTTGGCATTCTGCTCATTGTGGCGGTCACCATCGTGAATTGCGCCACGCTCGATGTGTCGTATTCGGTGCAGCAAACCAAAAATAGGGTCGTCGAGCGGGTGTTTGGGTGCAGCGAGTTCAGGATTTTTTCGAGTAACCTATTGGAGACCCTGCTCATCACCCTTGTAGCGATGGGGCTTTCCTTGTTGGCGGTATGGGCATTACTGCCTGCGTTCCAGTCGTGGATAGGCGTGCCCGTGCAGTTGCGTTTCGACAAATGGCTGCTCTTTTTCTGCCTTGCACTTTTGGTGCTGTTGCCTTTGGCATCAAGCCTTTTCGGGCAATATTGCCTGCGCAGTGTGGCCTTCGCCGATGTGCTGAAAGGCAAGATGCGACACCTGAAAGGCATCCGCATCAGCAATGCGAGTTCGGTGTTTCAGGTGGGCATTTCTTCGCTTGCTGCCGTTTTTACCGTGGTCATTCTATTGCAACTCTCGTTTATGCGGCATTCCGATAAAGGCGTTGATGTCTCTAATATCGTGTCGCTCAACAGTTTGGTAACGCCCTGCTACAAAGTGGGCCCCATTCGTGACGAACTGATGAAAAACCCCGACATCTACAGCGTCGGCCTTTGTATGGGTGACTTTTCCAAGCCTAATGATTTCATCCGTGACGTGGACTGGGAAGGGCGAGAAGAAGGGAATGATGCTGTATTTCAGGTGCTTTATACTGATGGCTATTTCCAAGAGATGGTTGGGATGGAGTTGTTGGCTGGCGATTATTTGAGCAAGGACTTGAATTTGGATGATTATTTTGAGGGCAAGTACGAAGGGAATGGGCAATATGTGGTCAACGAAGCGGCGATCAAGGCAATGGGCTGGAGCGTTGAGGAAGCCATCGGCAAGAATTTGACGCTGACAGTGACATCGGGGAGAATCGTGGGCGTGGTGAAGGATTTCAATTTCTCCGATATGCGCAATGCCGTTTCACCACTTATCATGGAATATGCACCTGAGGCACAGCCGAATATCGTGGTGAAAATCGCGCCCGAAAATAGACAGCAGACCTTGGCGTATATTCAAGAAGTGGTGCGTCCGTTTAATTTTTCTGATGTGTTTTCCTATTCGTTTTTGGGCGAGAAGGAACTTTACCGCGAGGAGCGGCAGGTCGGGCACCTGTCGCTGCTGTATTTCCTTGCGGCGATGCTGTTGGCCTTGTTCGGCTTCTTTGGTGTCGTTTCCTATCATCTGCATCAGGAGTCGCTCAATATGGCGGTGCGCAAGGTGTTTGGTGCCAGCACCAGAGAGGTGCAAGGGCATTACCTAAAAACCCGATTGCGGATGTACATTCTTCCTGTCATTGCGGCCACAGCGTTGTCAGTCTATTTCTCGTTGCATTGGCTGCAAGACTTTGCCTATCATGTGCCCGTTTCCCTCGTGCTGACGGTGGCCGTGTTGTCGTTCTTCGCGGCGTTCCTGCTCCTCTCGCTGATTGTTTCCGGCGTGGTGCAGGTCATTTGCAGCAAGAGGATTACAGAAGTGTTGCAGAAAGGGTAAAGTAGAATGTTTGGTTTTGCTTTCTGTAATGAGCAAAATTCAGGAAAAATTGCTTTCTGCAAAAAGCACAAATGAGTGGATGAGTCTGGTGATAGCGTTGAAGAAGGAATGAATCGTTGTTAAAAATCTTCTCTATTTCCTTTGTTTGCGACAATTTATTTGTATTTTTGCCGCAAAATATGCGACGATATTGACCGAATAACGACGCAAAAACACAAGAACATGTATATACACGAGCATGAAAACTGGACGGATTTCCGTTGGTCGCCCGAAGCGGTGGCATTGCCCTTGGACGAAGTCTGTCGCGAACAGGGGAAACTGGTTGGCCGATTGAGTAACTTGGGCTTCGACAGCCAACTGAAGGCCATGGCCGAGAACTTGACCCGAGATGTGGTCTATTCCTCCGAGATAGAAGGCATAAGGCTCAATGTGGATGAGGTGCGCTCGTCCATAGCCCGCCGTTTGGGAATTGAGGGTATGAAGTTTACGCCTTCGTCGCATTATGTCGATGGCGTGGTGGCCGTGATGCTCGATGCGATGGAGCACTTCGACCAGCCTCTTACTAAGGAGAAGCTTTGTGGATGGCAGTCGGCTTTCTTCCCGTCGGGTTTTAGCGAGGGCTCTAATATTGAGGTTGGAATGTACCGCACTCACGAGGAGCATGTCGTTTCAGGGCTATGGGGGCGCGAGCGTGTGCATTATATGGCACCTTCTCCCGACCGAGTGGAAGAGGAAATGGTCAAGTTCATTGACTGGTATAATGCCGACAAGCCTATCTCTCCCGTCATACGCTCGGCCATAGTGCATCTTTGGTTCGTCTCCATCCACCCCTTCGAGGACGGCAACGGTAGGTTGGCGCGCATCCTTGGCGACATGTACCTTGCCCGTGGCGACAACAGCCGTTTCCGTTTCTACAACATTTCGTCGGAGATCAATCGCGACAAGAACCACTATTACGACATCCTAGAACGGGTGCAGCACGGCGACGGCGACATCACAGAGTGGATTGTGTGGTACCTTCATACCCTCTTGGCCGCCATCCGCGAAGCATCAGCCACGGTGAGCGCCGTGCTCAACAAGAGTTTCTTCTGGATGCGTTTCGCCAGCGTTCCTTTGACAGAGCGTCAAACCAACACACTTAATCTTTTCCTCGACGGTTACGAAGCCAAAATCACTTCCAAAACATGGGCGAATTTGAGCAAATGCTCAAAAGACACTGCTATTCGTGATATCCAAGACTTGTTGGAGAAGCATATCCTTATTGAAGACATCCCAGGAGCCAAACGTCCCAGCTATTCCATCAATTACAGTGGCGCGACGGATGACATCATGAAACGTTTCAGTGAAATAGCCATACAAGAGGAGGCAGGAGGCTTTTATCTCACTGCAATCCTCGACGGAAAGACCAAGGTCAGGGAACGCCTGCTCGTTTTGGATGCCGAGCGCTACCAGAAAGGCGACCTGCCCATGGAGCACCTATTGGGGAAATACTGCACTTATATGTTGAAGTAAGGCCTGAAAATCCTTGCGACTGTAAAGTTTCTTTACACCCACTGTAAAGAAACTTTACACTTTTACAAAAGGGTAAAATCGTATTTTGTTGATTCATATTGTTTTACAAATTTGGCACGGATTATGCCATACGATCTACAACAATTCAACAATTCAACAATCATCGATTCAACAATATGTCAAGTTACATCAAATTCCTCTCCCGAAACAAACTCTACACCGTCATCGAGGCGGTGGGCCTCATCATTTCCATTGCCTTCGTTATCTTGATTGGCAACTATGTGTATCAACAGTATTCCGTGGCCTACGGCAATCCCTATCGAAACAGGGTTTATGCCGTTGGAAACCAAGACTATATGTCGCTATCGTGGTGGGACAAGGCCGTTTTTGAGGACAATCTTCCCGAAGCCGAAACGGTAGCCCGCATCTCTGGCTCCGACTATGACGGCTATATCACCTTCGGCGACGAGCAGCCTGTCAGTGCCGTCATCACCGAGGCTGACCCCGAGATTTTTGATCTTTTCCCGAGCCTGACCTTGCTCGAAGGCAGCATGGACGAGTACCGTCTCAAAGGGCATTGTCTCGTGTCTGAGTCGCTCGCCAACCGCGCCTTCAACGGCGACGCCGTCGGCAAACCGCTCAAAATCAAATATCTAACACAAGACAAAATCGAAAGCACAGTCTGCGGCGTCTTCAAGGACTCCAAAAACTCGATGATGCCTCGCACCGAGGTGATGCTTAACCCCGAGTTCGACGATATGTATGTCTCTCAACAGCCATTCAGTTCCATCGGGCAGTATATGACCTTGATGAAAGTCAGCGAAGGCACTGACCGTGAGCAGTTTGCGAAGAAAGTCGAGGAGGTTGGATTGCCCAATTATGGTGGCGGTTTTGTGAAGGCTATGCCGATTTACAACTTGCCGGAACTCTATTTCAATGACGAACAATGGATGTTCAAGCAAGGCAACAAGCCGGTGCTGCAAATGCTGACCATGGTGGTGTTGCTGCTGCTCGTCTCGGCCATTTTCAACTACATCAACCTCAACATGGCCCTTTCGGGAAAACGCGCCAAGGAGATGGCCACAAGGCGGCTTCACGGTGCCACGAAAGGCGAAATCGTGATGAGGTATATCGCTGAATTCGTGTCGTTTACGGCGGTGTGCTTCGTGCTGGCGTTTCTGCTGGCCTACACCTTGCTCCCGATGATGAACGACCTGTTGAGAGGCGTTTCGGGCGGTACAGCCGGCTCGCTTGAGCAATTTGTGTCCATTCGTTTCGAGTGGTCGGTGGGCATTGTGGCGGCCTATGTCTTGACCGTCGTCGTTTTGGGCGTGTTGTCGGGCATCGCGCCTGCCGCCATTGCCTCGCGTTTTGAACCGATTGACGTGGTGCGCGGCACCTATCGGCTTCAAACCAAAAGGGTGTTCAGCAAGGTGTTCATTGTGTTCCAAAACACCATCACCATCGTCTTGATTGCCATGGCGATTTTGATGGAGGTGCAGATGCGTCACATGATGAACCGTCCCATCAACATGCGATCCGAGGGATTGTATGTGCTGAAAAACTGGGCAAAGGAGTATTCCGACATTGTGCCGCTCATCGACCGTTTGGAGAAGATTCCGACTGTGAACGCGGTAGGCTACGGGCATGACTATGCGGGTAAGATGGGCATGGGCACGAGCCTCACCACGCCCGAAGGCGAAAAGGTGGGCACTCAACTCATCCTTTGCGATGAGACCTATTTCAACATGCTTGACTTGCAAGTCGTTGAAGATTTCGGAATGCGCTCCAACTCGGTGTGGATGTCGAGGACTTTGGCCGAAAAACTCGCCATCAGCGACTCGACGGCCTCGTATTACGCCCGCAAATTGCACATCAACGGCAGCAATCCCGAGACCGTGGGCGGCATCTATGAGGACATCCCGACGCGGTCGGCGGCGGCATCCGAGCCCAACCAATACTCGGCAATCATCGTCGCTCGTGACGAGGACTTGATTTGGGGACTTGGCGTAATGGTTGATGTTTCAGGCGATTACAAGGAAACCGAAAAGGCCATCCTGCAAGCCTACGCCGACTATTCCGAGGCCCGAAACGGCACCTATGTGGAGCCGGCGGAAAACGGCTATGTGAAAGACCTGAACAATTTGTCTCTGCAACCCGTCAAGATGGCCATGCGATTGCTGGAATTGTTCATGCTGCTCTCGGTGCTGATTTCCTTGCTCGGCCTCGTGGCCATGAGCACCTATTATAGCGAGCAAAGCACCAAGAGCATCGCCGTACGCAAGGTGTTTGGCAGCAATGTCCGGCGCGAATTGTGGCGCACAGTCAAGGATTATATGGTTCTCGTCGGCATCGCGGCCCTCATAGGCATTCCGCTCGCGGTTTGGTTCTGTGGCCGTTATTTGGATCGTTTCGCCTATCGCATCGAGCATTACGGCTGGATCATCGCTGTGGCGGTCATCCTTGGTATGTTGATGGCTTTCCTCTCGGTGCTTTGGCAGACCTTGAAGGCAGCACGGACGAATCCAGCGGAGGCTTTGAAGAAGGAGTAAAACTGCAAATTATGTTTTTCGGTAATAGAAAAAAAGCATTTTTTACTTCGCAAAATCAAAAAAGTTGTATTTTTGCGAAATAGAAATGTGTAAAGTTATGGTTAACATAAAGTTAATAGAAAGAGATAATTACCTTGAACAGTTGGAGCATACGAAAAACACTCCAGACATAAAGGTTATTACAGGCGTTCGAAGAAGTGGTAAATCGAAACTGCTTGAGATGTTTGCCAAAAAGATAGAATCAGTAGAAAACAACGACAATATCATCCATGTTGATTTCAACCTGCTGAAGTTCGAACCATTGCTGGAATACCATAAACTGCATGATTTCATTGAAGAGTCCTATCAGGAAGGGAAAGACAATTATGTTATGATTGACGAGATCCAGATGTGTGAGAACTTTGAGAAAGCAGTCAACAGCCTGCATGCTTCCGAAAAATACAATATCTTTGTTACTGGCTCCAACGCTTTTCTGTTAAGCAGCGATTTGGCGACTTTGTTTACCGGAAGAACTTTCGAGTTGAAACTCTTTCCATTTTCATTTAATGAATATGTAAGGTATTATCAATCTACAGATTACAACTCTGCATTTGATTCATATCTTGAGGAAGGAGGCATGCCTGGCTCTTATCTTTACACGACCACCAAGGAGAAATACTCTTATATCAACGATGAGGTATTCAATGCCCTTATTGTCCGTGACATTATCAGAAGATATAAAATTAGGAATGTGAACTTGCTCAATAAACTCGTTGATTTTCTGATGGATAATATCGGTAACATCACATCGGTTAGGAAAATATCCGACACGTTGACTTCAAATAAAATCAAGACGAACGACAAGACCGTTGGGAAATACATTGATTATCTCTGCAACGCTTTTGCCTTTTATCGTATCCGCCGTTACGACATCAGTGGGAAAAGGTATCTCACAACCGATGACAAGTACTATCTTTCGGATCATTCATTTAAATATGCAAGACTCGGAACCAAGAACCTCAACATTGGTCGAGTCATTGAGAATATAGTGGCTGTGGAACTTTTGCGGCGCGGTTATGAGGTTTATGTTGGGACTTTGTACAACGGTGAGATAGATTTTGTTGCCATGAAACAAAACGAGAAGATCTATTTTCAGGTGGCGGACGATATAACAAATGAAGAAACGTTTAAACGCGAAGTCTCGGCGCTTTTAAAAATCAAAGATGCCTATCCAAAAATACTCCTGGCAAGAACCCGTCAGAAGGAATTCCAATACGAGGGCATTCGAATCATCAATTTGGCCGACTGGCTTGTTTCATCATAAAGTATAATAGCTATGTCCAAACTCAAATCCAAAATTCTAGTCGTCGACGACAACGCCGGCATCCGGTCGGCACTGAAGATATTGCTGCCCATGCGCTTCGCCGAGGTGGAACTCATCGCCTCGCCCAAGGTGCTGATGGAGACCATGCGGACATTCAAGCCCGATGTGGTGCTACTCGACATGAACTTCGAGACCGACATCAACACAGGCAACGAAGGCCTCTTCTGGCTCTCGGAGCTGAAGCGCGACTTCCCCGAGGTGGAGGTGGTGCTCTTCACGGCCTACGCCGACATCGCCCTCGCCGTGGAAGGCATGAAACGGGGTGCCTTCGACTTCGTGGTGAAGCCCTGGGACAATGCCAAACTGCTCGCCACACTCGAAGAGGCTTGCAAGAAACATCGTGTAGGGACACATCGCATGTGTCCACCCTACACGAATGTCACGCCGACAATGCGCTGGGGCGAGAGCGAGGCGATGCAGCAACTGCGCACGATGGTGGAGAAAGTGGCTCCCACCGATGCCACGGTGCTCATTACAGGCGAAAACGGAACAGGTAAGGATGTGTTGGCGAACGAAATACACCGCCTTTCCAATCGCGCCACCAAGCCGATGGTGGGCGTGGATATCGGAGCCATCACGGACACCTTGTTCGAGAGCGAGATGTTTGGTCATGTGAAAGGCGCCTTCACCGACGCCCATGCCGACCACATTGGTAAGTTTGAGCAGGCCAACGGCACCACACTGTTTCTCGATGAGATTGGCAATGTGCCATTGGCACAGCAGGCCAAACTGCTACGCGTCATCCAAAATCGTAGCATCACCAAGGTGGGCGACACGAAATCCATCCCCATCGACATTCGCCTGATTTGTGCCACCAACATGGACCTGGCGACAATGGTCAAGGAAGGGCGTTTCCGCGAAGACTTGTTCTACCGCATCAACACGGTGACGCTGCACCTGCCGCCTTTGCGCGAGCGTCCCGACGAAATCGTCGCTTTGGCAGAGATGTTCATCAAGCAATATGCCGAGAAGTACCACCGTAAGGCACAAGGCCTTTCCGACGAGGCAATGAATCTCCTGAAACGCTGCCGTTGGAGTGGCAACATCCGCGAGTTGCAAGGATGCATCGAGAAAGCGGTCATCTATTCCGAGGCGGAACTCATACGCGCCGCCGACCTCCAACTCCGCGCCTCTGAACTGATGGACGATGCAACTCCAAAAACGCAAAACCAAACCCTCGAAAGCGCAGAGGAACAAGTCATCCGCAACGCGATGAAGACCTATAACGGCAACCTGACCCTAGTGGCCAAGGCATTGAAAATCAGTCGTCCTACCTTATATCGTCGCCTAAAGGAATACGGAATATGAGTGTCTGGATTTGGATATTGGTTGTGGTGGTGGTCGTCATTGCAGCGATTGTGGTGACGACACTTATCGTGCGCAGAAACGATGCCCGAAAGGTGGGCTTCATGATGGACGCCCTTGAGGACGGCGAGTTGAACTTCCACTTCAAGGAGAAGTCGGCACTTAACCGAGCTCTCAACCGCATCAAGGGCATTTTCGAGCGGCGCGACGCAGCCAACGAGGAGTCCTCGCAAAACAAGCTGTTTCGCGTGATGACACACGAAATCATGAACACCGTCGCGCCCATCGCTTCCTTGAGTGATGCCTTGCTCACCGAAGAAGGTGTGGATGTGAAGGCAGGGCTGGAGACCATCTCGGCCTCGTCGAAAGACTTGATCCGTTTTGTGGAGTCTTACCGCAGTATGACACAATCCCAGCCGCCTGTCCGCAAGGCGGTGATGGTCGACGAACTGATGGACCGTGTGTTGCTCCTCAACAAGGCCAAGATTGCCGAACAAGGTGCCGCCTTGACCTATCAAGCCAATACGCCCGACTTGCTCATCTATGCCGACGAAGGACAGATTATGCAAGTGCTCAACAACTTGATAAAGAATGCCGTGCAGGCAGGTGCTACTTCCATTCGCATTACCGCCGACCTGAACTCGGAGGACCAAACCGTCATCCGTGTGGCCAACAACGGGAAAGCCATCCCGTTACGCCAGACCGAGGAAATCTTCATTCCGTTCTACACCACCAAACCGAATGGAACGGGCATCGGCTTGAGTTTGTCGAAACAAATCATGGTGCGACATAACGGCAACCTCGTCCTTGAACAGAGCGACAGCAACCTGACTGTTTTCGCATTGTTGTTTAAGTGATTGCAATTTGTGCGTTTTTTATTGCCGTATGTTGTTTTCTTGTGTAATTTTGCACCTAAACATATACTATATCGAGTTCAAAACCTATAAAATAACTAAAAATGAAAAAGTTCTTTACTACTATGTTTGCGCTGGCCTTGTCATTGGTCACGATGGCCGGCAATTTCGTGATGCTTTCCTATTCGGGTCGCGCCGAGCTGGAAAAACACTTCGCTGATCCCAATCTGTCGGTGCATTTCTACACCGATTCGGAGGTCTTCGCCACTGCCGAACGTTTCGATGCTAGCAGCATGGTGATGATTGATGAAAACGCTTTCTCTGACAATGGATGCTACACTTTGGTGTATTGCCCGAAAGCCCAACAACAGCAATTTGACGCGCTGCTTTCGACGCAGGATTACGTCATCGTGAAAGGCTCTGTGATGCCTTACAAGAACGACGGCGCCGTGGCTATCTTCAACAAAAAAGCCAGTCTGGCCAAGCTGACCCGTGACTTCCCGGTGGTGACGGAAGAAGACCCCCGTATCCGCGAGATGCTGAATCAAGTCAATATGGACTCATTGGAGGCCACTGTGCAGCACCTACAGGACTATGGCAGTCGCATTTGGAATACCGAAAACGCCTTTGCCGCATCCGATTGGATTGCCAGTCGTATGGAGGCTCTTGGGCTTGAGGTCGAGCAGCAGCCTTTCAATGCCAATACATGGATGGGCAGCGGCGCGGCAGCACCTAATGTCATCGGTATCCAACGTGGTACGCTCTATCCCGACACTTATGTGGTGTGTGGCAGCCACTTCGATTCGTTCTCATACGAGGCAATGTATGGTGGTGGTACGGCTCCTGGTGCCGACGACAACGCCACAGGCGTGGCCAGTGTGCTTGAAAGCGCCAGAATCATGACCCAATACGAGTTTGAGTACAGCATCATCTACTGCGCCTATGGCTGCGAAGAGATGGGCCTTTACGGCAGTGAGGCATACGCTTCGCGTTGCCAAGAGCAGGGCATGGACATCATCGGCTACTTCAACAACGACATGAACGGCTATCTGAATCCTGGCGACCAAATCCACATCGACTGCATCTATCCCAACTCGGTGGAACCTATCGGTACCTATTACATGAATGTCGGCGAGGTGTATTATCCCGAACTGCCTATCCGCCATGTCAACTTCAACCAAGGCGACAGTGACCACACCTCTTTCAATAACCATGGCTACATGGGTATCTATCCTTTCGAGGACTACCAGAACTACAGCCCATACATCCACACGCCCAACGACTTGATTGGAACGAGTGTGACGAGTTTCGAGATGTCGCAGCAATATTGTCAGATGAACATTGCCTGTTTGGCCGAGATTGCCAATCCTGTGGGTGAGACGCCTGTGGTTCAATGCAATCCGGTGAGGAATTTCTATGTTCACAATCTCGACGGAAAGGATGCGGTTGAATTGAGGATGTCGTGGGATTCACCAGAAGAAGGCTCAACTGGCGAACTTGGCCATTTCGTTGTGTATCGCGACAATGTGGCCATTGCAGAAGTGGCTAAAGACGACTACAATGATGGCTATGAATATGTCGATACCATTGCTGTCGGTGGTCAAGCCGAGTATTTCATTATGGCCGTTTATAGTGATGGCTGCGAAGCCGCCTCGCAAACAGAAACAGGCTATGGCTATGTTGCTGTTGATGAAACAAGTGCACGAGTTATGATTTATCCTAATCCCTCCAACGGCACATTCAACCTCAATCTCGGTGAAGGCCAATGGGATGTGGAGGTATATGACATCACAGGCCGCAAGGTCTATGAAAACCGCATGGATGGCCACTCCGTCCTTGACCTCGGTAAATGTAACAAAGGCGTTTATTTTCTGAAAGCCATAGGCGAGAGTAGGGGAGTGACAGCGAAAGTCATGGTGCAGTAAGCTTCGGCTGAACATAATATTTCAAAATTCTCCGTCCCACATTGTTGAGACGGAGAATTTTATATTTTTGAAGTCTTAATACGACTCTTATGAAATACCAGATTTCGCTTTTCGTTATGGCATTGGGCTTTGTGCTGGCCTCCTGCGGCAATAATAGCCAACCAGTCGAAACTGCCGAGCCTGAACCCGATTCCATCCGTTTGCGCACGGTAATCTATCGTCCAGGTGATTACAACTCAAAAAACTACCGTATTCCCACTATCATTACGGCCAAAGACGGTTCTTTGGTCATCGCCACCGACAAGCGGAAAAACAACGACATTGACCTGCCCGAAGACATCGACATCCTCATCAACCGCAGCACCGATGGCGGTCGCACTTGGAGCGAGCCATACACTTTGATGGAAGGTCAAGGGGTAGGGAAGGGCTTTGGCGACTGCGCCTTGGTGCGCACCAACGACGAAGGCGGCCTCTTGGCGGCTTTCGTGGGCGGTTGCGGTTTTTGGCAAGGGAGACCCGAGAATCCGCTTCATACCTATATTGCAAGAAGTTACGACAACGGTCAGACTTGGACAGAACCCAAGGACATTACCAATGAACTCTACGGCGCGAAATGCCCTAACGAGGTGAGCCGCACATGGTGGTCGGCTTTCTTCGCTTCTGGCAACGGCCTGCTGACCTCTACAGGACGCATCATGTTCGTCCTCGCCGTGCGCGACACCGAGGAATGGGCAGCTTGCAACTATGCCGTATATTCCGACGACAACGGTGAGACATGGCAAATCTCTGGCCGTGCCTCCCAGCGCGGCGATGAAGCCAAATTGGTAGAGTTGTCCGATGGCCGTCTCTTGATGAGCATCCGCCACGAAGGGGAGCGTTGGTACAATATCTCCGATGATGGTGGCACCACTTGGCGCCCCGAAACCTCTGCTTGGTCCGACCTCGTTGCCACGGCTTGCAATGGCGATATCATCCGTTATTCATCTGTAAATGAGGGTGCTGAAAAGAACATCCTGCTCCATTCCTTGCCTGGACCCGAACGGCGCGAGAAGGTCACAGTATATGTCAGTTACGACGAAGGCAAGACTTGGCCCGTGAGCAAGTGCATCGTTCCTTACGATGCTGCTTATTCCTCGCTCTGCATCCTGCCCGACCACAGCATTGGCCTTTATGTGGAGGAGTCCGACGGCGACACGCTTGGTTATTCCATGGTTTTCTATAATTTTGCTTTGGATTGGTTAGAAAAGTAAAGAAGATATGAAAAAACTATCGTTGACAATTGTGTTTTTAGCTGTTTTGAGTTCTTGCATGACTTTGGATAAGACTCCTAAAAACATTGATTTGGTGAGAGAAATGCCCGAATTGTTAGGGACTTGGAAATGGTTCGAGACCCATGTCGGAGGCATCGTAGGCGTTTTTAATCCGACGCATTTCCGTGGAGAGGAAGTGACGATTACTTTTAAGGAGGATAACATATTCAGCATCAGTTTGAACGACAGTGTGGTGTTGTCGGATGTGAAGTATTCAGTCACAAAAACGCTGGATTCTCCTTATGGGGATTATTGCATAAGCGTATCCAAACAGGTGCAGGAATATTTAAGGCAAAACCTCGGTCAAATAGGACTGCAATGTATTCAGATACAAGGCTATGTCACCATTGTTAGAGACTGTAAAGACATGGATAAACGAGTACTAGCCATCATTAAAAAGGAAGGAATGGATATGGGTGTGGAAGGAGGTCCGGATTTTCATATACGGTGTCATTATTTGTTCATGGAATGAAACTGTATAGAGATTCTTTTTCAGGCCCAATTGATGGTTTTCAAAAATTTTGCATTGCGAATTGGAGAATTACCCGTATTTTCGCGTTGTTAAATGAAAATAATCATAAAACTATAAGTACTAATGAATAAATCTATGAAAATGTGGATGCTGGCTGCCATCCTTTTCTGCGGCGTAAGTTTTGTTGGCTGTGGCGATAACGACACCAAGCAACAACCTAAAGAGGAAAACAAACAAGTCGTTGACAATAAGGTTGATGCCGCAGCTTGCGATGCTGCCGTTGCCGA
>JBGUNT010000055.1:0-2241 GCA_045117495.1 Candidatus Limimorpha sp. | reverse complement strand
GATGATAAAACCAATCAGGAAGGTGACCGAGCCCAGCATGCCGAAGAAATGCATCGGACGGTTGCTGAATTTCGAGATGAAGTTGATAGTCAGCAGATCGAGATAACCGCGCACAAAACGGCTCATGCCAAATTTGCTGCTGCCGTATTTTCTCTTCTGATGGTGTACCACCTTCTCCCCTATGTGACTGAATCCGTTCATCTTGGCAATGACGGGGATGTAACGGTGCATCTCGCCATAGACCTGTATGCTTTTCACCACTTCATTACGGTAGGCCTTCAGGCCGCAGTTGAAGTCATGCAACTTGATGCCCGACATCCTGCGCGTGGTCCAGTTGAAGAACTTGGAGGGAATGTTTTTGGCTATTTTGGAGTCATAACGGACTTTTTTCCAACCAGAGACGAGATCGTAACCGTCTTCCTTGATCATCTTGTAGAGTTCGGGGATTTCGTCGGGGCTGTCTTGCAAGTCGGCATCCATGGTGATGACCACATCGCCTTGCACTATTTTGAAACCTTCATTCAAGGCTGGCGACTTGCCATAGTTCCTTCTGAAACGCAAGGCCTTCACATTGGGGTTACCTTGAGAAAGCTGTTGGATGACGGCCCATGAATTGTCGGTGGAACCATCGTCGACAAAAACGATTTCGTAGGAGAAACCGTGTTCGTCCATCACGCGACGAATCCATGCCTCCAACTCGGGCAACGATTCAGCTTCATTCAGCAGCGGTACGACAACAGAGATATCCATAATTATCTGATTTCAGTTTTTCCGCCCATATAGGGTTGTAATGCTTTCGGGATGGCCACAGAGCCGTCGGCGCGGAGGTTGTTCTCCAAGAAGGCGATCAACATACGCGGCGGGGCGACCACCGTATTGTTCAAGGTATGGGCAAAATAGTTACCGTTCTTGCCTTTGATTCTGATCTTCAGTCTGCGTGCCTGGGCATCGCCGAGATAGGAGCAGCTGCCCACCTCGAAATACTTCTTCTGACGCGGCGACCATGCTTCCACATCGAGTGATTTCACTTTGAGGTCAGCCAAGTCACCGGAGCAGCATTCCAGCGTACGGACTGGGATGTCCATCGAGCGGAACAGGTCGACTGTGTTCTTCCACATCTGTTCGTACCAATAGTCGGCATCCTCTTGTTTGCAGAGCACAACCATCTCTTGTTTCTCGAACTGGTGGATACGATAAACGCCACGTTCTTCGATGCCGTGAGCACCTTTTTCTTTACGGAAACAAGGCGAGTAACTCGTCAGCGTCAGAGGCAGCGACTCTTCTGGAACGATTTGGTCGATGAACTTGCCGATCATCGAGTGTTCGCTAGTGCCGATAAGATAAAGGTCTTCGCCTTCGATCTTATACATCATGGCATCCATCTCGGCGAAACTCATCACGCCCGAGACGATCTCGCTGCGCACCATAAAAGGCGGGATGCAATAGGTGAAGCCGCGTTCGATCATGAAGTCGCGGGCATAGGTGATGACGGCGGAATGTAGGCGTGCGATGTCGCCCATGAGGTAATAGAAGCCGTTGCCTGCCACGCGGTGGGCCGAGTCAAGGTCCAAGCCGTTGAATTTGGCCATGATATCGGCATGATAGGGCACTTCGAAATCGGGCACCACGGGCTCGCCGAAGCGTTCCTTCTCCACATTGAAGGTATCGTCCTTCCCTATTGGCACCTCAGGAGCAATGATGTTCGGGATGGAATACATCACCTTGGTCAGCTGTTCCATGAGGGAAGACTGCTGCTTGCCGAGTTGTTCCAGTTCTTGGGCGTTGGCCTCGACGAGTTTCTTCATCTCGTTGGCTTTTTCCACTTCCTTATTCTTGAAGAGGATGCCTATCTCCTTAGAGATGGAGTTGCGTTGTGAGCGCAGGTCGTCAGCACGCTGCTGGCAGTCGCAATACTGTGTATATAAACTAATTGCCTCGTCGACGAGGGGCAGTTTATTGTCTTGGAATTTCTTCTTGATGTTTTCGCGAACCACATCGGGGTTCTTGACTAAAAACTTGACGTCTATCATAGGATAAAATTTTGCTATCTAAAAGGATGGGCAAAGATAGAAAAAAATCCAGAAATGATAGTATAAAAACATGGTAGATATAAAAACAAAAAGCCTTCGCGCTCTGCGCGAAGGCTTCCGTTAAGGGAGGGCGACGAACTACTTTCCCACGTCTTACCGCAGTATCATCGTCGCGGCAGGGCTTAACTTCTCTGTTCGGAATGGGAAGAGG
>JBGUNT010000054.1:0-34583 GCA_045117495.1 Candidatus Limimorpha sp. | reverse complement strand
ATAGCAAAAAAACTCAACACTCCTCACTTCTCACTCATAACTTTCTGTATTTTTTCTTCGCTTGTGCAGTATAAATGCTCGTCGGGTATTCGTCAATCAGTTTCTCGTAGTGTTGCTTGGCCAATTCTTTGTTTTTCAAATGGCTCTGTTCTATCGACGCTGCGTGCATCAAAGCGGCATCGGCCATATAACTGTAAGGAAACTGTTCCACAATTTGTAAGAACAATTGCTCAGCAGTCTCGAACTCTTTACGGTGTTCTGCAATCTCTCCTTTTCGGAACAGGGCATGGGGTTTACTGACATCGTTGCCGGTGGCAATGATGTCGTCAAGCAATGTGATGGCTTCGTCTTCCTTTTGCTGGTATATTCTATAATCGGCCTGTGCCAAACGGTTGAGCTCTAATCCCAGGGTGTCAGCCTCCAAATTGTCTTTGATGATCAAGGAAAGCGTCATGGCATCGTTAGCGATGAGTTTCGAAGTGGCGGCTTTCAGCACCTTCAATTGGCTTTCTGCCCACTCGTATTCTCCAATGAAGTAGCGAAGTTGAGCATTTTTGAACCTTGCTTCATGGCCGAGCGGTTCTTCTTTCATGCTTTTGTCGACTTGGCTGTAGAGCAGTGTGGCTTCCCACACCTCATTGTCACGGAGGTAGATGTCGGCTAACTTCAGCTTGAGTTCAGCTTGGTCCTGCTTGTTTTCAGTTGTTGCGATGGCATTCGTAAGCAGATCGACAGCTTCTTCAGACTGGTTGAGCTGATAGGTCATGATGTCGGCTTGGATCAATAACAATCTTGATAAGTCGCGGGTGCTGATATCCTCATAAGCCTCATCAATACGTTTCGTGATTTTATCAAAAGCCTTTGTGTCAGGAAGATTTGCGTCAATGAGTTTTTGGTAGTCAGCTTTGATGGTGCCCGTGAGCGCTTGGCCGTAGAAAGGGTTGTTTTTGCCTTTGCGCAAAATATAGTCATAGCCTTCACGGGCTATGTCATATTGCTTGTTGTTAAGGCAGATGCTGGCAAGATTGTTGATTTGTGCATCTTGGTTGTTTGTTTTTCTGTCGATGCTTTGGCATTGGGCAAGGGCGATATCGTAGTCTTCTTGTTGTAGAGCGAACCATACCAGCAATTGAGCGAACTCAATGTTATCGGGTTTCTCTTGGGTTTGCTTGAGCAAGGCAATACGTAGGTCGTCCGTGATGCTGTTGTTCACGTCGTAGAACAAAAGGGTCTGCAATCGGTTGCGTATATTGTTGTATTGTCCGGGGTGCGCTTCCAGCTCTAGGAAGTAATAGCGGAAAGCTTCTTGATAGTTGGCGGTTGACTGGCTTAGATATGCCAGGTCCATGTTGAGGTTGTCTGAATCACCAAGGAGCTTGTTGCCTTTCTCATAGATTGCCTTGGCCATGTCGTTTAGACCTCTGGACTGGAAATTCGAACCGAGGTTTCTGATGATTTGAGATTTGGGAGGAAGCGTGTTTAGGATTTCCTTGAATTGCCGGTCGGCTTTGTCCGTCTTGCCTTCCAAAAGATAGACATAGACGATGTCGGCCAAACTTTTCGTATAGTTGGGGTTGCTCTTATAAAACGATTTCAGTGCTTTTTCGGCGTCTTCATATTCTTTAAGAATCAAAGAACACTCGATATATTGCTGAAAATGATAGGTTTGTCCTGTCTTTTTATAGAGTTTTTGGTATAGATCCCTGGCGTTTTGATAGTCTTGCTCTTTGAAGTATTGGCTGGCGAGTTGCTCGTCAATAAGCCTTTGTTCATCTTGCTGCGACAGTTTCTGTTTTTTCTTGCTGTCGCTGTCCAATGACTGAGCAGTCACCCATGAGGTGAAAAAGAGCAGAAACAGTAGGAGGGGCAGCTGTCGTGTCATGGTTGTATATTAGAGTCAGTGTTTTGAGAGGATATCCAACTCTTTTCGGCTGTTGCCGAGTCTGTCTTTGAAATAGAGGACCTGTTCGTGCAGCCGATTGGCAATGTCTTTTTCTTCTTGGAGATAAACAAGCACCAGTGAATCGCTCAAATAATGGCTGTTGGCGTCAGCCTCAAGTCGGTCGAGCTGGAGCAGGGAGGAGTCTATGTCGGCTTGCATGCGAGGTAACGTTTCCTGAAACTGTATGAGATATGCCTTCGCCAAGTTGAGCTTGTCGAATTGCTGTACGGCGGTCTCTTGGTCGACATACTGAAGCATTGAGTCACAGTGGTAAAAGTCGTCTTCTAGTTGAGGGTAGTCAACCGACTCGATTTCATGTAAGGCTTCTCGGTCGGCGCTGACCTGTCTTTTCACTAATTCAATCTGTTGTGTTGTAGGATTGGATTTTTGCTTGCAGCAAGGTGCAACTAGCATTATTGCTGCAAGCAGGAATGCAAGCCGAAGTGTGTTGTACTTATAGTCTAACATAATTCTGTTGTAAGAAATGCAAAGATACTTATTTTTGGAAAATGGTATTGCCGAAAAAGAAAAAACCCGACTTCCAATCGGAAATCGGGTTTTCATATCATTATGAGAACTTATTCGGTAATTTCTGCTTCAACAGGGTTGATGGAAACGAAAGACTTATTGTCTTTTTTCTTCGTGAATTCCACGATGCCGTCGCATAAAGCATATAAAGTATGGTCTTTGCCCATGCCAACATTCTTGCCGGGATAGTGCTTAGTGCCGCGCTGACGAACGATGATGTTGCCAGCAATAGCGGCTTGTCCACCGAAAAGTTTCACTCCGAGTCGCTTACTAGCGGACTCACGACCGTTCTCGGAACTACCAACGCCTTTTTTGTGTGCCATATCTTCTTATTTTTTTTCGGGTTTTTACTCAGTGATATTCTCGATTTGAATCTTGCTCAGATACTGACGGTGACCGTTAGAAGTCTGATAGCCTTTTCTTCTCTTCTTCTTGAAAACAATAATTTTGTTGCCTTTGAGGTGCTCAAGCACAGTGGCTTCGACATTGGCGCCGGCTACCGTCGGGGCTCCTATTTTCGTCGAGCCTTCGTTTCCAATTAATAATACTCTGTCGAAAGAAACCTTGCTTCCTTCTTCTTCATGCAGTCTGTTGACGAAAATTTGCTGTCCCTTCGTCACTTTGAACTGTTGTCCTGCGATTTCTACTATTGCGTACATTTCTCGATATCTTTAAATTAGATACTCTATCTCTCTTTTTTTTCGGACTGCAAAAATACAACTTTTTTCAATAGCACAAGCCTTTCTTATCTTTTTTTCGAAACTTTTTTTCGTCAGGCGCTTTGTTATGTTTGTAATTTTTTGGTTATGAGTTTCTTTTGGCCACTTTGTTTTCTGTTCTTTAAACAATCAGTGCGCCCAATTAATTAATAAAGAGGGCTTTTTTTTGTCTTTTTAACCCTCCTTTTGTATAGGGAATGGCACTGATATGGTAAAAAAGTGTACCTTTGCCGCCGATTTTCTCACAACTATTATCATCAAATTAATGAACGATAGCGAGTTAAATGTACTATACGGGAAAATGATCAAAGGCGACAAGCCGTCATTTGATGCCATTTTCAGGCATTATTATCCCTCCTTGGTGCGTTATTGCCTTCGCTATGTGGGCGATACTGACGTGGCTGCCGAGATCGTCCAAGATTTGTTTGTTAAGATTTGGACGGGTCGGTCCAGACTCAATATCACCAGTTCTTTTGATTCCTATATTGTTCGTTCTGTGAGAAACGGGGCGCTTACATATATTAATAAGGTGAAACTACATGATGAGGTGCATCAGAATCTTGTGACTGATGATGTGGAGAGCAATGACCCTTCGGAGGAGCTTCAGTCGAAAAATCTGGAACACTCCTATCAGCAGGTGCTTGCTGCCATGCCTGAAAAACGCCGTGAGGTCTTTCTGGCCAGCCGCTTCGATGGTTTGAAATATGCGGAGATTGCCGATAAAATGGGTATTTCGTTAAAGACAGTTGAAACTCATATGAGCGCAGCCATAAAACAATTGAAAGACGGGCTGAAAGATTACATTTGATAAAACGTAATTTTTTTTGAAAAACGACTAAGGGTAAAACCATAGTTGCGAGTCATATAGATGAATTCGATTAAGGAAGATAAGAAAAATGAACGCTGCAATTCAATATGACGCACTGATAATGAGCTATCTCGACGGGCTCTGCTCGCCTGAGGAAGCCGTTTCGTTGTTGTCATGGGTTGCTGATTCAAAAGAGCATCAGTCTTATTTCGAATCATTTAAAAAGGTTTGGGAGCTGACAGCCTTCCCTATGCCAGAGACCATAGATGTTGAGTCAGCACTCAACTCGGTCAACCAATCCATTGAACTTTCCGAATCGAAGTCCACTGCCAAGGTGGTCGAAATGCCATGGCTGAGAAGGAATGTGAGATATGTTGCTAGTGCCGCTGCCGCTATCGTTGTAGCATTGGTGTTTGGCTTCCTGGTTTCAAAGCCGATGGGGAATGTTACCCTTGCCTCTGCTGATTGGGATTCAGAAACGCCTTACGTTTTGCCTGATGGAAGTTCTGTGACTTTCACTGGCGACGCCATCATCAAACACCCCAAACAATTTGCCAAAGGTGAACGCGAGGTCAAATTTGAGGGTAAGGCATTGTTCGACGTTGCGAAAGATGAACAAAGACCTTTCGTGATCCATTGTGATGGCCTTGACGTTGAAGTGCTTGGCACATCATTCCTTCTGAATGCTCCCCTGGAATCTGATAAGTTCATCCTCGACCTGTATAATGGTAAGGTTAGAATGACTGCCATTGATGAGCAGGGTAACGTTCTGTCTGAACAAGAGATACTACCTGAGCAAAGAGGCGTTTTTGCCTCTGGTCAACTGATGACCATGACGTATGCTGAAGTGAAAGAGGAGGAACTTCTTGCTGACCATGTGCTTGATTTCAATGATGTAAGCCTGAACACAATCGTCGAGGCGCTTGAGCATATTTTTAACATCCACATCGACCTTGCTGCCGAACATGCCAACGACAAGCTCACAGCTCGTTTCACCGATCAAGATTCTGTCGAGGAAGTGCTTGAGACCATTGCCACCGTATTCGACATGAAGGTGACCAAGTCGGACAATGTCTATGTGATTCGTTAAGCCTCCCTTGCTCTGACCCCATTTCCATTTTTTTAACAAAGTGTTCCCCTATGTCGATTTTTTGTCGTACATTAGCGGCGTGTTATATGCTTTTGGAAATGGCGTCTTTTTTATTATATAAATACACTAAAAAGCAAGGGATTATAAAGAAATGTGGCATTGTGCTTGTCGCAATGTTGCTTGTGTTTTTGTCCTTCCCCACCAAGGCCTTGGCCCAAACTTTCAACCCCCTTATTAGCATGTCGGTGGAATCGTGCACCCTCGATGAGGCGCTCGACAAACTCTTTCAAGAATATGAGTTGAATGTGGCATTCAGCAAGGCAGAGCTGAGCAAAATCAAGATAGATCGTTATTCCTGCTCATATAAACCCATAGAAGAAGTGCTTTCTGACCTGCTTAAGGGGACAGATTACGGCTTCAAGCGAATTGGGAAGCAGTATGTAATTCGTAGAAACAGCCAGCTGTATACGCCTCAAGCTCCTCCAACACAAGAGCCTAAAGTTCAACCTGACGACCCGCCTAAGACAGTTGTTCAACATAAAGTCGACACGGTGGTTAATAAAACCTCTGATACCATCCGCATCTTTGATACTGTGCAAATAATCAGGACAGTGACACATTATGATACGGTGGTCAGACACGAAAAAGTAGTTGAAAAGGACACGGTTTATCAAGTGAAATATAAAGGTTTGGAAATGCCATGGCCCAAATTCAAGGATAATGGTTGGTTTATTAATCCATACTTGGGCTTCGGCTTCGACAGACTTGATTATTCGTTGCGTGATGAGGATGCTTCGGTTGTAATTGATCCTTCATCCGAAATTATGGCAGGTTTGGACGGAGGCTATAAACGGAATCGCTGGAGCGTCGGGATGAGTCTTTCATACCGTTCGGTAAAATACCGCTTTTTGCTGAATGAGGTGGTTTATGACGGCGACTATTATGTAAACGATACGCTCGACATGTATTATGTCGTTCATCCGGAAGGCGACACCTCCTATCAGTATATTTTGGATTCGACCTACATTCCGTTAACCACGACCCATTATTCCTATCGCGATATGAACCAATTGGGGTATCTGGGCGTGGGCGTTTTTGCCACTTTCGACTTTTGGAAGAACAATCATATTAGGATGTTTCTCAAGTCAGGTGCTCAAATTGATTTCTTGGTGTCTTATGCTGGCTCCTTCAATACGGAAGAAATGCCCTTCTATGCTCCCATTACCCGTGAGCAGGCGGCTCCTTATAAGTTCTCATACTATGCCGGTTTTGGGGCTGCATTCAAGTTGGTGAATCGTGTGGAACTAGTGCCTGAGGTGAGCTATCATTGGACTTCAGGATCGTTGTATGCCGCAGAATTTCCATACGCTTTGAAAAAACAGGCATGGCAATTGAAGCTGGGCTTGACCTATTATTTCTAAAGATGAAAGCGCGTTTGTCCATAGTGAAATCGTTGTTGTGTTTGTTGTGTTTGGCCTTTGGCTTCACTGCCCAAGCTCAGCATTATGTTCCTTTGGGTGGTGTGGTGGATTCAACACTTGTTCTTCCGAAAATGGGCGCTGATTCGGTTTATCTTGTAAATGAATCGTTGAATGTAGTGGACGGCGGACAGTTGAAAGTGGAGGCTGGCGTTAAGCTTTTTTTTGGACAATCCGCCTATCTTCGTGTGGATGGTGGTAGCCTCAGCATGAATGGACAACCAAACGATTCCATCTATCTGCTTTGCTATGAGTTTTCACATGATTGGGCTGGCCTGCAACTGAAAAATGTAGCCGAATCCGATACGATCAGCCTATCCTATGTTAGGATCATGGGGGCTTTGACGGCAGTGAATGCTTCCAATTGCTTGGGCGTGAAGATGAGCCATGTTACTTTTAACAACTATTATGCAGGGAAAGGAGTGGAACTCTCTGATTGTAGTGGTTGCACTATAGATAGCTGCTTCTTCAATCAATGTATTTCAGGAATAGAATTAAAAGCAAGAACTGGTGATTGTGAATTTAACCGGATAGCTTATTGCATTTTCGACCAAGGACAGATAAATATCGAAATGTCCAATGTGGGGTATGGATTTAAATGCAATAAAAACACCATTACTGACAATTGCTTCCAAGGTGCTGCCACTGCAATTTCATTCGAGTCGGTGGGAGGTTTGTCGGATAAGGACGCCAAAAACTTTATTCTTAACAACGTGATTTCTTCGAAGCTTCCCGATGGGAGTGGTACCTATTCCTCTTATGGTATCAAGGCAGCTATGGATTCACTAGTGATACGGAATAACATCTTTTGGAAGAATGATGAGGCGGTCAGAATGCTACGCGTCTGTGACTTGGTCTTTGAGGGGAATTCTTTCTATGATAATGGAATGGTCTTAACCAATCTATTGTCGTCAGGTTCTGCTTGTTTTGTAAACAATACCATCAGTGAGGCCGAGAAACGGATTGTGACATTTCAGTCGGATAAGTCACGTATGAATGGCAATAATTTCCTTCATTATAAGAAAGACGCACTTTTGTTTGCCAATTTGGGTTCTGAGGACGTGGATATGCGTGCGAACTATTGGGATACGGAAGAGGAAGAGGTTATTGATGGCGTGATTTTCGACAAGAACGATAACCCCACTTTGGGTGAAATTGTATATGATGGTTATTTGCCTGTGTGCGATACCACGGCTCCCATCTCGCCTCCTTTTATGGTAAAGCAGCAATATGTCAATGGCTCATATCGTATTTCTTGGGAAGAGAATCCTGAACAAGATGTTGACCATTACGTGCTGTTTTACGGTGATTTCGATTACTATAGATTTGCGAATCACACGAATCCGATTTACGGTACTTCTTATGTCTTGTCGTCGCAACAAGCTGAAAACGTAGCGGTTATAGCCTGCGACCATGGCTATAATCCAGACATCTATGCTTCTAAAGGTCAGAGCGCTTATGCCTTTGCTGTCGCTTATCCATATGCGGGTGAAGACGGGGAATTGTGTGCTTCCCAGGCTGGCTATTCCCTTAACAAATCTACTATTCCATACACTTATAACCGATTTGTATGGAAAACGAGTGGTTCAGGTCATTTTTCCGACTCGTTGACACTACGTCCCATTTATTACCCATCTGAGGGTGATTATGATAACGGTTCTGTGACGCTGACCCTCGAGGTGCTTGGCAATGGAATTGTGAGAACTGATCAATTGCAATTGCAATTATTCCAAGAAGCGACTGTGTATGCTGGTACGGATTACTATAGCGGTTTTGATAGGCCGATTATGCTCAATGAAGCAGAAACCTACCATAGTGATTCGATTTGTTGGCGAACTGTCGGCGATGGTGTTTTTGAGGACGATCATGCGTTGCATACCATGTATTTTCCTGGGCCCAATGAGAAAGTAGAGGGATTTGTTAGGCTTTATCTTGAGGCTTGGTCATATTGCGGTTATGCCTGCGATTCCATCCAATTCGACTTATTGAAAGAGTATTCATTAGAGGGGACTACGTGGCTGCAGGGAAGCAAAAGGCCGAATTCCTATGTGATTGCAGCCGGTTTGGATGACGACAACACGTTTTTCTCCGGGTTCTACAGGACGGTGTCGGATGAAGAAGGACATTTCAGATTCTCGTCATTGCTTCCTGACACTTATATTCTATACGCATTTGCTGATACTTTGGATCCAACGGCAGGGGGTGCTTACTACTTGGGTGATTTCCAATGGAATGAGTCGAATTTGATCGATGTGGACGGTTTTGTTTATGACGTTGACATCGAACTGCCTGCCTTGCGGCAGGGCTTCGATCAAGGACAGGGGGTGATAGCGGGCGTTTTCGATTATCCTGAGACGCAGTTCAGGGCAAAAGATTTTTATTGTGCATCTTGGTTTGGTGAGGGTGATGGGCAAGAGTTTTGTTCCGAAGGCTTGTCAAACGTGAGCGTGCTTCTAATGGATGTGGTGAAACAAAGGATGTTGGGATTCGCTTTAACCGATGCTCATGGTGAGTTCCGGTTTAGGAATTTACCTTTTGGCACATATGTTGTCATGGCCGATGTGCCACGTTATGGCCATGGGTTGTGCGAACAAATTGAGATAACACCTGAGCATCCCATTGTTGATGATTTGCATCTTTATATAGACAATCAAAAACGTGTTGTCATGCGCCATGAAGGAGACCAACCTCAGATTGCTTCGACAAGACTATACCCCAACCCTGTCAAGGATTGCTTGACGATAGATGGATTAAAAGCATTGACGCCTTATGCTGTTTCAGTCGTGGATGTTGCAGGTGCGGTGGTGATGCCATCGACCCTTCTACATACTGACATGTTGGGTCAGTGTGTGATTTCTGTGAATCACCTGCAAAGTGGAATGTATTTCATAACAATTAATGGTTCGACAGGGAGCAAGAACCTGAAATTTGTAAAGTATTGACATGAAAAGACTTTGGTACATATTGTTCGTCTTGTTTGCTTCGCTTATTGCAAAGTCGGGCAAAGCCGAAGCATGGGTTGATGGAAGTGTCTTTGAGCAGGATGGTAGCACGCCCATCGAGGGGGCTTCCGTCTGTTTTTCTGGGGTCAACACTGAGGGTGATACGGTGGTTTTTGTTTTCTTGTCGGATTCGATAGGCTATTACGAAGCCGTTGTTGATGCTGGGACTTACCTTGTTGCTGCGAGCGCGGAAGGTTATGCCACTTCTATGTCGTCTGATTCCCTTTTCATCGAGGATGGTGACGTTGTTGAAGATTATGATTTTATTCTACATGAATTGTATTTGCCAGTAAACTATGTGGCTGCTCGACAATATGGTGAGGACATGGTGAGAGTGTCGTGGTCTATGAACGAACCGCGACTGGAAGAGGGGTTTGAAACAGGAGACTTTACTCAATTCAGTTGGAGCAATACTTTGTCTGAACATCCATGGGTAATTGATTCGACCCATGCGCACAATGGATCTTATTGCATGAAGTCGTCTTGTGAAGGGGTTGATGGAGGTTATTCCCAAATTGAAGTTTCGATATATGTTCCCGTATCAGGTCAGATGCGGTTTTTTGGGAGGATCTCTTCGGAGTCGCCTTGGGATATGGGGCTTTTCTATATTGACGGTGTCAAAAAGCTAGAGTGTTCTGGACAAGGTGAATGGCAAGAGCATTGTTTCCCGATTACTGTGGGAGAGCATTTGTTTACTTGGAAATACCAAAAAGACGCTTTAAACAATGCTGAAGACGATTGTTTCTATATCGATGACATTTGTTTCTGTGAAATAGACACAATTGCAAAAGGTAATCGCGTTTTTCAGTATTATGAATTGTTCCGTCGTCGTTTCGAAGAAGAGCCAACGCTGTTGGTGTCGCATATCATAGACACTGCTTTTATGGATATGAATTGGGGCAGTTTGGACTGGGGCCAGTATGCCTGGGGCGTGAGTTGTTACTATGAGGGAAACAGAGGCAGCTCAGATACGGTTTGGTCAGCCAGACTTGACAAGGATATGACCATACCCTTTGAGCTGCAAGCTACTACAAATACAGGTTCAATTCCTGTTGGGGCACAGGTGATGCTGACCTCCCTTGAAGTGCCGGAACTTACCTACCAGGCTTCGTTGGATGGCAATGGATGGACGAGAATACAAGAAATATATCGAGGTAATTATTCTCTCATGGTTCATCTGGAAGGTTATGAGAATTATCAATTGGACACCATTTCTATATTTGATCAAACTTTCCTTGAGATCGAACTGACAGAGAGCGTGCTGGGGATTGACAGCCTTTATGTGTCATCAACAGGCTGGGCAATGTGGCAGCTTGAAACACGTGATCTGCGAGATTTGCAATATTTTGAGTTGAGGTTGGGTGGTGTTCTCGTAGATACAACCTCACAAATGCATTATCAGTTTGACACGGATGGATTGATTGACGGCAACCATTATTTGGTCCAGGTTCGTCCGGTTTTTCTTACTGAAACATGTGAGTGGGCATCTAGGGATTGGTTGTATCGTAATTGTTCCCATTTCCCATCTGCCGAATTGCAATGGTCGTTTGGAGGCGAAGCAGTTGAGCTTTCTTGGGCTTATCCTGAAAATGATAGCGTGATGGGGGTGGTTTTGTACCGTGACGGATTGTTCCTTGGTTATTTTGAAGGCACATCCTATCTCGATGTGGATAGTGGTACCCATGGTACTATGGAATACTGCATACGCTATGTTTACGACGGGGCCCATGATGGTCACTATTATTCCATGTCATGCGAGCATTGTGTTTCTGTGATCCTCCCCGCCTATTGTGACCCTCCCGTAAAATTGGAGGGAGACAAGTATGTTGATGAAGATGGGTATGGCGCATTGATTTCATGGGGTGAGAGACCTGAACCTATAGAGGAATGGTTGCATTACGATGATGGAGAATACCTAAACAGAGTGGGAAATAACGGAGAACCCATGTTTTGGAGTATCCGTTTCTCAGCAGAAGATCTTATTGCTTATCAAGGTACTTCGTTGAAAAAAATTTCCCTATTTGATGTTGGCGCAGGTTCTTATCAGTTGTGGGTTTACATTGGGGGCGAAACAGCGCCTCGTACATTGGTTTGGTTCCAGGAAATGGCCATGGATGGAACTTATACATGGAAAGAACACGACATCACGCCAGCATTGGATATTCCTTCTGATGAACCTTTATGGATCGTGATTGGTCAACAAGGGCTAAGCCGCCCCGCTGCAGCTTGTGCTGATATGGGGAATCCCAATGGCAGATGGACCTCACTGAATGGTACAGATTGGTTCGATCTGCATCATTTCAACATGTATTACACATGGATGTTAAGGGCTTTTGTGGCTAATAGGTCAGGTCGTCTGCTCTCTATTGGTGACGAAGATTTTACTCTGGAGAGCTATCATCTGTACCGTTCCTATGACAATTTGGAGTATCAGCAGATAGCTTCTGTTCCTGCTGTTGAAGGACAATTGTTCTATCAATACAAAGACAGGTTGGTGGATGATTCCCATAATGATTTCTATTATCGATTGACTGCACTTTATTTGTCGGATGAAGGAGAAGAGTGTGAATCGGATTATGCGGCATCGCTTTTGGACCTCTCGCAGAATTATGTGCTGGTTACCGATCCTTCATCAGTAAATGATGAAAATGAAATCGAAGTAAAGCTTTATCCCAATCCAAATCAAGGAGTGTTGTCGATAGAGGCTTTGGACCTGTGCCATATACTGGTTTATGATGCCAACGGACAGAGGCTATATGAAAAAGAGGTCTCGTCAAATATGACACTTCTTGATTTGTCTGACTTTAGGGATGGCCTTTATCTGATGCGCATTATCACCGGAAATGGTGTTGCGACCAGGCCTTTTGTCATTTCGCGTTGAGCAAAGGCTTAAAATCTGTATCTTTGCTGCCTAAAATCGGCCGACATGATTTCGATCCAGAATCTGAGCATGCATTTCACGGGTGATGACCTCTTCACCGACATCTCCTTTTTGATTCGCGAGAAGGACCGTATCGGTTTGGTGGGCAAAAACGGTGCAGGCAAGACCACATTGTTGAAACTTATTTGTGGATTGGAACAACCTTCGAAAGGAGATGTTGTTATTCCTCAAGGCGTTACCATTGGTTATCTTCCCCAAGAAAAAAATGTAAACAGCACGAAAACCGTTTTGGACGAAGCTTTGACCGCTTTTGACGAATATCATCAGTTGGAACTTGACTCGGAGCGTTTGCAGCAAGAACTGGCCGAACGAACCGATTATGAGAGCCCTCAATACGAGAAACTCATTGTCAAACTGAACAATCTGAATGACCGTTTGACCATGCTCGGTGGCAACTCCATCGAAGGCGAAGCGGAAAGGATTTTGGTTGGCTTGGGTTTTGGACACGACGACATGCAACGCCCCATGCGAGAGTTCAGCAATGGCTGGCAGATGCGTGTGGAGTTGGCTAAAATCCTGTTGAAAAAGCCCAATTTGCTCCTTTTGGACGAACCTACCAACCATCTTGATATCGAATCCATTCAATGGCTCGAAAGCTTTCTGAAGGCCTATTACGGAGCCATCTTGATGGTCTCGCATGACCGCGCTTTCTTGGATAACATCACCATCCGAACCGTGGAGATTAGCAACGGAAAGATCTACGACTATAAGGTGCCTTATTCCGACTATGTCGGCTTGCGAGAGGAACGTGTTGACATGCAGCGCTCAGCATACGAGAACCAGCAGCGTGAAATCAAGAACATAGAGGCTTTTATTGAGCGTTTCCGATACAAGGCAACTAAGGCCAAACAGGTGCAGAGTCGCGTAAAGATGCTTGAGAGGATGGATGAGATTGTGGTGGATGATATTGATAGCACGGCTATTCATTTCAAGTTCCCACCCGCGCCGCATTCTGGCAAGGTGACTTTGGAACTGAATCACGTGAGCAAAGCCTATGGCGATCAGGTGATTCTTAAGGATATTGACCTTCTGATTCCGAGAGGTGAGAAGATTGCTTTTGTGGGCCGTAATGGTGAAGGGAAATCCACCTTGTCAAAGATTATCTGCGGCGTCCTCGATCATGAGGGCGAGGTGAAACTCGGTCATGAAGTCAAGATAGGGTATTACGCCCAAAACCAGCAGGACATGCTCGACATGAACAAGACGGTCTTTGAAACTTTGGACGATGTGGCTGTTGGCGACATGCGCTTGAAGGTAAAGGCATTGCTTGGCGCATTCTTGTTTCGTGGTGACGATATCGACAAGAAGGTGAAGGTGCTTTCGGGCGGTGAGAAAGCGCGTCTGTCGTTGGCCAAGATGCTTCTTTTCCCGACCAATTTATTGGTCCTTGACGAGCCGACCAACCATTTGGACATGCTGTCGAAAGACATCTTGAAGAATGCTTTGATCCAATACGATGGAACCCTTATCATCGTTTCGCATGACCGTGACTTTTTGCAAGGGTTGACCAACAAAGTATACGAATTCCGCAAGCCGAGCATCAAGGAATATATTGGTGACATCTACGACTTTTTGGAGCAAAAGAATCTCAATCACCTGAAAGAATTGGAAATTGCAGCCAAACAACCCAAGGCACAGGAGGTGGCAACTCAGTCGCAAAATAAAATCAACTATGAGCATAAGAAGCAAGTCGATGCCAAGTTACGCAAGGTGGATAAGGAAATTCAGCGTCTTGAGGATGCCATCGGCAAATTGGAGGCAGAGTTGGCCGAGCAAGATGCCATCATGGCTAATCCTGAGCAGTATCCAGATGTCAAGATAGACAATGATTGGTATTGGGCTTATGGACAGAAAAAGGAACAGCTGCAAGCCCTGATGGATGATTGGGGCGAGAAGCAGATGGAACGCGAGGAAGTAATGGCGGAGTATTAAAAAAGGGCTGCAATTGCAGCCCTTTTTCATTATTCAATGATCATGTCAAATGGCAACCGCGCTTGGATGCCTGTGTTCTTTTGCAGGTTATCCAGGCCTTGCAAATAGTTGTAGTAGACGCCAAGTTTTTGTTTCATGGCGGCATCCAGCTTGTCAGTGTTAGAGCCATTCATCTGTTCCATGAGTTTGGTGAAGAAGTCTTTCTGTTTGGGCATCTCCACTACTTTGTAATCTCCGCCCAGTTCTGCTTTTTGCGCGGCATAGGCTATGGCGTCTTCCATGTCGCCTAACTGGTCGACAAGGCCAAGACCGATGGCATCGGCGCCAGCCCATACGCGACCTTGTCCGATGCTATCGACATAGGTTTGGCGCAATCCACGGCCTTCGGCAACACGTTTGGTGAAATCATCATATGTTTTGACTACCATCTCTTGCAATTTGGCATATTGGAAGGGGGTGAGTGGCTGGGTCAAGGTACCAAAGTCGGCATTTTCGTTGGTCTTGGCAACATCGAAAGTCAGGCCAACTTTTTTATTCATAAAACCTTGAATATTGGGGAAAGTGCCAAATACACCGATAGAACCAGTGAGGGTGGTCGGGTCGGCAAAGATATAGTCAGCTTTGGCAGAGATCCAATAGCCGCCAGAAGCTGCGTAGTTGCCCATTGAAACAATGAGGGGCTTCACTTCTTTGGTTAGATCGAGCTCTCTGCCGATGATGCCAGATGCCATTGCGCTACCTCCGGGTGAGTTGACGCGCAACACGACGGCTTTCACATCATCGTCTTCGCGGGCTTTTCTGATGATCTTGGTCAGGTTATCGGAGTAGATGCTTTCATCCTCGTTGCCCTTGCCATCGAAGATCTGTCCAGAAGCATAAATAACGGCCACCTCATTTTTGCTGGCGTTTTTGTCCGTTAATGATTTTGCATACTTTGCATTGGTAATGGCATTAATGCTCTTGTTGCTGCCGGTGAGACCTTTTAAGGTGTTTAGAATTTGGTCTTTGTAGTACAACTCATCGACGAGACCTAGTTCCAGTGATTTTTCAGCATCGAAAAGAGTCTCGATGTTATTGGCGATTTGGTTCAGTTGTTCTACGCTAATATTGCGGCTTTGGCTGATGCCTTGAAGGATTTGTCCCCAAACAGTGCCAAGCAGCTTATCCATCTGCTCGCGGTTGGCCTCGCTCATCTTGTCGAGGAAGTAAGGCTCTACGGCGCTCTTGAAGCGGTTGTTGGGACCACGGACGATTTGCATTTCTACATCGAGTTTTTCAAACAGGTGCTTGTAGAACATGATTTGCGAGGCCATGCCATGCAGGTCGAGAGAACCTTCTGGATTCAGATAGATCTTGTCGGCAATGGAAGCCATATAATAGGCGCTTTGGCTGTATGTTTCGGCATAACTGACGATGAACTTGCCTGACTCCTTGAACTCTGAGAGTTTGTCGCGTATCTCTTGCAAGGTGGCGGTGGACGTAGGTATGCTACTTAATTCCAAATAGATTCCTTTGATGTTGGGGTCGGTTTTTGCATGCTCGATGTTGCGCAAGATATCGTTCAGACCCGTCATATCCTTAGATTCCATGGATTGGAAGTCAAGGCCGCCAAAAGGGTTGTCAACAGTGCGGTCTGGAATATCATAGTCGAGTTTCATGTAAAGCACGGAGTTGGGCTTTATGGTTGCCGTTGTTTCAGCGTCTGATTTCGACATCTTCGAAATCATGGATGAAATCACTCCGATCTTGACAAAGAAATTGATAAGCAATGCAATGAGCGTACCGATAAAGGCCGCAAGGACTACTTTAGAAAATTTCATAATGCTATGTGTTTAAGTTTAGAATGCAAAAGTAGCATTTTATTTGACAAAACATCAAAATTCAATTTGGTTTTAAGGATTTGCATTATTTTTGCGGAAAGATCAGGTATGGAACGTTGCTTTATTCTGTTTGGGAGTAACATGGGTGACAAGGATGCTTTGTATGACAAGGCAATTCACCTTATTAATATAAGGTGCGGGAATATGGTTGCCCAATCATCTGCCTACGTGTCGGAGCCATGGGGCTTCGAAAGCCACGAGTGGTTTCTGAACCGATTGGTTGTGGTTGAGACTGCTTTGTCGGCCGACGGCTTGATGCAAGAGTTACTTAGGATAGAGGCGGAATTGGGACGTGAGCGTAGCGGAGGGCGTAAAGGATACCAGTCGCGCCCAATCGATCTTGATATTCTGTACTATGGTAGTCGCATTATTCTCACGGATTGGGTCATTGCTCCGCATCCACGCATTCATCTGCGCCGGTTTGCATTGATGCCCATGTGTGAGGTGGCTCCTGATTTTGTGCATCCCGTTTTTGGTCTGACGCAGCAAATGCTTTTGGAGCAATGTCCGGACCATTCGGTAGTGAAGAAAAAGTGAGTAACTGTCGATTTGCATTCCGTTAATTCTTATCTTTGCATTCATGCAATACAATTATATAGCCATAGAAGGAACGATTGGTGCTGGCAAGACCACCTTGGCTACGCGTATAGCAAACGATTTCAATGGGAAGCTGGTGCTAGAGGAGTTTGAAGGCGACAAAAACCCATTCCTCCCCAAGTTCTATAAGGAACCCGACAAGTATTCCTTCCAGTTGGAGATGACCTTTATGGCTTTACGCTACCAGCAGCTGAAGGACAAGTTGGGCGTGCTCGATCTTTTTCATGACTTCATCATATCAGACTATTATGTGGCCAAGTCGTTGATTTTTTCGAAGAATAACTTGCAGGCGGACGAGTATCAGTTATTTGCTCGTTTTTTCAACATCATTTTCTCTGACATGCCCAAGCCAGAGCTGTTGGTGTATCTTTATTCGGATGTGGAGCGTTTGCAGCAGAACATTCGAAAGCGAGGCCGCAGTTACGAGCAGGAAATCAGCGATGCTTATTTGGCGAGCATACAGGAAGGATATTTTGATTTTTTGCGTCAGCAACAGGGAAACATGCGCATCTTGTTGATTGATACCAACAAACTTGACTTTGTTTCCAACCAAAACGATTACCTTAAAATCATAGGGGCCATAGACAAGCCTTATGATGTTGGATTGCATCGGGTGTCGTTGTGAGTCTTTTCTAGTCGCCTGTGTTTTTGTTTGGAATCGTTACAAATAGTCTTCTAATTGTTGTTTTTTAGTCTATAATCGATTTATTTATTCAATTTTATTGTATTTTTGCTCCATAATTGGTTTATAGATTGGTTTCTGGAATTGCATAATACTTCTTGGAGGGAGCAAAAACATGGACAAAAACAATAATGTTGTCAAGTTTGTCAAAGACAATTGGAAAGGATTCTTGATAGGCATACTTGTCGGGTATCTGTTGATGAAATACATATTCACTTAGCAGCCTCTAAACAAATATATTAACCTAAAAAACAAAGCGATGAAAAAGATTTTACTCTCACTTACATTGATGCTGGCCTTGGCCAGTATGGCAACGGCCCAAGACGTCTATACCTCGGGCCTTTCCTATGTAAACGGCCTCTCTTCCTCCGTCGTCTATAAGAACGGCGAGATGCTTTACTCGTGCTCTTCTTCTTCCGACCACGAGTCCACCGATGTGCTCTACCTCGACGGCAACGTCTATTGGGTGGACAACTGCTTAAATGATGATGGATCATTCAACTTTGGCGATGTTTTCAAGAACGGAAACCGTTGGTTGAGCAATCCCGTCAACTCCGGCACCTACATCACTTGCCTCTTCAACGACGCCCAAGGCAACGTGTATGCCGCCGGCATCAAGGACTATGGCGGCAACCAAGCCGCCGTGGTGTGGAAAAACGACGATCCTACCGTCTATTCCTTGGTGAACTACGACACCTGGATCACCGATGCCGCCATGGTGGACGGCAAGATTGTGGCCTGTGGCTATTTCACTACAGGTCAGGGTTTCGTTTGGTGGGATGTTACATCAACCCAAATTACCGATCTTGGTTATGGTGTTCTTCCAGGCGGTTTGGCTATCTACGACGGACAAGTATACACCATCGCCACTGACATAAACAGTAACACCTCTTTAGTTAAGGTGTTTAAAAACGACCAAGTGCTTTACACATTGTCTTCAAACATGTATGGAAAAGGCATCAGCATCGACGGGGGAAACATCTATTCCGTTGAAAGCTCGGATAGTGGTTGCCGTGTTTGGAAAAACGACAATATGATTTACGAGCAGATAGATGAAGTTGGATGCATCGAGGCCAACAGTGAAGGCGTCTTCTACGCTGGTCTTGAATGGGTGTATAAGAACGGCCAGGCAATTTACGGGCCAGAGGCACAAGCTTACTTCCAGGCCATCTCCGTCGACCTCAGTTGCCCCTATAACGAGCTCTTAACCTTACCTTACTTCGAGGGATTCGAGACAGGCGAAACCGATTGGAGATGTTGGACAAATGAGGATCGTGACGGCAACAATGGCGGCGATGCTTCCTATTGGCATAGAATTGGCGGCACGTTGAATCCTGGCCCCGCCCCCGTTTCAGGCAACCACTGTGCTTATCATCGGTGGAACAACAGCGTGGATCAGGAAGGTCGTCTGACCAGCCCCACCATTGCCATCCCCTCCGACGGCGCCACACTGACGTTCAAGACCTACGAGCGGTATCCTGGTGACTATCATCATGAGAGCGTGTGGATTTGGACGGGTGGTACGGGTACCCGTGAGTGGATGCAGGATGAACCTTCCGATGAATGGAAGACCGTCACCATCGACCTCGCCGACTATAGGAATCAAAACATCCAAGTCGAATTCCGCTATATGGGCTTCGATGCCCATGGTTGGTACATCGACGACGTAAGCATCACGCAAACCGTAAGCGTGGATGAAAGAGAGAATTCCCGACTAGCTGTTTATCCCAACCCCGCCAGCGAGAGCATTCGCATCGATGGCCTTGAGGCCAACAGCGAGGTGCAAATCTTCAACACGCTGGGCGAGTTGGTGAAGACGGCCTTCGTCGGGCCTGACAATGAAATCGGCATCGGCGGATTGGCTTCAGGCCTCTATTTTGTGCGCATTGGCAATGCCAATTTGCGCTTCGTGAAAGAATAAAGAGAACTCGAATTCGGAGTGAAACCTCGATATTTGGAAATAACTGTCGCCTCCTAGTTCGGCAACACTTCTTGTTTCTATTCTTGCCACGACGGCAATGGCCTCAAATGACATCGACGGAATGTGAAAGTGGACTTTAAGGGGTTGCCGTATCCGAATATAACATATATTAATCTGTTTTCGCTTGGTTTGACAACCAAGCGAAAACAGATTAATTTTCATAAAATGAATAAAAATATGAAGTAATATGCATAATTTGTTTATATTTGCGGCACAATTCTGAATAAATATTTTAATATAGACTAAGGGTAAATCGAAATTTGTTAGTCTTATTAATGTAATAAGGTGTAAGAATGATTCGACAATAGACTGAATTATTAAATGTGACAAACAAAATATAGATGAATTCCACATACATCATAAACTTATTATTAACCAAATTCAATTCATTATGAAAAAGAAAGTATTTTCTTTAATGATGATGCTCTTGCTTGCCTTTACTGGTTTTGTGAGAGCTGGAGAGATTACCGTCCATGACGGTAATGTCACAAGTTCCTACATCCCTGTTTGGGGTTTGTGGACCGACAACAGTCTCCAACACGAATTCGTGTATCCAGCCAATGAGCTCGGTGCCATGAATGGAGAGGAGATTTCGAAGCTAAAGTTCTATACGAACGTAACCAGTTCTGGCACTTACGCTAACATTTCGTGGAACGGAAGCTTTCGGGTCTATTTGAAAGAAGTTGCTTCTGCATCCATTGCTTCTTTCCTAGGCACCGATGATGCCACACTCGTTTACGAAGGATTGCTTGGCGTTGTTTCGAACGAGATGGAGATCACATTTGCCACTCCCTACACCTACAATGGAGGTAATTTGTGGATCGGTGTTTACTACACTGCCACCACAGGTTATTCCAGTAGTCAATGGGTAGGCGAAACCGTTTCTGGTGCTGCTGTCTATGGCAGAAGCGGTGCCAACTACACCGTCAACACGACGGACTTCCTCCCGAAAACCACCTTTACCCACACGGGTAGTGGCAACGGTGGCGGCGGCTTTGAAGACATGCTGCATGTCAAGTACATGGACGGTGACACCGAAGTCATTGACACGCTGAACCTGGGCGTTCGCCCTGCCGGCTGCTGGATGGAACCTTTCCAATTCACCATGTATAGCGAAGGTCCGACCTATACCGTGACTGTATTGGACTTCACCCCTAGTGACGGCATGTTTAGCGTCAGCGGTCAGGAACTGCCTTTCCAGGTGGCTCCCAATGCCGACGTTGATCTGACCATGGCCATCAATGGCACGCAGCCCGGAATTATCGAGCGTCAGTTCGTGGCCATCACCGAAGGCAACCGCGCTGCCCATATTTGGCCCGTGATGGTGGAGCTTTACAGCCCCGAATGCCCCGACGTGGTAGAGGTGGCCTATGATCTCGGCACCATTACCCCTGGCTTCAGCTATGTGGGCATCCCCGCCGACATCACGCCTACGACCTTGCACGATGACTACACACTGCCCTTCCCCGAGATTCCGGAAGGCGTGGATGGTGTGTACAAACTCACCTTCGAGCAAGACCAGTTGCTGAATGCCTTCGTCAGCCAAGGCGAGAATGGCAAGGTGGCTCTCTACACCGAGGACTTCTATGGTGAAGGCGGCCCGATGGCCCATAACTACTACCAAGGTCCCGGCATAGGCGGAGGAGGTCTCCCCTTCGAGGCCATGATCGGCGACGAGAGCAGTACTACGGTCTCGTCCTACTTCCCGTTCCATGTGTTCTTCCGGTACAGCATTGGCGAGAACCTTTTCCTCGCCAGCGAACTTGCGGAAGCCGGTGTGACCACAGCCCCGATGACCAGCCTTAGCTGGTACGTGGACAACACCACCTGCACGCAAGAGCAGAACAACATCAGCATCTGGATGGCCAATGTGGAAGAAAACGAAATTCCGACCATGTCACACATCACAAGTGATATGGCCTTGGTCTATACGGGCAACAACCTGCCGGCTCCTGCCGAGGGCTGGAACGAGTTCGTCCTTAACGGGGACAGCTTCGCCTGGGACGGTGTGAGCAACGTGCTCATCGTGTGCCAGAGGAACAACGGCGAATACCAGGGCAGGGTCAATTGGAGGACCCACAACCCGGGCTTCTATGCCATGGGTTACAAGTGGACCGACGGTTCGGCCTACGACATGCAGAATGAGAGTTATTCGCTCACTCGCTCGAACACCAACCGCGCCAACATCATCATGAAGGGCGGTAACCGTGGCAATCGCGATGCCCTGAGCTTCGATTTTGAAGACGGTATGCTCGGCTGGACCTCCATTGACAACGATGGTGATGGTAACACTTGGTTCCACAGCTCATTGAGTCAGACCTACTCCTGCTATGACTATACGGGATGGGGTAACAACGATTCCGATGGCTTTGCCGTTTCGCAGTCTTACACCGATTGCACCTATGATGCCTATGATGCCGACAACTACCTTGTTTCGCCTCAGAAGTATTCTCTTGAAGCAGGTGCATCCCTGAACTTCTACTTTGACTATGCCAATGACAATTATCCCGATTACTTTGAGGTTTGCGTTGCTACTGCCAACAATCCTACCGCCAATGACTTTACGTCGGTTTGGAATGTTAATATGAGAGGTAATGCCGCAAAGACTCAGGTTCGCCATACGAATAACCGTTATTTTAACTGGCGTGAGGTTAATGTTGACTTGAGCGCATACGTTGGCCAGGAGGTGTGGATTGCTTTCCACCACGAGGATTATGACAATTATGAGATCTTTATTGACGATGTTACGATCAATACTGGTGATACCGCTCCTACTCCTCCAACTCCGACGGTTGGTGACATCAGCGCAGGTCCCGTCATCGAGAACCTGCCTGTGACGCCTGGCACGTACTATCTGGTGGCCTCTTCGACGGATCCTGACTTTGAGGTGACCATCAACGCCGAACAAATCCCCTGCCCGGCCGTGGAGGACTTTGCCTTCGGTCCGACGCCTCCCGACAACTACGACGAGGCCGAGCCTGCCAGTGTGACGCTCCATTGGAACATACCTCCCTACGCCACGGGCTGGCGCCTGATCTTCGGTTCCACCTACCACCCGGAACCTGGTCATCCGCAAACCATCATGTATCCTGCGGATGGCAGTTTCAGCACCGATTTGGCCAACAGTTACACTGTGCGCAACCTCTGGAACAACACCAACTATTTCTGGCATGTCGAGTTCAACAACGATGGTTGCCCGGATGGCGTGAGTAGCCCAATCTGGGGCTTCACAACCCACCTCAACATCCCCACCAACCTCCGCGTGGAAGACGAGACCATCTTCGAGGGCGAGGATGCCGTTCTGTTGTGGGACGCCGTTGTCGACCGTACCTATCGTATGTATAATGTATACCAAGATGGTCAGCTGATTGGCCACACCACGGTCAACGACATCAGCGATGCTACCTACACCGTCAGTGGCTTGGCCTACAATATGCAAGGCTATACCTTCCAAGTGTCAGCTGTCTATGATGAAGGCGAAAGCGCCCTTTCAGACCCCGTTGTCGTGAAAGTTAGTGGCGAGGGCGAAGTGAATGGACACGTCTACGAGCAAGACGGCGAGACCGGCATCGCTGGCGCCACCGTCACCTTCAACGGCACGGATGAGTTCGGTGTTGCCCAAACGTATACCTTCATCACCGATGCGCAAGGCTACTATAGCGGATCCATGTATGTGGGCAGCTATAACGGCCAAGCCGGATGCGAAGGCTATCAAACCGTCACCGCACCCGTCCAAGGCAATCCCGTGGTGATCAACTATCAGGAGACTACAAGCCCGATCGACTTCATCCTTGACGAGAACTTTACCGCTTTGGCCCATGTTTGCGCCGAGTTGGTGGAGGTTGACGGCGAGGAACTCGTGAAGGTGTGGTGGGACTTCAACTTCTTCACCACCTTGACCGAAGACTTCGAGGATTGGGACAACACCCCATACGGATGGCAGAACGACGCCACGTATCCATGGTCGCTGACGACCGATTCCCACAGCGGCAACTACGCTTTCCGCAGTGGCAACGCGGGCGTTGCCAGCAGCAGTTCCACATTGGAAGTTGCTGTCGACATCCCGCAAGACGGCATCTTCAGCTTCTGGTACAACTGCCAGGGAGAGGGCTCCTACACCTATTGGGACCACTGCGACTTCTTCATTGACGGCACCCAGATCTTCACGCATGGTGCCGACTTGAGCGGATGGAACGAGTACAGCCAGGCCATCACAGGCGGTATGCACACCTTCAAGTGGAGCTACACAAAGGATGGAAGCGTGAACCCGACGGGCGACTGCTTCACCATCGACGACATCACCTTCGTGGGCGGTGAAGGCCGCGGTGACCGTGCTCTCAACCACTACCGCATCTATCGTACCGATTGCTACAACGATGGACCATATACGGAAGAGAATACCGTGCTGCTTGCCACTGCATGGCGTCCTGACACCGCCTATATCGACGTGAGCTGGCCGCAGGCCGCTCCTGGCGTCTACAAGTGGGGCGTGGGTGTCGTCTATGAAGGCAACCGCGGCGAGACGGTCGAATCGGCGATCAACTGGGTCGAGCCAGCTGCAATGAATGACGATTTCCGCGTGTTTGAAGGCGGAGATGTTCCGGAAAACAGTTGCAGACCTATTTCTGGCACTGATGCCATTGCAGATTATGTGCCTAACAGAGGCAACGCCACAGTCATTTTGACTGCAGGAGACAATTGGGGCGACGGCTCAGGCTACCAGATGCTGCTCGATGCCGATGCCACGGCCTATGGTTCGGTCATTCCTGAAACGGGAGCCTTGAGCATGAGCTGCTCCGGCAACGATGCCATCTATGCCGAGTTCGAGTACAAGATCCCTGAGAATGCCGATGGAAACTGCGCCACGCAGAACATTGTCATCAACAACAGTGTGAGTATAGAGATTCCTGCTGGCACGTACGACTGGTGCATCACCAACCCGACGCCTGGCGATCGTATCTGGATTGCCGCTTCAAACGGTAATGTGGGTGGCCGCCAGAACGACTATGTCTTTGAGGAGGGTATGATATACGAATTTATTGTCACCAGATATGGTAACAATGACGGTGTTGACGTGACTATCACCGACAACCCGAATCCTACGCCACCTACGCCACCTACTCCAGGCAGCAACATCAACTATCTTGCCTTGCCGCGCGAGAGCGAGACCATTTGGTCGAACATGTGCTCGCCTTGCATCGACAAGGATATGGAACTCGAAGGCCTCGTGACTGTCAACGTGCTGCTCAACAGCGCCGACAGCCCAGACGGTACCGTGGTGACCTTCACTAACCTGAACGAAGGCGAACAGCTCTACCATCCGATCGACCCCATCACGCTCGATTCAACGGGCCATTATATCTTCGAGAGCTTCCGCAAAGGCGACTATGCCATCGAGGTAACCCATGCCGGCTATGAAACCATCAACGACACGGTCAGCATTTGGGAGGCCAGAGATCTTCGCTATGTGATGATTGAAATCATCTATGGCGTCGAAAACCTCTATGTGAGCCGCACTGGCTGGGCCATGTGGGAAGACATGAGCGGTAGCAGTCCTGTCATTCCGACAGATGGTGATGCTTTCTCGGTTGACTTCGAGAGCGGCATGCCCGCTGGCTGGACCACGATCGACGCCGACGGCGACGGATACAACTGGGTACTTGGCTCCGCTGTTGGCGGCATCTACCTTATTCCTGGCGCCAGCCTTGCTGGTTCGGGCCACAATGCCTCTGGCGACTTGATTTGCTCAGGTTCGTATGAAAACAATTATTATCAAGCACTCCATCCAGACAACTACCTTGTTTCGCCACAGGTGAATCTTGTTGCGGGTTCCACATTCAGTTTCTGGGCTTGTGGCCAGGATGCCAGCTATGCCGCCGAGCACTTCGGCGTTTTCGTGTCCGACAACGGTACGAGCGACTGGACGATGGTCCAAGAGTGGACAATGACCGCTAAGAGTGGTGGAAATGGCGTTATGAGCTATGGTCGTGATGGCAACAATCGGGTACAAGGCAATTGGTATCAGTATAGTGTTGACTTGAGCGCATACGCAGGCCAAAAGTATATCGCTATACGTCACTTCAACTGCACCGACCAGTTTATCCTTGATGTTGACGATATTGCTCTTACCACTGGCGCCAAGAATGATGACCGTCACCTTGAGTACTACAAAGTGATGTGCGAAAGCATCGACCACGAGCCTATCTTCAACGCCAACACTGTACATCCATTCTGCCAGGTCGCTACCGACCAGCTGGTGGAAGGCGAGACCTACATTTGCAAGGTGGCCGCTGTTTACAGCACTGGCATGAGCGCTTATACAGAGGTTGAGTGGCAATACGAGCCATGCTCTAACTATGCTGGCACCGTTGACGGTGTGACCGTTGATGGCAACACCGTCAGCTGGACGTATCCTGAAGGCGGCGAAGGCCCGAATCCTCCGACACCTCCGACCGGCGACGTGACCGTCATCCTGACCGCAGGTGACAACTGGGGTGATGGTTCCGGCTACCAGATGTTGCTTGATGCCGACGCCAACGCTTATGGCTCTACCATCCCTGAGACGGGTGCCTTGAGCCTGAACTGCAGCGGCAACGAGGCTATCTATGCCGAGTTCGAGTATAAGATCCCGGAGAATGCCGATGGTAACTGCTCAACGCAAAACATCGTCTTCAACAACAGCATCAACATCACCATCCCCGCCGGCACCTACGACTGGTGCATCACCAACCCAACGCCTGGCGATCGTATCTGGATTGCCGCTTCCAACGGTAATGTGGGAGGCCGCCAAAACGACTATGTCTTTGAAGCAGGCAAGACCTATGAGTTCACTGTTACCAGATACGGCAATAACGATGGCGTCGATGTGACTATCTCTGATGGCCGCAATGCATATCGTCCTGCCGCATCATGCATCCAGAATGTTGGGGAAGTGAAGGTGAGCGAAGGCAACCATTATGTTGCTGACCTGAGTAGCTTGATTGCTCCGAGCAGTTTGGTTCCTTCACAGACTCCTGCCGTGACCGGCCACGCCAACAGAGGAGATATCGCCTATGCGTGCAACGCTTATGGCGGTACCAACCCGACTGGTTGGATCAGTTACGACCTTGATACTCCTAACAACGGCACTGCCCTGAATGGTGGTCTCACCGTGTTCGGTGGCGACCTCGCTGCTGACGGCTATGTGTATGCTACCTACAACGACAACACCTGGAAGAAGATTGATCCTCTGACGGGTACTGTCGCTGGTCAAGGTTCGCTTAGCGACTTCTTCGTTGATTGCGCCTACGACTACACCACCAATACGATGTATGGTTCGAAGGGCGGTATCCTTTACACTTGGAACCTCGAAACGAACGTCATCACTGAAGTAGGCAGCATGGGTGTCCAGAGCATGCAGATGATCGCTTGCGACCTCAACGGTCAGCTCTATGGTATCGAATACAGCACTGGTAACTTCCGCCGTATCGACAAGACAACAGGTGCCACTACATTGGTGGGAGCTACAGGCCATGCTGCAGAATACGTCCAAAGTGGAGGCTTCAACCACAACGACGGTACGCTGTACTGGGCTGGCTACAATACGGCTGAATCTGGCTTCCTGGCCACCATCGACCTGACCACAGGCCAAGCCACCATCATTGCCAATAATACTGGTGAACAACTCAGCTGGTGCGTGCCGTTCGATGGCCAACCTACGCCTCCCGAACCTACGGGCAACGTCCTCGGCGCCATGATCTTCGTGGATGGTGAATGGGAAGCCTTCGTGCCTACTCCGACCAACTCCTACACCTACGAAGGCGACGGCAACAACATGTGCGTCCGCATGGTGTACGACGGTACGGCCGTGTTGCCTGCCAATAACTTCTACTATGCCATGAGTTGCGAGGAATGTGTCGAAATCAATCCTGAAGTCGCTTGCGCTCCAGGTGCTCCGATCTATGCCGAATCTCTTGGAGAGACCGATCAGGTGAAGATTTATTGGGGCGTGCAAGATCCAGAGCCTCCGACTCCAGACGATGGCGACACCTTTGTGGTTGACTTCGAAAGCGGCATGCCTGCTGGCTGGACCACCATCGACGCTGACGGCGATGGTAATAATTGGTCCGACCTTGGCATGGATGGCCACAACGGCGGTGCTTGTATCAGTTCACAGTCCTACATCAACTATGTTGGACCTCTGACTCCCGACAACTACCTCGTGTCGCCTGCCGTAACTCTTGGTGGAAGCTCAACCTTCAGCTTCTGGGCTTGTGCTCAGGATGCTAACTATGCTGCCGAACACTTTGGTGTCGCTGTCTCCGACGATGGTGTTAACTTCACTACCATTCAGGAGTGGACGATATCTGCCAAGGGAGCGGTTAATGGCGCTATCCGTGATGGCCGCGACCAGAGTACTTGGATTCAGTACACTGTCGATTTGAGCGCATATGCTGGCGAAGGCCGTTACATCGCCATCCGCCACTTCAACTGCACCGACCAGTTCTATCTGAACGTTGACGACATCGAACTCGCCAATGCTGGTAGAAGCCGCGACGGCATCGTGAAGTACAACGTGTATCGCAGCGCCGACAACGCCGCCTACGAGCTCATCGCCGAGGTGCCTGCCGTTGAAGGCCAGACCTACTACGAGTACATCGACACGCCTGAGGTTGGTACCTACTACTACCAGGTGCGTGCCGACTACGGTGAGTGCGAATCAGAACCCGCTGTGAGCGGCGTCAATCCTGACGTTGACTACGTCACTGCCGAGGTTACCGGCATCGACGAGCTCAGCAACGTGGCTCTGTACCCGAACCCGACCAACAGCAACGTGACGATCGAGGCTGCGAGCATGCGCCACATCACCGTGATGAGCATACTCGGCCAGGTTGTGTACGATGCTGAGGTGAACGGCGACCAAGTGATCCTGAACATGTCGCAATACAATGCTGGCGTGTATGTGGTCCGCGTTGCCACCGCCAACGGTGTCAGCACACATCGTGTGACCGTGGTCAGATAAATGAAATGGTAGAGGCGCCATGATTACATGGCGTCTCTACCTAGTATTTTTTAAATGATTTGGTGAAATTCTTTTTCAATGGAATGTTTTAAATTCCATTAGGAAGGTGATCGCAAGATCACCTTCCTTTTTTTTGAGAAAACAGGCCTGTCTCATGTCAGCGGGACGAATTTCCCAACAGCATTTCGAGAATCTGCAGCTTTTGTGGATCCTTAACAGCAATTTGAATTGTCATTTCCGTAGTCTTCACGTCTAGTTCAGCAGTTTCGTTGTAAACCACGTGGTGAACAGGATACGTCAACACGTCGATTAGAGACATGCCCATCACTTCGGCAAAGTGTTCAAGGCGCTCCAAATCGACTTTTGTTTTAGACAATTCAAACCGAGCGTAAGCGGACTGGCTGATATGCATCCTCTCGGCAGTATCCTCCTGACTTAAATGTCTTTGTTCGCGAATCTCTCTTAGTTTTAGCTCCATATTACAAATAGATTTATTCCATTCGTTACACGATAATTTGCCTATAATATTTGAAAGCTCGTTTACAAAAATCGCTCCATTCCATAAAAAGACATACTTTTTGATATTAAAATATCAAAACTTTTGTTCATCTCCTTTGCTAGAAACGAATCCGATTTCATCGTAAAAACATCAATTTTTTTGCAAAAATATAGCATATCAACATTTTGTAAAAGTTCTATTTCGGTTTTTTTTATTCTTTTTTTGTGCAATAATACCTTTGTATTATTCGTTAGTAGACTATAAATAATGACAAAATGGCAAGTTTGTTTTGCCAAAAAGGATTTATATAGTATGATGAATTATCAAATAACAGATTATAAGATAATTGCAAAGGATAATTCGAGTATTCATTAACCGCATAAATTAACTGAAGCCATGAAACCCTCTCTCTTTAAAGCTATTAAGTGCGTAATGGCAATTGCTTTTCCGTTTGCCGCTTGCTCTGAAGGGTTGTGTAGTACGCCAACCTTCTCGAACGTTGTCCCGTTGGGGACAGCCGTTTCGTTCTTTAGCACGCATGCCATTTTTGGCATCATCGCTCTGGTCGTCATTGTCTTGTTCATTGCCTTCCTGACAGTCGACCCAAAAAAGAAAGATAAGAATAAGAAGAATCTGCACGATCCACTATGAGGATGTGCCTGACGCGGACAGCTTGCCGCTTTTCTTGGCTGCTAACGCTCTCAGCCTGCGTGAATTCGAAAACTGACGAAAGCTCTTTGGATTTCGTTGGAGGTGTCGTCAATGCTTCGGATGCGGCATGGATTGCTGCAACGTGTATCGTTCTGCTGGTGATCATGATATATCGCGTAAAAAGGGACGACGATCATTTTTAACGTCCCATATTACCCGTAATTTGTAAATAATTTGCGATAATTTGCATTTATCTCTCTAAATTTGTTTAGATTATTCTAAAAATGACTATATTTGCAGCCGAAAACGATTGCGGTTTTTTATTTATTTTAAAAAAAACAATATAAAGATTTGTTAAACAATATTTTAGTATCGTAACATATTCGGAATATAATAGTCAAAATCATCATAGTATAATACTTAAACAAATAATACATGAGAATATTTACAAAATGGGACACTCGTGTGACAAGTCCGACAAATCGTTATGGGATGTGCAAAACGATTACGGCTGGCAGGTTGTTTTGCACCTTATTAATATTAATAGCCAGCCTGTTTGCAAATACAACGGTTGATGCGCAAACGCCTCCTGATGGCCTCCAAATGAGTAAGACCTGGACAGCGGATGACGAGACCAACCATACGGGTGTCATTACGCTGGAAGTTTTTGTCACGGGTAATGCCATCAGCACACATTCCCCCACCGACATCGTCCTCGTGCTCGACGTGTCGGGGTCGATGGCCTATGGCCTGAAAAACATGGGATACCAAACCGACGGGCTAAGCCCAGAAAAAGGCACTATTCCGGGGTATTACGTTGTGAAATACCCTAACAACAATGATTATCGTGCTCTACGATATAATAATGGCCAATGGCAAGTGAACGCAAATTCGAACCAAACTGGTTCTTGGTCGAATTATACTCCATCAAATTATCGGACGATTTATGAATCAAGAATGGGAGCCTTGAAGGATGCAGTATCGGCTTTTGTCGATAACATTTCAAATGATGCACTACTATATAGCGTAGATCACCGTATCAGCATTGTGAAGTTTGCGGGCAATCGTTACTATCCCCAAATTGATGATGAAGCAATCGTGGATGAAGGTGACCATACTTATATAAACAATGGATATACATACAACTGCACAGAAGTCGTCATCAACCGCCGACCAGCCTACGGGGAAGCCAATTATATCAAGAACCAAGTGAATGCCCTTGTTGCAAGGGGTGCCACTGCCTCGGACTACGGCATGAAGAAAGCCCAATACGTTCTCTCCCAGATCCCTACTTCCGAAACCAACCGGCAAAAGGTGGTCGTGATGTTCACTGATGGTTCTCCTACTCATGGCAACCAGTTTGACCAAACAGTGGCTAATACGACCATTGCCAATGCATACGTATTGAAGCATAGCGGAACCGTGAATGGCACGAATCATGATTTCAATGCCAAAGTGTTCACGGTAGGCGTGTTCGATAATGAGACCAATGATATCCGTACTTACATGAACTACACTTCCTCCAACTATCCGGACGCGCAGAGTATGACCGATGGTGGAGATGAAATTGAAGAGCCACATTTCTGTTTCACTGCCGATACTCCCGAAAACTTGCAGAATGTTTTCACCGCCATCGCTGGTGAAAGCGGTGCTTTGGAGATTGACCAAAATACCATTGTTCAGGATGTGATTTCGCCGGCTTTCACCTTGCCGAAAGGAGCTGGCAATACCATCCAAGCATTTGCTCCAAAATTCACTAGGATCGAGAATGGTGAGTATGTGTTTGACGAGCCGAACGACAAAGATACGCTTACTTTAAATGAGAATGGAGTTGTTGTCAACGGCGGTGGTGAGAACCTGCTCCCTGCTGATTGCATCACCGTGGATACGGTTACCAAGACCATCAAGTTCACCGGCTTCAAGTTCTCTGAGATGTGGGTCGGTTTTAATGATCATACCCCTCATGGCAGAAAGCTTGTGATAAAGATCCCTGTGGAGATTGAAGAGGGCGTTTGGGGCGATGGCATCGAAACCAATGGCCCTATGTCCGTGATTTTCCCCAATGGAGACGTAGCCAATCCCATAGGTTTTGTGAGCCCTACCGCGAACGTGAAAGGCGACGTGTGGACAGAGATTGTACAATTCGCCCCCGATTCTTTTGACGACACAAAGAATCCTATCGAAATCGGCACGCCCGAAGACTTGGCATGGTTCATCAGCTACGTGAACGGTCGAGCGGGTTATGGCGTGAACCACACCATTGGTTCACATTCCGATGCCAACGCCATTCTCACCGCCGACCTCGACATGAGTGCGCACAACTGGATCCCGATAGGCAGCAATGGTGTTACCTATACAGGAACCTTCGATGGGAAAGGACATGTCATTACAGGGCTGAAAAACAACGCGTCAAAAATGTATAAGCAAGGCCAAAATGTTGTAGTTTATCCTGGCATGTTCGGAAAGGTTAGCGGAACCGTACACGATGTGTTTGTTCTCGATTGCGAGTTCCGCGCCAAGAAGCATGAGGGCACTAAAATCCACTATGGCATCATCGTCGACACGCTTGCACAGGGTGGCATGCTCTACAACTGCGAGGCGGCGGGAAAGCTGATAACCAACAACGAAGCGGGGAATGAAACACTGAATTTTGGTGGTTTGGTGGGTCTCAACCAAGGCTTTGTCCATTCTTGCATGTCGATGGCGCAGCTCACGGGCTTCACCATGGGTGGATGTGTTGGTCAAAACGCTGAGGGTGGAATAATTCAAAACTGTATGGCAAATCCGGCAATAGTGGATTTGTATGTGTCTTTGGGTGATAAATATCCGCCCCATCCAGCCATTGGAGGGTTGGTTGCATACAACCACGGAACCCTCGAAAACAGCTATGTTCGCTGGAGCCGAGAAAGAATCATAGACGGCTCTGAATTTGGCCAGATTGCTGGCTTCACAGAAGGAACTATTCACCAAGTCTATGTACCCGAGTCGGATTACTCACCCATCATTGATGTAAACAACGATCCAGAAGGCGCGTATGCTGGCGCTGCGCAATCCAAAAAATATGGAAGCACCGTGGCTCCATACCTCTATAACTTCAATGGAGATATTATACTTGATGAAGATTCAGGAGGGGAGCCCCAATCACTGCTCGATGCCATGAATGTTTGGGTCTCTGATAAAAACAACCCAGGCAATGACAGTGTTACGTACGTCCAATGGAAACGCACTACCGCAGGCAACTATTCAGCAGGTGCTGGCGATATCAACGACGATTATCCCATCCTCGAATACGACTATGCATGTGTCGCCTCTGCCGATGGCATCGTGCTGGATTACAGCCATAGCCTTGATGCCATGCTCAAACGCCACAACGAAGGCAAACTGAATAAAAATACAGCATTGCCTGGAGAGGGTAGTGGTTACATTGGGGAGTCTACGCATGATTATCATGTTAGTGCCGCCCCCGCCATCTATGGGGGTGCCGTCAACCTATACAAGAACCAAGAAAACACCACACTGAGCACCAACGACAACGTGGTGGTCTATATCGACGAAGACAAATCCCTGCTTCAAAGTGAGGCATCAAAGATTGAAGCCTACACCTGCCAAACGATGAAAACTTTCTGCGACAGCGATGGCGAGCGTTGGCATAACGTGAGCTCTTCTTTGGCGAACAGCGAGATAGGCTTTTCCTATATCCACAATGATACTGTGCCCCACAACTGGGAAGCCGACCCATGTGGCGTGCAGCTTAGTAAGAATGATGACAAAGCCCTGTTCCCGAGTGACGCGTCGTCTGTAAACCCCTTCGACTTCTACTGTTTCTATGAACCCCAATACCATTGGATTAACTTTCGCCGTAATAGTAAAAGCCATTGGCATATGGACAACTACTCTTTGAACATTCCCTACGATAATGAGACGACGCTCACTCCGGGAAAGGGTTACCTATTGGCCGTCGACAAGGAACAGTTCCTCCAAAACCGCGGCACGCTGAACAACGGCGATATTCAGATTGCTGTCACTGCCAAAGCTCCCGAATGGTCGGGACTGAAGGGCTACAACCTCATTGGCAACCCCTACCAGAGCTATTTGGACTTTGAGAAGTTCATTGAAGGCAACAGCGGTCTTTGGAACGGCGAGGTGTACGCCAATACCTATGCCGTCTACGACCCCAAGTCAGACGCATGGCTGCAATATGCCGCCCAAGCCTCTGGCGGTGCCGAGGTCGCCTCGCAGTACATCAACATGCACCAGGGCTTCATGATCCGCGTGAGCAAGGAAGGCAAGGCCAACTTCACCAACGCCATGCGTACCAACGATGGTACTCCTAACTTCCGTGGCAAGCAGAACTTCCCGCTGATCAACTTCTTCCTCGACAACGGCAAGGACAGCAGGAACGTGGCCGTGCTTGAACTGGGTCGTCCCGAGAACGGTGGTGCTGAGAAACTCAACGTGGGTTCCACCAAAGGTCGCATCAGCCTGCGCCACGACAACCAAGACTTCGGTATCCTGTTCCGCGACATCACCGAAGGCAGCCAGCCCCTCTACTTCGAAACTGAGGAAGACGGCACCTTCACCCTCAGCTGGAACACCGCCAACGCCAACTTCAGCAGCCTCACCCTGGTCGACAACCTCACCGGTGCGCGATATGACATGCTGGCCAACAACAGCTATAGCTTCGAAGGCAAAGCCAGCGACTACCGTTCACGCTTCAAGGTCGTCATCGGCCGCTTCACCGACGTTGAGGAGAACGAAGAGGTCATCACCGACAACTTCGCCTTCTTCGATGGCAGCGACTGGATTGTCAACGGCCAAGGCCAGCTCACCGTCACCGACATGACGGGCCGCA
>JBGUNT010000053.1:0-15082 GCA_045117495.1 Candidatus Limimorpha sp. | reverse complement strand
CAGACTTTCAAAGATCTCTTCGCTTCCGCCCCTCTTCCTCTCTCCTCGTTCCTTCCGAAAGCGGGTGCAAAAGTACTACCTTTTTCCGAATTGGCAAGCAGTTTTTTCAACTTTTTTCAAAATTATTCGTATGTAATTGAATATTAGCAAGAAAAAGTTGATGGATTAATAAAAACAAGCACTTATTACCACCTTATTAATATAATGAAAAGGAGGAGTCAGGGCAAAAAGGCGTCCTGAATATGGTTGATAATGGGGTCTTCTTCCTGAAAAACTATCGAAATAATGTCGAAACGCGTGCCAAGATCCAGCTTTTTTTCGAAAAGATAGGCATTGGCGGCAGATATCAAACGAGACTGTTTCTGCCGCGTGACAGCAGCATCAGGCTCCCCATATTCATCAGATTGTCGTGTCTTAACCTCGACAATAACCAATTCCTTGCCCTTCTTGGCAATGATGTCAATCTCCTTATGAATATTGTGCCAGTTACGCTCCACAATCTCATAGCCTTCCCTTATGAGATAATGTACGGCTATCTCTTCCCCGAGTTTCCCTAATTCATTATGCTTGGCCATAACCTTTAATAATTATAGCCCTTACCCATTTTCATCTTTTCCATCTGATAATGTCCAAGATAAACAAGTCCAAGGTTACCATCAATGGCGATCTCGGTGCCTGCCTGCAACTTGTGGCCATTCAACTCTCCGCAATGCTTCTCATCGTTGACCTCCAACTCAATGCAACTCACCACACATACTTTTCCGAGACGCACTGCGGTCACCGCAGCATGTGAGGTGGCACCACCACGTGCCGTAAGCAAGCCATCACAATCGAAAATCATGCCGATGTCGTCGGGGACAGTGTCGGGGCGGACCAGAATCACCTGCTGGTCAGGATGTTGCTCACGCAGGGTCTTGATATCGTCCTCGTTAAAGGCTACGAGGCCATTCATGGCTCCTCCTCCAATGCCCATACCTCTTCCGATCTGGTTCATTTCGTCTGGTGCCTGGACGAAGGCATTCATCTCATCTTCCAGTTTCAAGTCTTGGTCGCGAATCTGCAGGATATGGAAGTCCTCAGGCTTGTCAGATTCGAAGGTGAATTCCATCTCTTGGGGACTATATCCGAGATCCTCAGTCAGCTCTTTCGCTATTGCATAGATCTTCTTATATATCTCAGGCAATGCCGTCTGCATCGAAGGCCCTTCCAAATTGGCTGCCTTGCGCTGTGTCTCTCCTATCGGCAACGGCTTGACGAGTCCGCCGACAATATCTTCACCCTGACTGCGCATGGTGAAATCGCCATAGAGATGCACGCCTGGGCGTTCTCGATGAGGGTTCTGCGTAAAGACCACTCCCGTGCCCGAAACCTCACTCAAGTTACCAAAGATCATCTGCTGCACGATGACAGCAGTACCCCAATTCTCAGAGATACCAAGATGCCTGCGATAGGCCAAGGCACGCTCTGAGTTCCAAGATTCAAAGACCATATTGACACAACCTATGATCTGCTTGAAAGGATCTTGCTCCAACTCAACGCCTTTTTCCTCCAAGATGTGTTTGTAAGAATAGGCTAGCTCACGCATCTCAGAGGCCTTAAACTCCATCTTCTGCTTAACATTGTACTTGGTTTTAAAGCTGTTAATCTCTTCATCGAAGACATCGCGATGGATGCCCTTGGCCATACCCCAGCTTTGCAGGAAACGGCGGTAGGAATCCCAAATTGCCCATGCCTTGGTGGGATCGGAAGCAATAGCCTCAACAAGTTCATCGTTCAAGCCCACGTTGAGGAAGGTGTCCATGGCTCCAGGCATGGAAATAGCAGTGCCTGAACGCACCGAAACCAACAAAGGAGCCTCCGGGTTACCAAACTTTCGACCCGACACGTTTTCCAACTCCTCGATGTGTTTTCGTATCATTCCATGAATCTCGGTGCGCAGCTCAGGAATGGTGTTGATGGTCTCGTTGCGACGGAACGTCTCTGTGGTGATGACGAATCCAGGAGGCACGGGCATACCGTGCAAATACAGGTTCTTCAAATTGTTGGCCTTGTTTCCGATGAAAACCTGGTTATCCATCTTCGGAGTCGCTTTCCAGAAGGGGCTGATCAACATCTCGGAATTGTAGGTCATGATATCGCTGATTAGTTTCTCATTCAAGGTGGCTTCCATCGTACGCAACGAGTTGAGAATGCGGCCAATGAAATTGTCAAGAGGCTGCATCAGGAAGGCATCGGAAAGGAGGTCACGGTGGAACTCCTCCGACTTCTTGCTGATCAAAGCAGCCGTTTCACGCTCACTGAGTTTGCCTTCCGGGTCAAAGAGTTGGGGGATGACAATCTTCAACGGATATTCGTATGACTTGAGGAAGTATTTGATGATGATGCGGCGAACGTCTTCAGCGATGAACTGGAAGATGTTGATGTATTGCCCGAAAGAAAAACTTCGCGAAGTCAAGCTATAACGCAGCATGTCCAACTTCGAGTTGAAACTCTGGTTGGTGACTCCGTCGAGTTCGAGGCCGTTGCGGAAGTACTCGAGAATGGTATAGATCTGGTTCAGGGTGCGCTCGGAAATATACTCTAAGTTGATGCTCTGCACCACCTTTTCCATCAGTTGGGTAGCTACACGTTCCAAGCGGAAGGTCAGACCCATGGCTTCAAACTTGTTCTCACGATAGGTGCCATACATAGAGGGGATGCCTATGGCGATATGGCGTTTGTGGTAGATGTTCTCCCATCCTTCACTTTGTTCGGGACTAAAGATCACGCTCTTGAGTTTGTCCATGAAGGCATAAATCATGGTCAGCGACTTGCCGAAGTTCTTGGCTTTATACACCTTCTCAAACTTGTCGATTTCTTCGTCGGGAATGAAAGGGAAACTACGTAGCGAGTTAAAAATATTGACCGACTCGAAACTGTATTTTTCACGAAGATAGGCATACAGGTCACGGATGTCCATCAATCGTGCACGCTCACGCTGATACAGATCTTCTTCAAGTTCAATCCGTCGTGCGGCCGAGCCGATAAGGTTCTCATAGTCATCACGTGAAAGCATCAGTACATCTTCAGGGTTGAGGCAAGAAATCTCGCACATGGCCTGAACAAGATTATGAATATGCACAAACCAAGTGCTTCCCTTGTCAATGCTTTCGAATACATTATTGGGCAATATAGGCTTCAAAAGATCGAGATTGCCGTCGCTCCAGAATTTGAACACGTCAAAAGTCAAGGCGATAAGCGTGTTATTGCTCTCGGTGTGCACCTGCTTGCGAAGGAAATGCACGAGCTTGTCCTGTCGACCTGATATTTCATCCATGTTGGTGGTGACGTTACGGATTTCGCCCTCAGCGCCAATTTCGTTGAAATAGACGGGGAAAATGCGCGTCAACTGCTTCACCATCTTATAATATGGAGTGATATTGGAGTTGAGCACTTTGGTGATTTCGCGCTGGAAAAGGTCGGTGTCGCTGAGGAAGATGCCGCCCAGTTTTAGGTTGACAATCAAAGCCGACAACAGTTTTTCCATCGGCGTCTTGGAATGTTCAATCAGTTCGAGCCACACCCTGATATTCTTGATATGGTTCTCATCCACGGAGAGCTGCCAGTCCTCACCAACAAACACATTACCAGGTGTGACAAATCCAAAGGCGATGAGTTTCTTCTCGAAGTAATTGACAATTTCCTTTTGCTCGGTTTGGTCCACATCAATGATTTTCAAACCCAGTGTCTGTTGGAAATCAAGCACTGCCGACATATAATCCTTCTTCAACTCTTCGGCGAGATCGAATATCGTGTCAATGAATGGAATCAGCTCGTCTTGCGGCATCTCGTCGATGGCGTCGCGCATCATACGGTCCATGTTCCAAATGAGACGTTCACGCTGATTCTCCATGCCAGGCAGATGCAATAGGAAGAAGACATAATGGAACTTGGTGATGAAATGCGGGAAAGCTTGTTCTGATTCGGAGAAGCGCTTGGCAATCTGCTCAAAATGAGGCAAATCCGTCAACTTCTCCCAAGTATCAGCAGATTCCAGATTGGCATTTAGACGGTCAAAATAAGGATGACCGATTTCATCACAAACCTTTTGGATTTCATCTTCTGTCAGCATCTGCCGTTTATTCCCAATCCAGTCTTCCACCTGCGAAGTCTGTTGCCAATAACGATAGTCTTCTTTAAGCATCATTCGAAGCAGTTCACAAGCCGAATCCCTAAAACGTTCGTCCTGAGCCACCTTGCCAAGATAACGACCAGCATGCTTCGTTGCCAAGATGTAGACATCCTTATTGCCTTCAAAAGCGCCGTTCAATATACTGAAAACCGTTGTGATCAGTCCGTCGTGTTTTGGCGATTCTGATATCACCTTATTAGCAAACTCCATCAGAGTGATGATGATATTAAGCCGTAGCTTGGCCGCCACTTCGGGTTTCAGCAGGCTATGCATCATCTCTAAAGGAATATTGAATGCATCGGAGGGGATGTCGTCTCGGGTATAGAACCAGAAATCATCCATCAACATCTTTCTCAGTTCTTCCGTCACAAAAGTATGGTTCGATAAAGGATGATGATACTCGGTTATGCATTCCTTCGCTCGTTTGTTGATACCAAAATACTTGGCTGACAAAACTATAAAACGCTGATGTTCTTCAGGGATGAAGATATCTTTATATCTGGTTTGTTCCAGGTTGGCCTCAAGGGCTTGTGATTTGAAGGTTTCTGACATTTTTCACGAATTGAATTTGCAAAAATAGAGAAAAAACGGCGAAGTTTTCCGTGGAAATCGTATTTTTGCAGCTTCATTTCGACAAACAACATACTAAATAATTTAACATGGAAAAAATTAAAGTAGGTATCAATGGTTTCGGCCGTATCGGCCGCAACGTGTTCCGCATCATCTGCGAACGTCCTAATCTGGAAATCGTGGGCGTCAACGACCTGACAAGCACCAAAGTGTTGGCCCATCTGTTGAAATACGACTCCACCCAAGGCAAATTCCCTGGCACGGTGGAATACGATGAGACTGCATTGATCGTCAACGGCGTGCGTATTCCTGTCACGGCCGAACGCTCACCGCTGAACATTAAGTGGGGCAAGACTCCCGATGTCGTCGTTGAATCGACTGGCGTGTTCCGCTCAAAGGAAAGCAGCAAAGGCGGCTATGGCGACCACCTGAAGAATGGCGCCAAGAAAGTCATCCTCTCGGCCCCTTCAAAGGACGCCATTGACGCTACTGTCGTGGTCGGCGTGAACAACAACGATCTGACCGATGATGTGGAATGCGTCAGCAACGCCTCCTGCACCACCAACTGCCTGGCTCCTGTTGCCAAAGTCTTAAATGACCGTTTCGGCATCGAGCAAGGTTACATCACCACCATCCACAGCTACACCAACGACCAGGTGATCCTTGACGGTCCTCACAGCGACCTTCGCCGTGCCCGTTCAGCTGCCATGTCGCAAATCCCGACCACTACTGGCGCTGCCAAAGCCGTGGGTATCGTCATTCCCGAACTGAATGGCAAGCTCGACGGCATCGCCGTCCGCGTCCCTACGCCGACCGGTTCACTCGTCGACCTAGTCTGCACGCTGAAAACCGAAGCCACGAAGGAAGAGATCAATGCTGCCATGAAGGAAGCCGCCGAAGGCCCGATGAAGGGTGTGCTCGAATACACTGAGGACCCGATCGTGAGCTGCGACGTCATCCACAACCCACACAGCAGCATCTTCGATGCCCAAAGCACCATGGTGATGGGTAAGATGGTGAAGATCATGTCGTGGTACGACAACGAATGGGGTTATTCCAACCGCATGGTCGACCTCATCGAAATGATGAAGTATTGATTTTTCAAACCATATGAATAAAAAAACGGGCGGCATGCCCCCCGTTTTTTTATTTTACTATTGTGATTGAGCCCTGCAGATGCAAGGTCTCTTCCCCTGTCTCACCTTGATAGGTAATATCCGTGATATAGAAATAGGTACCGGACGGGCAGTCCATCTTGGTTTGCTTGCTTTTGCCGTCCCATTGGATGAGCGGGTCATCGGTATCATGAAGGATGTTACCCCAACGATTAAAAATCACTGTTTTGGCACTGGTAATGAGTGAAAGGCCCGTTACCTTAGGCTCGAAGATATCATTATAGCCGTCTCCATTAGGCGTAATGACATTGGGCAATGTGTAAGAGAATTCCTCCACAGGCTCTTCATGACCGATGTGCACCGTCTTGATGGCAGAGTAGTTGACCAAGGGACGCATAATGCCTTCCATGGTATAATGGCCAAAAGTACGTACATAATAGCGATAAATCCCATCGCTTTCCACATCGACATCTGTATAGTTCATGCCCGACACTATGGCTTGATGCACAAAACGATTGTCCACTTCCTTAAAGACTTCCGTGCTGTCAACAATCCAAGGAACCGCTTCTGTCCATGCAAGGTTTGCAGCTTCGTTGCTTCCATTGACAGAAAGCATCACAGCCGAAGCCAACGTGCTCGAACCGATTATGTGTTGCAAGGCATCATGCATCTCCACCTTATAATTCAAGGAAGAGACTTCTGCCAAATTGAGGGTCGCATCCAAAAAACAGGTGTCGGCGCCTTCGTAGACAACGGACGTTTCGCCATCAAGGATTCGAGTCAACGTATAAGAAAAAGGTGCGACATATTGGTTTTCGATTTCCTTTGGTTTTGCCCAACAGGTGACAACATGCCCAGAAACGAGATCAATGCTATCGTTGGTGACATGCGTCATCAGCGGGCTGTCGTTTTTCAGCGTCACACAAGCCGCTTCACTGACGATGCTCAATGCCCCATCCGGGAATTGCGCGACAATACGATACTCATATTCGACGCCCTGAGGAAGATGGGAGTCGAAATAGGTGACCGTCGTTGTTTCAGGCAACGTAGCAATAAGCTGGTAACCTTCACGGATGCCTGTCTCACAGAAATCCGGTTCATATCCATCACAGCCCGCCTTTCTATAAACAAGGAGAGCCGACGCGTTGGAGCAAGGATCGGGCATCCACGTCAGCGTAACATCATGGCCTTGCACCTCTGCAGAAAAGCCAAGTACCTTGGGCGCCATAACACTTATACTCACGGTCTTGACATTGGTCAAGCTAACAGGGGTGTCATCATCTTTGGCATGAATAACCAATTGATAAGGCATGTTGCGGATATGGGCATAATTGGTATTCCATAGGAATTCCATTTCAGGATGCATTCCAAAAGCAGTTGGCGGAACGAGTATTGCAGGACTCACCGACAACTCCAATGGAGCTCCTGAAACGGTTAGCGAGACATTGTCGCCATTGGGATCAGAGGCAGAGATGACGAAATCGAGTTGCTCACCTGCCACAAGGCAATATTGGTCATCGCATTGAATTTGAGGCAAATCGTTGTCGCAGGCAGAAATCAAAATCTGCATGTCACGAATAACGGATCCTATCTTCACCCCATGTCGCCATTCCTCAATGATGAAAGCGACATTGTATTCGCCTTGCAACACGGGGGTATCCCAACGTAATTCGCCTGTAACCGGATCGATATCAAATGACTCAGAGTGTTGCGGAAAAGAATAGCCTGGAATATCCAATCCGCCCATGCCCTTACAATTCACCAGTCGATAACTCAAACTGTCACCATCGGGATCGTAGGCCGACGGATTGTGGAGATACAACTTACCAACACAACCTTTGTCAACTGGAGCATTGAGCAACTGAACCGAGTTGTTGTAACCCAAAAACGGATTGATGACTAGCTCAGTCTCAATATACATAGGCACCATTACCGAATTGGGCACGTTAACAACACCATAGTTGCGGTTCGGATCTTCCATGCTAATTACATAGGTCCCTGTAGAAGAATAGTTGTGAATCTGCCTATAAACGTTCAACGTGTAGTCATCACCCAGATTTTGAAGCACCACACGTGGGATGTATTCTTCCGTGCCGTCGCCCCATTTCACGGGTAACGAATCGCGTTGGAGGCCTGCCGGACTAGGCGTATAGGTATAACAAGTGAGCGTAAACTCATAGGCATTGCCGCCCAGCCACGTATAGGTAATCTCGGCCGCACGCTGGTGCGTCGCCTTCGCTGAAAAAACGAGGCAAAAGAGACATACAAAAATGAACAACAGCTTACGCTTCATTGCAATAACTTTTGAGATTGCAAATGTAGCAATTTTTCAAATAAAAAAGCATCCGTATTTGCGGATGCTTTTTCATAATTAGTCAAGTCTGCAGCTTACTTGTTTTTCAGCAAGTCGCGGATTTCGGTGAGGAGTTCCTCTTGGGTCGGACCAGCAGGAGCTGCGGGAGCAGGTTCCTCTTTCTTCTTCAGCGAATTGAGGCCTTTCACCACCAAGAAAATGCAGAATGCGATGATGATAAAGTCGAAGATGACCTGGATGAAGTTACCCCAAGTGAGAGCCAGCTCGGGTTTCACAACATTCTCGCCTTCCATGACGGCTTCGCGGATGACCCATTTCCAATCGGTGAAGCTGAGACCACCTGTGACCGCGCTGATGAGCGGCATGATAATGTCGGATACCAAGGAAGTAACAATTTTGCCAAAAGCGCCGCCAATGACGACACCAATAGCCATGTCCATCACGTTGCCTTTAACGGCAAACTCTTTGAATTCTTTAAATAATCCCATTTGTGCAATGATTTTAAAGGTTTAACATTGACGCAAAGGTAAGGATAAAATAAATCGGTGCAAGAAAAAAGATGAAAAATTAGAATTCCGAAGTGAAATGGAACTCGATGTCGGGATACTTCTCCATTGCCATCTGCAGCGCATAAGGCGATTCGGCCAAGAACACATCGCGTCCATCCTTATCGGAAGCCAGATTCAAGGCCTTGCGCATCTTGAAGTCGGCAAGTTGTTCCTCATTGTCACTCGTTATCCAAGCGGTCTTGTAAAGCGAGATAGGCTCGTAACGGCAAGATGCGTTGTACTCGTGCAACAAGCGGTATTGGATGACCTCGAACTGCAACTCACCCACCGTGCCGATAATCTTACGCCCCGTCATCTTACCCGTGAAGAGTTGCGCCACACCCTCGTCAGTCAGTTGTTCCAAACCCTTGGCCAACTGTTTCGACTTCATCGGGTCGGCGTTCTCCACATAACGGAACTGCTCGGGCGAGAAGCTTGGGATGCCCTTGTAGTTGAGGATTTCACCTTCAGTCAAGGTGTCTCCAATCTTGAAGTTGCCAGCATCGTAGAGACCCACGATATCGCCTGGATAAGCCTCATCGAGGACCGATTTCTTTTGAGCCATGAAAGCCGTTGGATTAGAGAATTTCAGCTCGCGGCGTTGACGCACATGGAAGTAGTTCTTGTTACGCTCAAAACGGCCCGACACCACGCGCACGAATGCAATTCGGTCGCGATGGTTGGGGTCCATATTGGCGTGGATCTTGAAAACGAAACCAGTAAACTTCTCCTCGGTCGGCTCGATGCGGCGTTCCACCGTGTCGCGGCCGATGGGCGTAGGCGCAATCTCGATAAAGCAATCCAGCAGTTCCTTCACACCGAAGTTGTTCAAGGCAGAACCGAAGAACACGGGGCAGATGTCACCATTCAGATAGGCTTCACGTGAGAAGTCGTCGTAAACACCTTGCACCAACTCCGTCTCATTGCGCAAGGTCTCGGCATCCTCACCGATCATCTTATCTAGTTCGGGATTGCTGAGATCATCGAAGGCGATACCTTCGGTGATATGTTGCTTGTCGGAATTGAAAAGATAAAGGCTCTTGTCATAAATGCTGTACACGCCCTTGAACTTCGGTCCCATGTTGATAGGCCAGCTCAGCGGGGTTAAGCGTATGTTCAGTTTCTGTTCAATTTCATCCAATAGTTCAAAAGCATCCTTACCGGGACGGTCCATCTTATTAATGAACACGATAATAGGCGTATTACGCATGCGGCACACTTCCACCAATTTCTCCGTCTGTGACTCAACGCCCTTAGCCGCATCAATGACCACGATGACGCTGTCGACGGCCGTCAAGGTACGGAAAGTGTCTTCAGCGAAGTCCTTGTGGCCAGGAGTATCCAGAATATTGATTTTGATATTCTTATAGTCAAAACCCATAACGGATGTGGCCACCGAAATGCCACGCTGACGCTCGATCTCCATCCAGTCGGAAGTGGCTGTTTTCTTGATCTTGTTCGACTTAACGGCACCTGCCACCTGAATGGCGCCACCGTATAACAGCAATTTCTCGGTCAAAGTGGTCTTACCCGCATCGGGGTGGCTGACAATGGCGAAAGTCCTACGCCTGTTGATTTCATCAATGAATGACATAAAACTATGGTTTCGATAAGATGCTTAAAAAAACAAAAGCGCAGGTCTTTTTGACTTGCGCTCTTGCGGTCCGGACGAGACTCGAACTCGCGACCTCCTGCGTGACAGGCAGGCATTCTAACCAAGCTGAACTACCGGACCAGCCTGAAAAAGAACTCTATTGCTTTGCTTTGCGGGTGCAAAAGTACAACCTTTTCTGAAACTAGCAATGTTTTTTTGAGAAATTTTTAAACTTTTTTCTCATTATTATTTTATATACTTGATTTTCAATATATTATTATAATTCACATCCTATCTTGCCGCCAAGTCTGCTTCATAAGCACCTTCGGCGACTGAATAGTAAGGCAGGTCAAAACTTCTCGCCTGAGTTTCCCATTTCTCCACTAGATAATGCGGCACCGTAGCATCAATAAGCAACATTCCAACGTCATAACTATTTATCACCGACTGCAAATCGGGACGCTGTCGTCCTCTGACCAGCAAATAATCAACCGGGATGCGATACGAGAGCATCCGACTTGCTTTCGTTTCACCATCCCATAAAGCCAATAGCTTACCGTCAAAAGAAACCAGATTCGACTTCTTTCTTACAAAAGTCCCCTCAAAATCGGCATCCAAGCCCATCACTTCGGGCTTTTGCGAAAGGTGCCTTTTGGTCCAGTTACCTCTTAAACTATAGTCGACCGTGGAAGGATCCTGCGTCAAAGCGGAATCAGCCAAGAGGACATGTTGACCGTCCTTGATAAAGTCAACAGCGGTATGTTGCCGCAAACTATAAAATGTCATCGCCTGATAGTCCTTGTCACGATACAACCGCAGCGTCACTGAAACCATAAACACCAACATCACCGACAACATGGCGACAAATAGCCTGCGACGCCGCATAGCAACACAAAGTAGCAGCAACACAAAGGCCGTCAACAAAAGTGCAAATTCAAACCGGCTAACATATAAGCCCTTGATAATTGAAAAAGGCAGGCCCTCCACCCACGACACCACAGCATTCATAATATAGATGGCTCCCCATACGAGATAGCCGAAAAACATATTGACATAAGGCACCCACGACACCAGCAATAGCAGCATGCCACCCATGACAACGACAAAGGAAATCGGCGTGAGAAACAGATTACTGAGCCAGAAATACGAGGTGAACTGATGGAAATAGAACACGGTGAACGGAATTGTCGCCAACTGTGCTGCAAGCGCCACAGATGTAATCTCCCAAGCCCTATCTAGCAACTTGTTTTTCACATACAACAAACCATAAATGGGCTTTTGCAGCACCACGATGCCGATAACTGCAGCATATGACAATTGAAATCCTATCTCAAAGAGATTATATGGATTGACACAAAGCAGTATGAAGGCCGATGCCGCAATCGAGTTGATGGCAAAACCCTTACGCCGGATCAATTCCCCGATGATGATGAAACTAATCATCAAGGTGGCGCGAAGGATGGACGGTGAAAGGCCGGCAATGAGTGCATAAAACCAAATCAAGAAAAGCAACAGTACTTGTTTCAAGTCTTTTTGCCATTTCTTGCGTTTGAGAAAACCCAACAGGAAAGAAGCCAAAAGATAGATGATGCCGACATGCAGTCCTGAAACACAAAGGATGTGCATGGAGCCCGCGGCGACATAGTCTTTGCGGACTTCGTCGGCGAGATAGTCGTCATACCCCAAAAGGATGGCGGCAGCCACGCCAAATTCTTTGTCTTTCACACCGCAACGTTGCAACGATGCCATCAGCAAATCGCGAAAATGATAGGAAAAGGCATAGATAGGATTGGCACTGGTTTGTTGGAGATCAAGCCAGTCTCCCTCTTTCAGATACACCTGTCCTGTAACGCCTTTGTGTTCAAGATAAGACCTATAGTCGAACTCCTCGGGGTTCTTCGGTGGTGGCACCTCTCCGACAGGTGCAGGAAATGCGACAAGATCACCATATTGCAAGGCCATGGCCGCGTCCGTCTTTTGGAAATAGGCCATAACCTTACCACTTACCTCATGCGAAGGTATGCCGTCACCAAACTGATGTTCAAGCTGTAATACCATCCTGATGCTGCGGTCGCGTTCGGAAGGGTACTCGTACACCCTTGCCACATAATAACGCGCATTCGATTCCGTAAACCGGTAATAATCTTTTTGCAATGCCGTTTCACGGCAACGCGTCAAGGCAAAGCCGGCAACGACAAGATAAACGCCCATGATGGTGCCAAACAGCCAATGCAGGCGGATGCGTTTCAAGGTAAGCGCCGCCACAAGAGCCATGGCAAAAAGCGCCAACATCCCAATGATCAAAATCCCATTGGAGATTCTAACAAAAGAGAAAAAGACGGAAATCCAGATGCCCAAGGCCAAAGGGACCAGCATTCTGACAAAGGGATATTTGCTCCAGTCGGTCATCATGCCAATCCTGTCCAAGTTATCTCATCTTTCTGATGCCATTGCATATCAGTTCCGCTGCCCTTTCCGAAGCGCCCACATTGCCCAAACGGTCGCGCAGCTCGTCATAATCCTCCAGGAGGCGACGCTGGCGCTTGCCGTCATGCAGCAAGCGTTCCAACTCCTTCACGATGTTCTCCTCCGTCAGCTCATTCTGGATGAGTTCCTTGACCACTTCCTTCTCCATCACCAGATTCACCAAGGAAATGTAGTTGACTTTCACCAGACTCTTTGCGATATGGTAGGAAAGGCCGTTGGCCTTGTAGCATACCACTTCGGGCACAGCCAGCAGGGCCGTCTCAAGGGTGGCAGTGCCTGAAGCGACCACGGCAGCGCTTGAGTTTTGCAGTAGCTCGTAGGTTTGGTTCTCGACCAAGGTGACATCGGCATTGCCGATAATGCTTTTGTACATCTTTTTATCGAGCGATGACACGCATGCCACAACAAATTGATAGTCAGGGAAATGCGGCACAACTTTTAGCATGACGCCCAGCATTCTTTTCACCTCTTGACTGCGGCTTCCTGGCAATAAAGCAATGACCTCACGTTTTTCCCCAAGGTTATTGCGGCGCAGGAACATGGAACGGTTGCTTATGTCAAGTTTGGCCAGTTCGTCGAGCAAAGGGTGGCCCACATAATTCACATTGACGCCATACCGACGATAGAAGGCCTCCTCAAAAGGTAATATGACAAGCATCTGGTCGACTGAGCGTTTGATCTTTTTCACGCGGCTACGCTTCCATGCCCAAACTTGGGGCGAGACATAATAAAACACCTTCATGCCTTTGTCGTGGGCAAATTGTGCGATACGCAGGTTAAAGCCAGGATAGTCCACCAAAATCATGGCATCGGGCTGGTATTCTAGCATGTCTTGTTTGCAAAAGGAGATGTTGCCCATCACCTTGCGTATATTAACAGCAACTTCCACAAATCCCATATAGGCCGTGGAGCGATAGTGTTTCACTAAGTCGACGCCTTGTTTCTTCATCAAGTCGCCGCCCCAACCCCGAAATTCCGCCTTGGAATCCTTTTTTTTGATCTCAGCGACCAAATTGGAGGCATGCAGATCGCCTGAGGCCTCACCTGCAATGATATAATACCTCATAGGATTATGCTTTTATAAAGAAAAAACACCAGTAGCATCCCAACCACAGTCACGAGAAGGATACCTCTTCCCATGCGGTCCATGTTCCACTTCACCAGCAGCATCCTAAAAAGGATGATGCCCGGGATGAATGCCAACAGATAAGGTGCCCTGCCGTATTGGGCTCCCCAGGGGATCAAGCTCAGCAACAGGAAAAACAGTCCGAATGAGGCTGCCCCCACCAATAATCCAAGCCAAAAACTATCTTTGATTTTCATATGCAATGGGTATTGATTCGTAATCTTTCATGGTTGACAAACAAGCCTTGGCGGTCCAATCAAAACATGTCGGCACCACCGAAGCAAAGTTGTGTTGCAAGGCCCAGAGGTCGGTGTCGGGAGTGATGTCGTCGCTCTCGAAAGTGCCCTCCAAGTCATAGAACTGTTGGCCGTTTTCGTCGTACTGGTCCTTGAAATACTCCACCCAGCGACAGCTGGCCTGACGGCAAAGGCGGATGCCTTGCATCGGTTCCTCGCAACGTTTTGGGAAGTTCACGTTCAGGCACACGCCTTTTGGCAGGCCTTCTTTCAGCACTTTTTTGGCGATCTCGACGACAGCTGTGTCGAGGTGGTCGAAATCGGCTTCTGGGTCGAGACTGAAGAGACTGTAGCCTATGGCGGGAAGGCCGTTCATGCAAGCCTCTATGACGGCGCCTATCGTGCCTGAATACACCACTGTGGAGGCAGCGTTCATACCATGGTTGATTCCCGAGACCACCAAGTCGGGCCTATGTTCCATTAGTTTCTGGTAACCCAACTTCACACAATCGACGGGAGTGCCATTGCAGCGGTATTCCTTGAAGCCGTCCTCCTCGTGGACAAGGCGCACGTACAGCCTTTCGCGGATGGTGCAGGAGTGGCTCTTCGCCGACATCACCTCATCTGTAGTAACCACAACCACATCGCCCATGGTGCGCATCAAGCCTATCAGTTTCTTGAGGCCTTTGGCCGCATGGCCATCGTCGTTGGTGATTAGGATAAGGGGGTGCGTATTCATCTTTGCCAATTACAATCGGCAAAGATAAGGAAAAAACATAAACGACTAACAAAGAAGGAGAAATCTATTCCTTCACCACCTTGCCGACGCAGTTTTTTCCATCCTCGCAAGTTGCTTTTATCAAATAAAGCCCTTTCGGCAGGTCGCCCAGAAAGACCCTGTCGGTCCCTCGGTACGTCTTC
>JBGUNT010000052.1:0-16513 GCA_045117495.1 Candidatus Limimorpha sp. | reverse complement strand
AATACAAGAACACGACCGCCCCCTATTATAGAATCTTGAAGGTCAGCGAGAAAGAATTGAGCAAACTGAACAATATGCAAAAGGAGGATTTGCTCAAGGAATTGAACAAAAAAATGCCTGTTGCGGAGCAGGACCTCATGTTGCCCGCCGAACCCGACTATCGCAGCCACAGCACCCTGATTGCTTTACCTGCCTTAGAGGAAGGCATCTACTACTTGACTGCCACCACCAAACAAGGCATCAAGAGCGAGGATAAAACACTGGTGCTCACTTTCCAAGTCTCCAACCTCGGTTACATCGTTGACCAAAAAGACGAAAAAATGACCGTGGTGACCATTGACCGCAAAACGGGGAAAACCATGGAAGGCGTCACCGTGGAACTCTACCGCCGCGAGTGGGACTACAAAGCCCGCGAACACAAGACCATCATCCTTGCCACAATGAAATCCGACAAAAACGGTCGCGCCGTGCTTGACGGCAAGGTGAAAGGCGATAATTCCTTCTGCATCAACTTAAGAAAGGATAATGACAACCTGCTTTCAGAAAGGTACTTCCGCCTCAATGAGCAGTACAGAAACAACAACGAGGTGTACGAAACGAAACTCTTCACCGACCGCGCCATCTATCGTCCCGGACAGACCGTCTATTTCCAAGGCATTACGACCCGCCGCCAAGGTGAGGACTTGAGCCTTGTGAACAATTACTTTGAAAAGATTTCTTTCCGCGATGCCAACTGGCAAGAGATTACCTCGGCCAATTTCACCACCGATGAATACGGCTCATTTAGCGGCTCTTTCGTCATCCCCACCGACAGGCTGAACGGCGTGTTCCACCTCAACGCCAACCGTGGCAGCGTGACCATCCGCGTGGAGGAATACAAACGCCCGACCTTCGAGGTGACTTTTGAACAGCCGAAAGAGCAATACAAACTGAACCAAGAAGTTACGGTGCGTGGTGATGTGAAAGCCTACGCCGGTTTCGGCTTGGACGATGTGGAATACACCTATCGTGTCGTCCGCAAGACCTCCTTCCCGTGGCGTTGCTGGTGGTGGTGGTACCCAGTCGTCGATGACGAGCAAATCGCCCACGGCAAAGCTCGTACCGACGAGAACGGCAAGTTTGCCGTCACCTTCAACCTGAAGCCTTCCAAGACAATCGCGCCTGAGAAGCAGCCTATGTTCACCTACGAAATCGAGGTGACCGCCACGAGCAAGCAGGGCGAGACGCACGCCGACACCTATAGCATCCGCGCAGGCTACAACGAAATCGCCATTAGCACCGACTTGCCCCGCACCATCGAGAAATCGGACCTCGGCAAGTACCAGATCACCGTGAGCAACCTCAGCTGGCAGCCCGCCAAGAGCCGCATCTCGCGCAAGATTTACCGCTATGACGACCTCGCCAAGATTAATTATTTTGAAGCTATGCAACATTTGGAAGTCCTTGACCGACAATTGCATAGTGACGAACAGTTGAGCAAACTCTTCCCTGAATACAGTTTCTATGACAAGCGAACCAAGACTTTGGTCGATGAGGCCGAAATTATGGTGGACGACAAGGCCAAGTTCTTGGAAGGCAAGACTTTGGAATCTGGAAATTATGTCGTGGAACTGAAGAGTTTGGACGATCCTTTGGCCGTTACGACGGAGGAATTCACCCTTTATGAGAACGAGGCTAAAAAGATGCCTTATACCGCTATTGTTTGGAGTGATGTGGACAAATCGACCGCCCATCCCGGCGACGAAATCAAGTTCAGCATCGGCAGTTCAGCCAAAGATGTGGACATTTGGGTGCAGTTGCTCCACGGCGATGAAATCCGTTTTGACAAGAAAATCACTATCAGCAACAGCGTGCAGACCTTTACTTATAAAGTGACCGAAGGCGACCGTGGCGGCCTCAATTTCCGTTATGTCCTTGTGAAGGAAAATGCTTTCAGGACTGGTGACAATCATATTTCCGTGCCTTTCGACAACTATGATTTGGACGTGAAATTGGCCACCGTGCGCGACAAGCTCAACCCCGGTGCAGAGGAAACTTGGGAAGTGACCGTCAGCGACTACAAGAAAAAGCCTTTGGAAGCCGCTCTGCTGGCAGGAATGTATGATGCCTCGTTGGATGAATTTGAACGCAATTACTGGAATTTCAGTATGTCGCCTTGGGGCCCACGCAGTTACAGATTTTCCACCTGTGTACACGACTTCACATCGTCCAACACGGGGCTGGATTACTTTACATTCATTGAACTCTTCAATTTCAGCCTGCCCTCCGATGCGCCTTTCTTCGATTTCGGCTATGGCTTCGGCGCGCGCCGGTATAGAAAAGGCGGGCGTGTGCTTTATGATTATGTTGAGGAATCAGCACCTATGATGACTGGAGCGGTGTTGGAAAAGTCCTCTAATGCAGTGGATTATGAAATTCCTTTGGTGGCACAAAACGCTGCGGATGAAGAAATGGTTGAAATAAAGAAACAAGAAGGTTCCTATCCTTATGAATCAGGAGGCCAAAACGAAAAAACCGAAGAACCTGCCGAGCCCACCCTCCGCGAGAACTTCAACGAAACGGCCTTCTTCTTCCCGCAGCTGCGCACCAATGCCGACGGCAGCGCGACCTTCAGCTTCACCATGCCCGACGCACTCACGCGCTGGCGCCTGATGCTGATGGCCTACACCAAAGACCGCAAGACGGGCCGCAACGAATACACCTTCACCTCCTCGAAGCCTGTGATGATCATGGCCGATATGCCGCGTTATATGTACGACAACGATGAGCTGTGGTTTGTGGCCAACGTCATCAACACGGGTGACGAGCCTGTCACGCCCAAGGCGAAACTCGAAATCTTTGATGCGGGCACGATGGAGCCTGTGAATTTGATAATTAATGATGGCCCTTCGACGGGCTCAGGGACCTATACCATCCCGATGGAGACCATCCAACCTGGTCGCAGTAAGGAAGTGCGCTGGAAGGTGAAGGGACAATATGACCTTAGCCTTTTGGCCTTCCGCTTCACGGCCTACGCAGGTCAATTCAGCGATGCTGAGCAGCACCTCCTGCCCGTACTGAGCAGCGAAATCTTTATGACGCAGACCCTGCCCATCACCGTGAAGGCTGAGACTGAAAAGACCTTCGACTTCGAGGCCATCGCCAACCCCGACAGCCATGAGCGTGACTACAGCCTGACCTTGAACTTCAGCACCAACCCCGTGTGGTACGCCGTGCAGGCCCTGCCTTACTTGGCCAATGTTAAAGCCGACCGCGCCGAGACTGCTTTCTACGTGTTCTACGCCAATACGCTCTCGTCCTACATCGCCGACCACATCCCGAACCTCTTGAACTACATCAAGAAATGGCAGATCGAGACCCCTGACGCCTTGCTCTCGCAACTCGAGAAAGACCAAGACCTGAAGGCCATCATGCTGCAAGAGACGCCGTGGGTGCTCGAGGCCAAGAGCGAGACAGAACAACGCAGCCGTATCGCCAGCCTGTTTGAAATCAACACATTGCGCGGCCAACAGACCCGTGCACTGCAACTCATTCAGCAAAAGCAGAAATACAATGGCGGCTGGCCTTGGATGGACGGCATGCCCGAGAGTCCGTATATCAGCACCTATATTTTAAGTGGCTTCGGCAAGTTGCAGAAGATGGGTGCTTGGAGTTCGCTGAGCAAGGCCGACCAAAACACCGCCCAAAGCATCTGCGACAAGGCCGTGCGTTACCTCGAATACGAGGTGGCCGAGACCTACCGCTATATGAAAGCCCACAGCAAAGGCAAGGACTGGCCGATTGGTTCTAGCACCTTGAACGAGCTCTATGCCTTGAGCTTCTTCAAGGAGCAAAATTCCGACAAGGACTTCGCCACGGCCAAGAAATACTACCTCAAGAGCCTCGACGAAACTTGGACCTCGTTCAACTTCAACATGCGCTCGAAGGGTGCCTTGGTGCTTCACCGCATGGGCAACGAGAAGACCGCCAAGCTGATGATTCAGAGCTTCAAGGAGACCGCTCAAAAGAACGAGCAAATCGGCATGTACTGGCCGAAGAAATACTTCTCGTTTGAGTCGCACATCGCCACCCACGCCAACATCATGGCGGCCTTCGCCGAGATAGACCAGAATCAAGAGATGATAGACCAGCTTCGTGTGTGGTTGCTCACCCAGAAGCAGACCACGATGTGGGAGAACTCCGCCTCTACCGCCGATGCCATTTATGCCCTGCTGATGCGAGGCAGCGACTGGTTCGAGGAAGGCAAGGAAGTGACGCTGCATTTCGGCGAAACACCTATTAATACTGAGGGTGGGGTGGCTGGCACGGGCTTCATCCAACGCCGCTGGAACGCCAACGAAGTGACCCAAGATATGCGCCAACTCACCGTGAACAACCCGACCAACCACCTTGTGTGGGGCGGCCTGTTCCGCCAGTATTTCGTCCCGATTGACGAGGTGAAGAGCGACGAATCAGGCTTCACCATCAAGCGCGAGCTGTTTGTTGAGACGGTGACCGACAAGGGCAAGAAACTCGTTCCTTTTGAGAAACAAGCCTTGAAGGTCGGCGACAAACTCACCGTGAAAATCACCTTCACCAGCCAGCAAGACATGAGTTTCGTCTTCGTCAAGGATCTCCGTGCGGCCGGTTTCGAACCGATTGAGCAGATTTCGCGCTACGAATACAACGACGAGATGAGCTACTACCAAAGCAACACCGACACCGACATGGAGTTCTTCATCGAGTTCCTGCCCAAAGGCACGCACCAGCTGGAGTACAGCATGTTCGTCACCAAGGAAGGCTACCTCAACAACGGCTACGCCTTGATCCAGTGCCAGTATGCGCCCGAGTTCAGTGCGTATTCGGATGGAATGAAGGTGAAAGTGGGTGAATAATGTTGTTTTACTATCTTTGCATACCTTAATGATGTAAACTATGGAAGAGATATTGAGTTTTTTGGAGGCTGTGTTGCATAACAACAACCGTCCATGGTTTCAAGAGCATAAGAAACAATATCAGATAGCACAGGCCAACTTCAATGCCTTGGCAGAACAGATTATCGAAGGTGTGCAGAAGTTTGACGACAACTGCAAAGGCTTGACTTTAAAGGACTGCACCTATAGATTCTATCGTGACACGCGTTTCTCGCCCGACAAGCGACCTTACAAGACCCATTTTGGCGTCTTTGTCTGCCCCGAAGGCAAGAAATCGATGCTCAGTGGCTATTACTTCCATATTGAAGCCAAGGAATCGGAGTACTTGGGTCACAACATGCTTTGCACTGGGATGTATATGCCTGACACGGTCATGTTGAAGACCATCCGCAACGAGATCCTCTTCAATGCCGAGCCATTGGTGGACGCCATCGCCAAAGCCAAAGGCTTCGGCTTGGACACCAGCCATGCCATGAAACGTGTGCCTAATGGCTATCCCAAAGACCACCCACAGGCCGAGCTTTTCAAGCAGCGTGACTGGCTGCTGGTGCAGGACCTTCCTGACCAACGTCTTTTTGATTCCCATCTTGTCGACTGGGTAGTGAGTGAGTTTGAGAAGACCAAAGACTTCTGCCAATGGCTGAACCGGACAGTGAGAGGAGAATGATCAAAAACGGCTAAATACGACGGCTATGATAGTAATGTACTTCACAATTGGACAAGACCTGGATATGTTTGTTCAGGCCTACTGTTCGATAATTAGCTTTAAGAAGCAATTGGACCCTTCCGATAGAATTGTTGTCGTATCTTCCAATCCTGAATATTTTAACCATTTGGAAAAGGTGGAAACCATTGCCATCGACGACGATACAATCAATGAATGGAAGGGGAAGCATGGCTTCTTTTGGCGGACAAAAATCAAGGCCATCGAAAAAGTCTCTCGTCTGTTTCCCAACGATGACTTGCTTTATCTTGATTGTGACACTTTCTTGTACGGCGACTTGTCTGTCATGAAACGGCAATTGGCAAGCGGAAAGGGATTCATGGATGGAAACGAAGGACATCCTTCCAAAATCAAGTATAAGCCTCAACGGATGTATCGGAGTGTTGGAGGAAAGACGTATGCGGGTATCACTATTTCAGAAAAGCATGACATGTGGTGTGCTGGCGTTGTTGCCATTCCGTCGGCAAAGAAAGAGGTGGTTATCGAGACGGCCTTGTCGATATGCGATGGGATGTTGGATGATGAAGCAGAACCCATTGTAATCGAGCAGTACGCCCTAAGTATTGTCATGCAAGAAAGCCTAGAGTTATTGTCTTCTAAACCTTTCATTGCCCATTATTGGGCCAATAAGCAGCAGTGGATAGATAAAACGAAGGAGATCATCCTAAAATCATATTTCACATCACTAGGTCCCGATGAAGAGGCCAAACTGATGGAATCTGTCAATTACAAGGAGATTCCTGTATATGTAAGGAAACACAGCACCAACAAGAAGTTGAAAAGATGGGTTGACATTCTTTTTGCCGATGGCGAAAAGAGATATATGGAAGACTCGTAGAGACGAGCCGCCTCCACGAGTCTTATTCCTTGTTTTGTAAGCTTTACGCCAGTTCAAATTGTTCCAAAAACTTCAAGTCGTTTTCGAAGAACAATCGCAGGTCGTTGATGCCGTATTTCAGCATGGCGATACGTTCGACGCCCATGCCGAAAGCAAATCCTGTATATTTCTCCGGGTCGATGCCGCTTGAGATGAGGATGTTGGGGTCGCACATGCCGCATCCTAAGATTTCAACCCATCCTGTATGCTTGCAGATGTTGCAGCCTTTTCCGCCACATATGTTGCACGAGATGTCCATCTCAGCAGAGGTTTCAGTGAAGGGGAAATAGGAGGGGCGGAAACGCACCTTGGTGCCTTCTCCGAAGAATTCCTGCACGAAATGGTACAGGGTCTGTTTCAAGTCGGCGAAGGAGACGTTCTCGTCGATGTAGAGACCTTCGATTTGGTGGAAGATGCAATGGGCGCGGGCCGAGATGGCTTCATTGCGGAATACGCGTCCAGGAGCGATGATGCGAATGGGCGGCTGATGTGTCTCCATCACGCGGACCTGCACGCTTGAGGTGTGGGTGCGCAGCAGCACGTCCGAAGCCTTGTTCACGTTGGGTTCCTTGCTGATGAAGAAGGTGTCCTGCATGTCGCGGGCGGGATGGTCGAGCGGGAAGTTCAAGGCTGAGAATACATGGTAGTCGTCCTCGATCTCGGGACCTTCGGCGATGGTGAAGCCGAGGTGCGAGAAGATCTCGTTGATGTCGCGACGCACGATAGACAAGGGGTGGCGGGCACCCTTCATGTCGGCAGCAGGCATGCTCATGTCGAAACCTGCATCGTTGCTATGTTGGTTCTCAAATTTCTGTAGCTGTTCTTCCACCTTGTCCTGCACAACGTTCTTTAGCTCGTTGAGCTTCATGCCCATCTCCTTGCGGAGTTCGGGAGCAACGGTCTTGAAGTCGGCAAACAAGGCGGGAATGATGCCTTTTTTGCTCAAGTAGGTGATGCGGAAGTTCTCCAAGGCGTCCTTACTGTCGGCTTGGAAGTCACGCACCTGGGATAATATCTCTTCGATTCTTTCTTTCATGGGGACTATGATTAATGGCAGCAACTTTTCTCGCCGTCTTTTTCGATGGTAACGGAAATGATGGTGACAGGTTCAACGGGCACATCCATATAGCCAGTCTTTACATAGGCAATCTTGTCGACGATATCAAGGCCTTCGATTACTTCGCCGAATACGGTGTAGTCACCGTCTAGATGGGGTGTTCCACCTATGGTCTTGTAGGTCTGGCGTTGACGAGCCGAAAGCACCTTTCCTGAACGATTTTCGAACATGTCGAGCCAATTGTCGTCATACACCTTGCCTTGCACGATGTAGAACTGAGACCCACTGGAGGCTTTCTTGGGGTTCACCTGGTCGGGTTGACGGGCAGCGGCAAGGGCACCTTTCTTGTGGAAATGGTTGCTCTTGAACTCAGCAGGAACGGTGTAGCCAGGGTCAAGACGACCGTCGGCGTTTTGTCCGCCTTGGATCATGAACTGCTTGATGACGCGATGGAATGGCGAACCATTGTACCAACCTTCGTTCACCAGCTTGATGAAGTTGTCGCGGTGCTTCGGGGTGTCGTTGTAGAGTTTGGCTTTTATGGTTCCCATGCTTGTCTTGATGACGACAATGGTTTCTTTCTCACTTGCTTTTTGTGCTTGGCAGGTCAGTCCGACCAACACCAAAGCGGCTAAAATCAGTTTTTTCATGTTGTTATTAAAAGGATGTTTTTATTCTTATCAGTCTTGGACAATGGAATAGGTTATTTCGATGCGCATGGGGCTCTCGGCGGCGGCGGGACCGTTGAGTACCCAGCGTTGCGCGTTGAATCCGGCACCGTTGATGCCGAGGCTCAAGCCAGCGTTAGGCTTATTGTTCATAATGATGGTCTGGAGGTATTCCGAGATGCGGAAGGTAACGGTGTTGGTGTTGGAGTCGTAGGTGCCTCCGAAATAGTTGTTGCCTTCGTAATAGTCGGGAAGGAGGTAGGAGGTGCCATCTTCGTTGAAGCCCAGCAGCACAAAAGTCTTAGGAGCCACCAAAATGGCCGTGTCGTTGGCCGATGGTGAAGGCGATAAGATAAGCTTGGCATCATTGATAAGGAGATGGCAGTCTTCCAAAGTGTCGGCCCAATGGGGGAGGTTGGGGAACCACAAACGCGTCCTGACGCCGCCCATGGTTTGTAAATACAATACCTCTTGGCCCAACAAGGTGTCACCCTCAATCAACTGTTGCACGAAAGCAGCATCACCCGTAGTATAGTCGTGGTCGATATGGTTGAAATAGGAGTCGGATGTGGTTACATAGAAATTGTAACGTTTGGCATGGTCAGGGGTCGAGAGGTTGTGATAATACAATTGCAACATCGTATAGGAGTTGTTCGTCAGGTTGATGTAGCTGATGGCACCACCTTGGCTGACAGGTTCGCAGGTCACATAAAGCCCCTTGAACAAGTCCTTGAAGAGGTCGGCATTGGTGAAAGCCGTGGTGTCGAGCCCGATGAGATAGTTGCCTAATGTCGCGTCCAATGGAATGCGGATGATGGGCCTGTTGATGGTGTCGGTGCCAACGTTGAGCAGTGCGGTCTTGGGGTGGGGACGGAACTGGTAGCCATTGGCCAGGTCGATGGCTTCGGTGGAGATGGTAGAATGGTTGTAATAGCTTTCATACATCGACAGACTGTCGGTCAGCATATAGGCATGAGCGGTTTGAAGGGTGCTCGTGTCGCCATAGTAGCTGGTGAGGTACAGTTGCAACACTACCGAATCGAGGACGGCGTCGTTACCAAAGCTTTGGCCCGTCGAAGAAGGACGAAACTGGGTGTAGAATCCGGCTTCGCTATGTCCGAAAACAGGGTCAAACATTCCTCCTAGCAATGCGTTTGTGACCCTAGTGGTACCGACAGAGTCTAAATAGGAATGGCAATAAACCTGCAAGGTATCGGTGTGATACATGCCGATGTAATTGTTATCGGAGATCAGGTTGTTGCCGATGGTTTCGGGAGATTTCTTGCAAGAAGCGAAAAAGGCCAAAACAAGAAGGCCAATCATTAACGCTGAATGGGATAAAGCAGTTGAATGATATGTTTTCATTGGTGATTTCTTATTGTTTTGTCAAAATGTTGTCGTAAAACTCGTTGCAGGCCTGTGAGAAATGCTCGTCATCTTGGAAAGGCAGGATAGGCTTGTTACAAGTCTTCAGGTATTCCTCAATTTCGGGGTGGATGTGGGGACTATTAATAACGATACCGTCCGAATAGTCGATGGCTGCTTTGGTGAGGTTAACATAATTGGCTTCCTTGAAATACTTCAGGTCCTTGGCGTTCATCCCCGGCAGCTTCATCTTTTTATCGAAGCCAGCATTGAAAGTCTCGTCAAATCCATCGTCATAGATGGAATAAACGATCTTTGACTCATTGAACAAAGGGTTGTCTCTCACTGTCATGGCACGCTTGATATAGGCTGGCATAAGGGCCGAGATCCATCCGTGACAGTGGATGATGTCGGGCGACCAGTTGAGCTTTTTCACCGTCTCGATAACGCCTCTGGTGAAAAAGACGCAACGGTCATCGTTGTCGGAACAGAACACGCCTTTCTCGTCATACATCAAGTACTTTCGTTTCGAAAAGAAATCATCGTTGTCGATGAAGTAGATCTGCATCCTGGCTTTTTGGATGGAAGCCACCTTGATGATGAGCGGGTGGTCGGTATCGTTGATGATAAGGTTCATGCCCGACAGGCGGATTACCTCATGAAGTTGGTTGCGGCGCTCGTTGATGATACCATAATGAGGCATGAAGATCCTGATTTCCTTACCATTTTCTTGGGTGGCTTGGGGCAGATACCTGCCCACAAGACTCATCGGAGTCTCTGGCAGATAAGGGGTGATTTCTTGGTGAACGAAAAGTACTCTGTATTTATTAGCCATAGTAGTGATAGGTGTGTTTTAAACGAGCAAATTTACGAATTTTTTCTGAAATAATGAGAAAAAATTTTTCAATTTGTTAAAGATCAGTGTTTTGAATTGTTGTTTAGCATTCCAATTTATTCCTTATCTTTGCAAAGTCAAATTGATGATTAACCAGAGCTAAACCGCAGTCCGCTATGGAATACGAACATTTTGAAAATCAGGAGCACGAATGGGAGTCGAATCTCAAGGTCACCGAGGGGGTCGACAACCCCATCCAGGTCAACCCGAACGCCTTGGAGCGCATGCGACGCAACCAGCAGCAGCTCATGCCGCTTGACTGGTACGTCGAAGGCATCCTCAAAGGCGATCGCATGACGCTTAGCAAGGCCATTACTCTGGTGGAGAGCGCCCTACCCAAGCATCAGGAACTGGCGCAACAAATCATTGCGGCCTGTCTTCCCCATGCAGGCAAGGCCTTACGTTTGGGTATTACAGGCGTGCCGGGAGCGGGTAAGAGCACTTTTATTGAAGCTTTGGGTGTGCATCTCTGTAACAAAGGACAGAAGCTGGCAGTGTTGGCCATCGACCCGTCGAGCCAACGCTCCAAGGGCAGCATCTTGGGCGACAAGACCCGTATGGAAAGCCTTTCCGTGCACCCCAACGCTTACATCCGTCCCTCGGCCTCGGCAGGTACCTTAGGCGGCGTAGCACGTAAGACCCGTGAAACGATCATCCTTTGTGAGGCAGCGGGTTATGATACCATCTTCGTGGAGACGGTGGGCGTAGGTCAATCCGAGACGGCAGTGCACTCCATGGTCGATTTCTTCCTATTAATCCTCATCAGTGGTGCTGGCGACGAGCTGCAAGGCATCAAGCGCGGCATCATGGAGATGGCCGACGGCATTGCGGTGAACAAGGCCGATGGCGACAATGTGATGCGTGCCAACCGCGCCGCCGCTGAATGCAGAAATGCTCTACATTTGTTCCCCTTGCCCGAGTCGGGACAAGAGACCAAGGTGCTGACTTGTTCCGCCTTGACGGGCTTCCAAATTGACGAGGTGTGGCAGATGGTCGCCGATCACGTGCAGGCCATCCGCGACAACGGCTATCTTTATAGGAAACGCGCCCAACAAGACGTGCAGATGATGTACGACTCGATGGACAGCGCCTTGAAAAACGACTTCTACCAGAACCAACTCGTTGCCGACCTGCTTCCCTTGGTCGAAAACGACGTGCGCGGCCAGCGAATGAGTGCCTATATCGGGGCACAGAAACTGTTGGATGCATATTTCAACATGTTGAAACGATAAATTGCTTATCTTTGCCTCCCAATCTGAATCAAGAAACAACAAATCCTAAATCATACGTAATGGACCAAAGAATTGCCATGAACCCCAATCGTCTGGTGCAGTACCTTCAGAAGCCTGCAGCAGAGTTCACTCGCGCCGACATCATCCGTTATTGCGAGGAAAACCAAATCGAATTCGTCAACTTCCACTATTGTGGCTGGGACGGCAAGCTTAAGACCTTGAACTTCGTGATCCACAGCCTCGAACACCTCGAGAACATCCTCACCGCCGGTGAGCGTGTCGATGGTTCGAGCCTCTTCCCCTTCATTGAAGCCGGTAAGAGCGACCTCTATGTGGTGCCGAAGTACAAGACCGCTTTCCGCAACCCCTTCACTGAGACACCCACCTTGGACATTCTCTGCTCGTTCTACAACCGTGACGGTGAGCCTTTCGAGAGCTCCCCAGAGCACATCCTCCACAAGGCTCACGAGGTTTTCAAGAAGACCACGGGCCTGCAGATGGAGACCATGGGCGAACTGGAATACTATATCATCGCCGACGATGAGGAAATCTATGAAGTACCTGACCAAAAGGGCTACCACGAGAGCGCCCCGTTCAACAAGTTCACTGAGTACCGCGTCGAGGCCATGCGCCTCATCGCACAAGCTGGTGGCTTGATCAAATACGGTCACTCAGAAGTGGGTAATTTCACTCTCGATGGCAAGATCTACGAGCAGAATGAAATCGAGTTCCTGCCTACTAACATCGAGGATGCTGCTGACCAGCTCGTGGTCGCCAAGTGGATCATGCGCCAATTGGCATACGAATATGGCGTCACCCTGACCTTCGCCCCGAAGATTTCCGTGGGTAAGGCCGGTTCGGGCATGCACGTGCACTGCAAATTCACCAAGGATGGTAAGAGCGTGATGGTCAACAAGGGTGAGCTTAGCGACTATGGTAAGAAAGCCATTGCTGGATACATGGACGCCGGTACCTCGTTGCCTGCCTTCGGCAACCCCAACCCGCTGTCGTTCCTCCGTCTGGTGCCCCACCAGGAGGCCCCGACTTCGTTGTGCTGGTCTTACAGCAACCGCAGCGCCTTGGTGCGCGTGCCGCTGGGTTGGATCAACAACGGCAAGGACATGGCTGCCAATGCCAACCCGCTTGAGAAGAAGTCGAACAAGGACTTCAGCAGCAAGCAGACCTTCGAATGGCGTGCCTCCGACGGCTGCGCCGACATGTACCTGCTGATGGCCGCCCTCTGCGCTGCCGCACGTCATGGCTTCGAGATGCCCAACGCCCTCGAAGTGGCCGAGAAGACCTACGTCGGCCTTGGCGTCAACATCCACGATGCCAAGAACAAGAAGTTGCAAGAGAGCCTCGAGCAACTGCCCGACAGCTGCGTGGCCGCCGCCAAGGAGCTCAAGAAAGACCGTAAGATCTACACCGAGAAGGGCGTGTTCTCCGATGCCATTATCGACTACATGATTAAGTTCCTCAGCGACTTCAAGGATGCCAACCTCCGTAAGGAACTTGGCAACGACACCGAGAAGATCATGAAACTGGTGAAGGAAAACATCCACGTTGGTTAAAACTTGTAAAGACGCGATTCATCGCGTCACCACATGAAAAAAAGCCATGCTGTGTGTTACGGCATGGCTTTTTTCATCTCTTGTTTCAAGGTTTTTAGGTTCTTACGCTTTTTCCATTTCTCCATAAGCCCTATCTCGTGGAGCTCGATGGTCTCAAGGGCGATGAACAAGTCCTTGTTTTTGTTGAGATCCATCAAGAAGGCATGACCGATAGCGTTGATGTCGCGGATGCTTTTGACGATGTGGTTGAGACGTTCAGCAGTGATGTCGTTTCGGATGATGAGGATGTAGTCGACGCGAGGCGAGAGGCTCATCCAGGTGTTGTTATTACGAGTCAGCGAGACCAGGTTGTAGACATTGCTTTTTTCTCCTGCGGTGTAATAATAGAAAGAGTATTCGATGTCTTCAACTTGGATGTCGTCGTATCTGGCGAGGTTGATGGACAGGGCTTGGTTGATGTGCCAAGCCAGCTTGAAGTCGATCAGCGACGTGTTGATTCCGATGACTTTGATGTCGTCGAAAGAGGCTAGTTTGATGTCTTCTTTGTGGTTGTTCTTGGATGCCATGCTGCAAAGATACGTCAATTGTGCAACATGTTCCAAGTTTTTTCTGCGGCGAGTTGTTCGGCACCTTTTATGGAAAAGTCTTGTGCTTCTCCGTAGGATTGTCCGTCGATGAAGACTTGTACGTGGTACAGGTGTCTTCTGTTGTCAGTGTTGTCATCGAGGAGTTTGAAGACAAGGTGCCGCTTGTTTTTCTGCGACCATTCGAGCAGCTTGCTCTTGAAGTTGACGTCGGTTTGTTGCAGTTGGTCGAGGTCGATATGTACCTTGATGATGCGGTCGACGAGGATGTGTTTGGTGAAGTCGAAGCCGCGGTCGAGGTAGATGGCGCCCACCAGTGCTTCGAAGGCGTTTCCGCCAATGGATCGGAAGCTGGTGTTATTGCTGTTGTCGGGGGTGTATTTAAGATACTCTTCGAATCCCAGCTTTTGTGAAAGCTTGTTCAACGAGGCGCGGCTGACGATGCGGGAGCGCATCTCTGTAAGGAAGCCTTCGGGTTGGGTGGGATAGGTCTTGAAGAGGAAATCGGCCACAGCGGTGCTGAGCACGGCATCGCCCAAGTATTCGAGCCTTTCGTTACTCAGATGGTAGCCACCTACGGTTTCATCCGACTTGGATTTGTGGGTGAAGGCCAACTGGTATAGGGCGATGTTTTTCGGACGGAATCCGAGTATGTTGTGAAAGTATTCTGATAAGGCCTTTTCTTCGGGAGAAAAATGGTAGAACATTTCGGATAGGGCCATGTTACGACTCGTACTTTTTGAAGATCAATGTCGCATTTTGGCCGCCAAAGCCGAAGGAGTTGGACAAAGCGTAGTGGATGTCGCGTTTACGGGCTTTGTGGAAGGTGAAATCGAGGCGGTTGTCAATTTGCGGGTCGTCGTCGAAGTGGTTGATAGTGGGAGGGATGATGCCATTCTTGAGGGCTAGGATGCAGGCGATGGCTTCCACTGCGCCAGCGCCGCCCAACAAGTGACCGGTCATCGATTTGGTGGAGTTGATGCTGATGTTGTAGGCATGTTCGCCGAACACCTTAAGGATGGCAAGGGGCTCCGCCAGGTCGCCAGCCGGAGTCGATGTGCCGTGTGTGTTGATGTGGTCGATGACTTCGGGTTTGACTTCGGCATCTTGCAGAGCACGTTGCATGCTTAGGATGCCGCCGATGCCTTCGGGGTGCGGAGCGGTGATGTGGTAGGCATCGGCCGATGCGCCGCCGCCCACGATTTCGGCGTAGATCTTGGCACCGCGAGCCTTGGCGTGTTCGTATTCTTCGAGCACGATGCTGCCGGCGCCTTCGCCCATGACGAAGCCGTCGCGGTTAAGGTCGAAGGGGCGCGAGGCAGTCATGATGTCATCATTACGCGTCGAGAGGGCATGCATGGAGTTGAAGCCTCCGATGCCGCATTCGCCGATAGCGGCACCTGCGCCACCGGCAATGATGACTTTGCTCTTGCCGTAGCGGATGTAGTTGAATGCCTCCATGATGGCATGCGACGAAGAGGCGCAGGCCGATACGGTAGAGAAGTTAGGGCCTCTGAAACCGTATTTGATGGAAATCACGCCACCTGGCATATTGGCGATCATCTTGGTGATAAGGAAGGGACTGAAACGCGGCGTACCATCGCCTTCGAGGAAGAATTCTTTCATCTCGTTGAAGAAATGGTTGACGCCGCCGATGCCCGAGGTCAGCAGCACGCCGACATCGTCGTAGTCGGTGTTTTCGGGGGTGATGCCCGAGTCGGCGATGGCCTCATCGGCAGCCACAATGTCGAACTGGGCGAACAAGTCGTATTTGCGTGCGGTCTTCTTGTCGAAGAAGTCGTCGGGGTTGTAGCCCTTCACCTCGCAGGCGAAATGCGTCTTGTATAAAGTGGAATCGAAACGGGTAATCTCACCGGCACCGTTTTTTCCATTCACCAATCCTTCCCAGAACTCCTTGACGGTGTTTCCGATGGGGGTGATGGCACCGAGGCCTGTGACGACGACACGTTTCGATTCCATAAAAATTCTCTATTTTAAATGAGATTAGTTTTCAGCGCGCATCTTCTCGATGAGGCGGACGACGTCACCCACGGTGACGATGCTTTCTTGTTGGTCGTCCGGAATGGAGAGGTTGAAGCTCTTTTCAAATTCCATCATCAGTTCGACGGTGTCCAAAGAATCGGCGCCAAGGTCGTTGGTGAAGCTGGCTTCCATGGTGACTTCTGAAGGATCCACGCCGAGTTTTTCAGCGATGATCGGAACAATTTCATTCAAAATTTCTGACATAGTTTTCTCTTTTTAGTTGTTGAATAGGTCGCAAAGATACACCTAATTTTCTTAAATACCACAAAATATTTCTCAATACATTGAGAATCAATTGTTTAATCCAATAAAACTAGAAGGTCTTGCGACCGATAATTACTCGTTTTCGGCGGCAAAGGTACAACTTTTTTTTATAACCGCATCTTTTTTCGGTTTTTTGGCGGTTGACATGTTCTGCTTTCCTCCAGGTCGCGAAGGCTGTCATTAAGGCAGCACAATGCCAAAATCACTCCTTCACCACCTTGCCAACGCAAATCTTTCCATCCTCGCAAGTTGCTTTTATCAAATAAAGCCCTTTCGGCAGGTCGCCCAGAAAGACCCTGTCGGTCCCTCGGTACGTCTTC
>JBGUNT010000051.1:0-32162 GCA_045117495.1 Candidatus Limimorpha sp. | reverse complement strand
GGCCTCAGACTTTCAAAGATCTTCCGCAAAAGCGCCAACCGCTCCTTCCTTCCTTGTTTTGCGGGCTGCAAAGATACAGCTTTTATAATTACCAGCAACAAAAAAATAATAATTTTTTTAAAACTATTATATATAATTGATTCTCAGATTTATAATTAGAATAAATCTATGAATAAAAGATGGGATTCAGATACTTTCAGCTGTTTTATTGAGACGGAAAACAGTGTTTTGGTTGGTTTGTAAGAGTTCGATGGTGCCAACAATGATAAAATCCGCGAGAATGGCTTCGGCTTTTCTTTTGCTGATATGCGCCAATTCTTGAAATTCCGGTAGAGAGATCTCATCGTGATCGGCAAGATAATGAAGAAGCTTCATTTCAGTTTGTGTAAAAGCGATTTTCGCTGGTTTAGAAAACTTGTCAGATTTCCACACCTTTATTAATACGTTGTCCGCAATGAGGTTTTCGTCTCTCACACGGACAAATATCTTGAATTGGCCATGATTGTCGGGTGCTTTGTGTTTGTCGTGCTTGTCTTTAGGTATGATGACTTCCAACACGGTTTTACCGTTGATTTCCCATTCTTTGGTCGTGTATTGCACTGGAGGGATGCAATACATTTCAGCAGCGGCTTGGATCATGTGGATTTCCTCGTCGCTACGAACCCCGGCAATGGCACCATTGTCTTTGACTCCCACAAGAAGCCGACCGCCATCTGTGTTGGCGAAGGCGGCAAGTGAACGGGCAATGCGTTTGCTGTCCGAAATCTCGAACTTGAAATCAAGCATCTGGTGTTCGCCTTCTGCAATCAAATTCTGTATGTGATGGTCAGGGCGCTTCATACTTGTTTGCAAAAATACGGAAAATACTATTGGAAGAGAATTATTTATTCCCATATTATATTAATAAGGTGTGTCGGTTAGATGAATAGAAAAGAGATTTCATATGGAAAAAGATGGTGGGGGCGGGGAGATCGAAAAAGGCCTTTTTAGCGCATTATAGGCGTTTTCTTTTCCTGTTGAATCAAGGCATGGAATGATTGAAAAAAACGCGAAATATCGAGTTTTTCCAATCTTGGTCTGAGTCGAGCATTGATGTTTATCTTTGTAAATATTGTTATTATAAATAATTGAATAACAAACGCTTAAATAAATATTTAAATATGTAAAATGTACAAATGTAAATCAACACTTATTTCACGACGCTAATTATATAACAGAATCACAAATTTTATATGATAAATAACAATATATCAGTTATATATAATATAATATATAAAGTATATTATTAAAAAAATGACCAAATTGATGATATAATTTGTAATCGTATTAACATTTTAATAAAATATTGATAAACAATGATATAATATATTTTTAATAATCTAATACTTCAAATTGTTATGAAAATTTGTAAAATTTACAAGAATAAAATTTTAAATCGGTGTTTTTGTAAAACATAATTTTTTACTTTTGTAAACCAAAATATGAATGAAAATCAAAAAAATAATGGAGGATACGACAATGGATTTTTCTGAAATGAAAGACAGGATCGCTCACATCATCCGGGCGAAAAATATGACGGCATCCGAGTTCGCCGATCGTTTAGGAATTCAACCTTCAAACGTGTCACATCTCATATCGGGTCGTAACAACCCTAGCTTGGAGTTTGTAAAAAAACTGAAAGAAACTTTTCCTGAATACAACTTGGATTGGATTGTTTTAGGAAAAGGACCGATGACTTTGTCTGATCCTTTTGTCGAAAACTCTCCAATGATGGCATCTTTAGGAAGGAAAGAAAACGAGTTTGATCATGATGATACATCTTTAGAAGATATGCGATCTGCCTCCACTCCTGTCGCCACTACGGAAGAGTTATCTTCAATTCCTCGTAATGGCTTTGGTTTGAAGCAGGTCATTTTCGTTTATGAGGATCGTTCGTTTGAGATTTTGACTCCTAGAAAATAAGTTTCGTTTATTAATAAGGTGTAGAAAAGGAAAAATGTTTACCTTTGCAGACTTTTTGTAAGGAAGTATGCACAAGGAATCCTTTTTTGAACGCTTTGATACTCTCATACAGACACCCAAGAGAATCGTTTTGGTATGTCATGTCAATCCTGATGGTGATGCCATTGGTTCGGTTTTGGCTATGAGTTATTTCTTGAAGTCAAAAGGTCATGAAGTGAAAGCCATAGCACCGAATCCTTTTCCGGACTTTTTGGCTTGGATGCCTGGCTCGGAGAATATTCTGGTTTTTGAGAAGGATCCATCGTCTTGTAAGCATGCTATCTCAGAAGCAGAAGCGATTATTATGCTGGATTTCAATCAATTGTCACGTTGCGGTCTGCTTCATAATGAGATTGGGAAAACACGTTGCCCTCGTATTCTTATCGATCATCATAGAGATGCTGTTTTGGATCAATTCTATTGCGCTTTTTCTGATGTTGAAGTATCAAGCGCTTCAGAGATTGTTGCCGAAATCATTCTTCATTATGGCAAGGAGAACCTTACAAAAGAGGTGGCGACGGCTTTGATGGTCGGTATTATGACGGATACGGGATCGTTTTCCCATTCCATACGTCCTAGGACGTTCGAATTAAGTGGCCTGTTGGTACAGTATTCCATGCCATATAATCTGATTCACCAAATGGTTTACGATACTATGTCGGAAGATCGTTTGCGTCTTTTAGGGTATGCTATTAGCCATAAGATGGAGATTGTGGAAGGTTATGCAGTTGCCATTATCTCATTGAGTAAAAGCGAGTTGGAATCGTTCCATTATAAGGTTGGAGATACCGAAGGTGTTGTGAACTATCCTTTGTCGATGGATTCGATTAAAATGTCGGTTCTGGTAACCGAACGTCAAGACCAGATTCGTTTATCGTTTAGGTCGAAAGGCGATTTCTCTGTGCATGAGTTTGCCAACAAACACTTTAAGGGAGGAGGGCATACCAATGCTGCGGGAGGAACCACCACCACTACCTTGGAGGAAACCCTTGCCTTCTTGAAGTCTGTGTTGGTTGAGTATAATGAATTGAAAAAGGAAATATGTTAAGGTATCTCCATATAGTTTTGTTATTATTGGCAATATTGTTTGCTGGATGCCGTGAAACGACACATCAACAGCCTAAGGTTACGAAAGCTGATATGAAAAACAGCATGGAGAAAGCAAATCGTTATCTGTTGTCTGAAGAGGAACAAGACATTGAGAATTATATAGCAAGGCATGAACTGCAGATGGTGTCGACGGGAACGGGTTTGCGTTATCAGATTGTGGAACAAGGTTCAGACAAGCCCATTCGAAACGGTCAAAAGGTGAGTATTGCATATGAGTTGCGGTCCATCGCAGGAGATATGATCTATTCGTCGGAAACAGAAGGCATAAAGACATTCGTTGTCGGGGATGGTCAGGTGGAATCGGGGCTGGAGGAAGCCATGTTACATCTTCATGAAGGCGACAAGGCTAAGATCATCATTCCGTATCATTTGGGTTATGGTTTACATGGAGACGACAACAAAATTCCAGAATATGCCACTTTGGTTTATACGATAAAACTAATTGATAATCAATAACTATGAAGAAAAATTTTGTATTTCTTACACTGATGTGCCTGTTTGTTGGACTGGTATTCACATCCTGCAAGCAAGATTATCCCGGCTATAAGAAAACGGCCGATGGGTTGTATTACCGTTTTATCAATCGGAATGAGAATGGGAAACAGCCCCAGATGACAGACTTTTTGAAGGTCAAAATGGCCTGTTATCTGAATGATTCATTGTATTATGGATGGAAAGAATCGAATGGTGAAGTCCACGTCCAACTTTCGGATCCTCATTTCCCTGGAGATTTACAGTCAGCTTATGCCATGATGCGTGAAGGTGATTCTGCTTCGTTCTATATCAAGGCAGATTCCATCGCCGTGAAGTATTATAACCAAAGTCCTGAAACTGTTGGTCTTAAACCGACGGATCGTTTTAGATATGAAGTGAAAGTGTTGGAGATTAAGACAAAAGACGAGTTCCAAGCCGAGATTGAGAAAATGAAGGAGGAGATGGCGAATAAGTCAAGGGAGGAGTTTGCCGCTTATGTCAAAGAGAAGGGGATTACAGTAAGTCCGGAGCCTTCGGGTATTTATATCATTCCATTGGAGAAGGGTACAGGACGCTGCCCTGTGAAAGGTGAGAAAGTGGAGCTTGATTTTGTAGCCAACCTGTTGAATGGAGTGTCGTTGGGATCGACGTATGAAGAGGGCGAGAAACTCTCCTTTGTTTTGGGTAAAGGCACTACCATCCAAGGTTGGGAAGAGATTGTTCCTAAAATGCATCTAGGAGAACGTGTGCGTGCCATCATTCCGTTTGATATGGCTTATGGCGATCGTGCTGTTGGTTCCATCCCACCTTATTCCAATTTGGTGTATGACATTAAGTTGTTGAAAATCACCACTGCCGAAGAGGTGCGTCTTGAGGAGAAGAAGGAAATGGAAGCATTGAAAGCCGAATCTGGTAGGGCATTCCAGGATTATCTTATTGCCAATAACATTACTGACCATACTGCATCCGGCCTTTACTATAAGAAGAATGTCGTTACTGATGGCAAGTCGCCAGTGGCCGGCTCAACGGCTCGTATCAAATTTGTGGCGTCCTATCTCGATGGAACTCCATTGGGTGATTCCGACAAATTGGGTGGCCATTATGATGTAGTCTATGGATCAGGCAGTGTATTGAAGGGCTTGGATGAGGGCATTGGACTGATGAAGACAGGAGAGTCTGCTCGTTTTGTCCTTCCATATACTTTGGCATATGGTGCAAGACCGTATGGTAACATTCCTGCCTATTCCAATCTGGTTTTTGATGTGGATCTGCTTGAAGTGCTTTCTGCAGAAGAGGCAAATGCATCAAAATAAAATAGCTAATCAAATTTGGGAATTAATCAATAACAATCAAATACAGAATAAAATGAAGAAAAACGTATTGTTCATGGCTATCGGAGCCATGTTGTTTGCAAGTGTGATGACTGCTTGTAATGAAAAGAATCCTTATCCAGGCTATGAAAAGACTTCCAATGGTCTTTACTATCAGTTCTTTACCCAAAATGAAGGCGAATTGCCTCAAGAGGGACAGCTGATGGACGTGTTTTTCAATTGTATTGTCAATGACACGACTCCAGTGATTCCCGCCATGCAGAATGTCTTCCGTTTGGAAAAATCTTTGTTCCCTGGTGACATTTTCGAAGGTATGGCTATGATGCACAAGGGCGATTCAGCTTCGTTTATCGTCAATATTGACTCAACCTTCAGAACTTTCTTCCAACAGCCTACTTTGCCGTCGGAATTCAACTCAACAGACGTTATGCGATTCAATATCAGAATGGACGACTTCTATCCTGAAAGCGAATATGCCAAACGTTACGCTGCAAATGTTAAAAAGATGGCTGACGAACGCATTGCTGCCATGAAGAGCGAACATCCCGAAGAGACTGCCCAGGCTGCAGAGGCTTTACAGCATTTTTTGACGAAGAAAGGCGTTGTTGCCGAACCTACTGAATCGGGTTTGGTTTATGTGATGACCGCTGAGGGTAATGGAGAGAAGCCTGAAGTGGGACAAAAAGTTAAGGTTCATTATATTGGCAAACTGCTTGATGGAACTGTATTCGATTCATCTGTTGAAAGAGGCGAACCGATTGAGTTTCCTTTGGGAGTAGGACAAGTTATCCCTGGTTGGGATGAAGGTATCCAGCTGATGTCAAAAGGTGAGAAGGGCGTGCTTTATATCCCTTATTACCTCGCATACGGCGATAGAGCTGCTGGCGATAAGATCGTTCCTTATTCCAATTTGGTTTTTGATGTAGAACTTATTGATTTTGAATAAGATGAAAAATCTAATCAAGGGCATTTCGTTGGCTTCGCTAGCGGTTCTCGTATTTGCGTGCAATAAGACACCTGAAGTCTTCAAGGGCTTCAAGAAGATGGATACGGGCGCCTATATGAGTTTTTATAAGCGTGGCAACGAAGGTGCTTGCCCTCGTATCGGCGACGGCGTCAGTTTCGAAATGGCCCAGTATTTCAATGATACGTTGTTGTTCACCACAGCAGAAGAAGGTCCCATAGACATCGTTCTACAGTATCCTGATTTTGTAGGGGATGTTGCGGATGCCTTGATGGCAATGCATGTGGGTGATTCGGCCCGTTTGGTTGTATTGTCTGATTCAGTGTTTACGACCGTGATGCAGGTTGATGTTCCGGCTGAATATATGGGGAAACCGATTTATTATGACCTGAAACTGTTGTCGGTGACACCTTCTGAAGAACTAGAGGCCGCCTATAAGGAGTATCTTGACAGCTTAATGGTGGATGAACAGCATTATCTGGAGATGTTAACGTCTGATCCAAACAACACGATGACTGAATCAGGCCTGATTATTCTCGAGAAGACTGGTAAGGGCACCTTGGCTCAATTGGGTGATTTCGTGGATTTTGATTTCCTCATGCTCAGTAGAGACGGTGATACCATTATGAATTCTTTTGATGTGGAATCGGTCGACATGCAGTATGGCGAGGAATTCATGTGCTCAGGCTTTAATGAGGCTCTTGGCATGATCCCTCAGGGTGGTAGCATGCGTTTTGTCATCCCATCTCAATTAGGTTTCGACAGTATTGGTTACGAGCACATCATCGCTCCCTATGAACCTATGATTGTCACTATGAGAATGAATGAGGTAATGAACAAAGAAGCCCACGACAAGAAAGTGGCTGCCCAAGAAGCCAAGGATAAGGCGGAAAAAGAGCGAATCCAGGCACATGAAAATGCAATGATCCAGAAATATGTGAATGAGAACGGCATCACTGTTGAGCCTACAGAATCGGGTCTATACATCATCCGCAAAGAAGAAGGACAAGGCAAGGTTGCCCAATGGGGTGATAGGGTGGTTGTTCACTACAGCTTAAGTAATTTGAATGGCCAAGCCATTGAATCGAGCTATGAACATGGAAGCCCCATCAGCTTCAAAATTGGCAATGGTGAGATGATTGCCGCCATCGATGAGGCCTTAATGACCATGGCACCTGGTGCTAAGGTGACTTTGGTCACGCCATCGGATTTGGCTTTCGGCGAATTCGTCATCGATGAAAAGCTGTTGCCCGCCTATACGCCTTTGGTAATCGATTTGGAACTCGTGAAGATTGAATAGATTAAATCCTTCGCTGATAAAAAAACGCTGCTAAGTTTAATGGCAGCGTTTTTTTTATTCCACTTCCTTGAAGTCCTCGCGGTCGGCGTAATACGTATCGATGGCTGCAATCAAAGCAGCTAGACTCCATACGGGGACCGCCAACTTGTCCGTGTCCAAGAAATTGTTTAGGAAGCCGTGTATGAAATAACTGAAGAAGGCGAGGGTGGCTCCCAATACAAGAACCTTGGCCTTCTTATTCTTGCAACGCGCGTAGGTTTTTAAGCCGCATGTCACTGTGACGACAACCAACACGATCATAATAAGCGATCCAACAAGTCCTTGTTCGGCCAATGGGCCGAAATACTCGGAGTGAGCATTGCCACCGTCACCTGCGTTAGTGCTGATGATGGTCTTTTCCTTCGACATCTGGTAGGGAGCATACACAAATTGATAGGTGCCAGGTCCCCAGCCGAAAATGGGCCGTTCATTGAATAGACGGAAGGCGGACTGCCAACGGTTGATGCGTTCAAGGTTGGAGGCATCGGTGGAGATGTTGGTGATGGATTGGATGTTCTCCACGAGGTCGCCAGAGGCATCTTGGTTGTTCTTTTCCAAAGCATCAATGATTTGATTTTGGAAGGCGAAGAATAATCCGACTAATATAACCACTACGGTGGCAATCCAGCGAAACTTGATGCGCAATAACACGCATATTAGTACAGCTAATGCAGCGGCGACACTCAGCCATGCGGCTCGGCAGTTGGAGAACACCAAAGCGGTACTGAGCAATAGAACAACTCCAATGATGAGCATACGTTGGCCTCTTTTAACATCTGGCATGAAGACATAGGTCAACGCGAGGATGAGGTAAATGGCCAAGGCGGCACCATAGGCAGTGTGGTCGTTATAGAAAGGCGTCATCACCCAGTGGGCAGAGTCGCCGTCGAAGCCGAATTGTGCATGATGTATGATGGTATAAACACATACAATACACAATGCGGCGATGTAAAGCCAAATGAACCAGTGGATGTTTTTGGGATTCTTGAATAAAATGGCGCACAGGAAAAATGCCGGTATGATAAACCATAGCCTCGATAGTATGAATTTGAGTGATACGACAGGCATCTCGCTAGTAATGGTGGTGACCAGCATCCATAGAAACATGACATAGATGACAATGGAGATGGGGTGATGTGAGATGCGTTTGTCGTATTTGCCGTCATACAGCATCTTGGCAAAGAATAGAACCATGATGCCTATAAGGAGAGGCTCGGCAGGCAAGGAGATGGCCAATCCGGCTTCAAGGGCTTTCAGGTTGACAGAAAGTGGTACCGTGAATGCGGTGAGAAGAAGAACTTTATCGAGAGAAAAGATATAGAGCAACAGCACGCCTAATACGACGGGTAAGGCAAAAAAGAGGAAGGTGTTCTTTTTTACCACCAAAAAGAGCCCTACGGCTACAAATAGCGCCGCAATTAGGTAAAGCCATGCTATTTTAGCTCTTTTCTCCACGGCTTATTTGTTTTCTGCCACGAAACGTCTGCGGTTTTCGATGATAAAGATTACCAGAATGGAGAGAAGCATGGCTCCCAAAGCCGAAAGAGCGACAACGACCCAACGGACGGGGAAGGCCTTCTTGTCGGCAGGGAATGGTTCGGTGACGATGTTGGAGTACGTAAGGTCTGAATGGAAGAAACGCAAGTTCTGTTCATAGTCGACCTTGGTGTTAACGTAGGTTTGGGCTTCAGCCTCAATTTTGGTGTGAAGGTCGACGGCTTCTGCTCCATAGGTCTCAAGGTTGTTTTTCAGTTCGGTGGCTTTTGCTGAGCCAGCGAGATACCCACGGGTCACCTCACGCGCTTGGCTACTGTAATCAGTTACGCCGTATTCGGTGCTAAGCGTGCTGAGGCGGTCTTTCAGCGAGTCGATATTACGTTGTTTTTCGTTCAACTGTCTTTCATACATGGCCACTACTTCGCCAACTTTTTTGGTGTGAAGTCCATGAACCTTTTGATCGTAGAAGTTAAGGATGTCCTTGGCGATGTCGCAAGCCACGTTGGGATCTTTATCCATAACGGTGATGGAAACGGCTTCATAAGGCGTCTTGCTAATCTTGATCTTGCTGCGGTATTCATTGAGCATGTATGTTTTGGCAAACTTGTAGTTTTTGTCAATCTTGTAGTCCGTCCAAAGGTCATACTTCTCAATGATGGAGTCCATGATGGACTGTGAGTTGATGATCTGCAGCATTTGTTCGGTCTCGCTCTCGTCCGAGTATGGGCTGATGTTGGCAGGATAGGCCACAGCTTCCGACTTGTAGAGAGGTGTGATGAACATAGAACTGGAGAAGATGGCACCGCACAAAGCAGCAAGCAATGTGATAATAAGGATGTGCCATTTCCATTTCAGCACAAGTTGAATCAATGAAAGGTTGTTGAAGTTATTGTCCATTTTTGTTTGAATTGTTTTCGGAGAATGTTGTTTAAAAAGCTGACTCATTTTATTGTTTCTGACGGTCTTGGTTTGTGGAGGCCGGATGGACTTCGGCCTGTCGACGAAAAAAGCCTTTTGACCGATCGTATAAAATGATGCAGAAGATGAGCAATAGGAAGGTGCTAAGCAGTGTGATTACCACAATGATCCAACGTGTTGGGTAACTCTTGCGTTCGGCTTGGAAAGCAGAAGTGACGACGAATTTGTGAGGGATGAACTCGGTGGCGTCTACTTTGGCTTCCTCATATTTTGCCTTGACTAAGGAAAGCTGAAGGCGGTCGTTGTCCAAACGTTCGTTGATAGCATAGGAGGCTCCTCCATACTCGGCCAATATGTCCAAATGTTCTTGTATGTTTTTGATACCTTGCGTGTTGCCTTTTCCGAGTTCAACAGCCAGCTGCTGGCTGAGCATTTCTACTTGCGACTCGTAGTCGAATACACCGAGCTTACGCAAAGCATTGAGTGAGTCTTCGAGCATGTTCATCTCGGCAACGAGCGTATTGTACTCTTGTTCAACGATACGATAGGCCTCAATAGCGACTTCCTTTTGCATCTGGTTCATTGTGCTGTCGAAGATTTCGGCAATCTCGTTGGCGATGCGAGCCGAAAGTGCAGCGTCGGAGTCAAGGACCGTGATTTTTACGGCGTTGTATTCAGTGCGGCGGAATTTAATCCGGGTATCGTAAAGTTTGTTCAACTTGGTGATGGGATATTTGCTATTGGCCTTGATCTTGTAATGCTCCATCAAGTTAAAGCGGCTTATAACCTTGTCTCGCACGCGATTTGAATTCAAAACCTGAAGCATTTGCTCGGTTTGTTCATCCTCACCGATGTTCATGATGTCTTTTTCCGACTGATAAGTAGTACTAATCAGCACTTTGGAAATGGAGTTGCTAGAGGTGGGGTAAATGACCGTCGTGGATTTATATAGCGGTGTGATGAAAAAAGGAGCACTGAAAATGATTGCACATAGTGCCGCTATTGCTAAGATGATCAAAATGGGTTTCCTATACTCCGCTATTAGCTTACATAAGTATTTGGAACTGTATGTGTTGTGCTGTTGTTCTTCCATATTTATGTTTGTAATAAGTTGCCAAAGATAGGCTTTTTTCCGGAATTGACAATGAAAAAAGCGAATTATGCCTTTTTTTCCTTGGGAAGGACGAGGCTGGCAATCTCTTGGAAACGGAGCAACCTGGTAAAGAAAATGGCGCCACAGTTAATTGCAAAAGCAAGGCAAAAACCAATGATCCAGTTGATGTTCAACTGTTTGATTAGGAATGTCACGAGGATGATGGTGCCGGCAAATAGAAAGATGTGGAACCAATAGCGCCTACCCATGTTAAAATGGAGAATACGTTTGGCTAACAGGTATTGCAGCAAGGCGGTGAAGGTTTGCACAAATAGGCTGGTGCAAGCGGCGCCAAATGCTTGAAAACGTGGAATTATGACAAGGTTGAGCAGGATGTTGATGACCACTCCTGCAGCGGCTACAATGTTGAGTTGTTTGAGGCTACCGTTGGCGGTGAGTAGCGTGCCAAAAACGTATGTGGTTGAAAGGCAGAAGAAACTACCCATCAACAAAGGAAACACTTTGGCGTATTGATTGATACGTAAGTAATAAGCAGCATGGGTTTCGGCTTCTTCGGGATTGTACATCATTTGCATGATCTCGTGGTTGAAGAAGACGCATAGGACAAGAACAATGCCAGCCATGGCAACTATGACGTTGAACGAAGTCTTGATGAGGTTGTTCAATTCTGGTTTGTTCTTTATGGTGGCAGTAAACATCGGCAACAACATGATGGCAAACAGGTTGGAGATGTTATTGCCGGCGTCGAAGAGGCGGTAGGCTCGGCTATAAATGCCTGCTTGAATACCTTTGTCGTCCAAAAGACGCTCAAGCAGGACGGGCTCGATACGGCTGTATACGCTCATCAGTAGGACCAAAAGGGCAAAAGGAAGGCTTTGCTTGAGAATCTCCTTGAAAAATTGTATGTTGATTTTGAAGCTGATGTTTTCCGCATGTCGGAGCACTACCGTCAAAGCAAATAACAGTGTGCAAATGTATGCCAGAGTTTGTGCTTGCAGGTACCATATGGCGTTGAATCTCTCTCTTGGGAACCAGCCGCTCCATAGTACCAGACACATGATGACAATGGCAAGCACGCGGTCGAAAACGGAAAGGATGCTGTCTTGTTTGAACAGCAACAGGCCTTGTATGTTCGACCTGAGAAAGAGAATGAAGGAAAGAAGTATTTGGTTGAGGCCGCACCAGAATAACAGCTTGAGTTTCAAACCCTCGTTGTAACCGCAGAAATAGCCGACTACAAATATGACGCAAGCATATAACAATCCGAGCAGTAGCTTGATTTCAGTGAGCCCGCCAAAATGTTTGGAAAGGTTTTTCGGGTCTTGTGCCACGGCACGACTGTTGAAATTGGTGATGCCGAGGTCGAGCAAAATGTAGAATAGGTATGAAAAGTTGAAGAGAGCTTGATAAGTACCGTAGGAGGCATCCCCTAACAGGTTTTGGACTTCGCGGTCGATGCCAAGAATCCAGAACGGCTTCACCAACAGGTTGAGAAACAGCAGAAAAATGATATTTTTTATGAAGCGGTTCTGCATTCTAAATGTCATTTGACATGGCAAAAGTAGGAAAAAAACGTTTTCGGAGCTATTTTCACCATCCAATTTGGAAAATATGTGTATCTTTACACCCAAAATAAGACTTGAGTGAGATGAACAAGGAACAGGAATCCGTAGATGTGATGACGGAGGAGTTGGCCGACAATGAAAAAAGTCTAATGCTCATCAATGATGATGTGAACACATTTGAATATGTTATCGACACCTTGATGAAGGTGTGCCATCATACGCACGAACAGGCCGAGACTTGTGCTTGGATTACGCACTACAAAGGCAAATGCGCCATCCTGCACGGGAGCTTCGAAGAATTGAAGCCATATTATGATACCTTATTAGCTTATCATCTCACTGTCAAGATAGAATCTTAGACGACTATCAATGGTAGGTTATACTTCGCTGGAGATATTGAGTATACAGCAGGCGTACGAGTCGATGCTGGACGACATTCACCCTTATGTGAATGCAGCTGAGCATTTGGCGTTGATTGACAAGGCATATAGGTATTGCCTGGATAAGTACGACGGACGTTACATGGTATCGGGAAAGGCTTATATGCTGCATCTGATTGAGATGTCGCGTATCGCCGTGCTTGAGGTGGGCTTGGGCTATATATCAGTCGTGGCCTCCTTCCTTCATGGCATGGATTACAAGGAAAATGTTAGCATCCAAGAGCTGGAAAAGCAGTTTGGGAAGACAGTAGCCGTCGTTTTGGAAGATTTCAGTCAGATTTCCAAGTTGGACACCGAGAAGGTCGCATATAATTCTGACACTTTTCAGGTGATGTTCCTCTCTTTGGTTGATGACATGCGTTCGGTGTTGCTGAAAATTGTTCACCGTGTGTATGATGTCCGTAACCAAGGCGATGTGGATGCTGATAGAATGGCCAAGTATTTCCACGAGATAAAATATATCTATATCCCTATTGTGCACCGGCTGGGCTTATATAAATTGAAAGCTGAGCTTGAGGAAAAGCTGATGCTTTATGAGAACCCTGAGATGTTCCACGAGATCGAGGCTAAGATCAATGCCATGCATGAAGCTCATAAAAAAACGGCTGAGAAGTTTATCACGAATATCTCGGAAAGCATCGACAATGAGCTGGATCGCACCAAGAGGAATGGAAAAAGGAAATTCGCTTATTCCATAAAATGGAGGTTGAAATCCATACCATCGATCTATGCTAAGATGAAGGCCCAAAATGTGCCGTTTGAAGAGGTCTATGATTTAATGGCGGCTCGTGTCATCATCCGATGTGCATTGAAAGATGAACAAGAATGCTGCTGGTGCGTCTATTCTGCCATTACCAATATTTATGATCCTATGCCTGAGCGTTTGCGTGATTGGATCACCCAACCCAAAGCCTCTGGCTATGAGTCATTGCATACTACCGTGAAATACGATGACAAACTCTGGTTTGAGGTGCAAATACGTACGACACGAATGGATGACATCGCCGAGACAGGTCAGGCGGCTCACTATTTATATAAAGGGGAGAAGGGAACTTCAGAGGAATGGCTGCTAAACGTGCGCGAGGTTTTGGAGAATCCAGGGTTGGTGTCGTTTGAGAATTCATATAAAAAAATATACAAGTCTGATAAGATTTTCATTTTCACTCCTGAGGGCGACTTGAAGCAGCTCCCTATCGGTTCTACCGTTTTGGATTTTGCCTATGAGGTGCATACCCGTGTGGGCGAAACTTGTAATGGAGCCCGAGTTAACGGCCGTATGGTCCCCATCCGACATGAGTTGGCAAATGGAGACAAGGTGGAGATCATCACAAGCAAGAAACAATCGCCACGTCCCGACTGGCTGAATGTGGTGGTAACGGAGAAAGCAAAAAACAAGATACGCCGTTACCTTAAGGAAGAAGAACTGAAGGAGTCTGAACTCGGGAAAGGCATGTTGCAGCGTAGGCTAAAAAACTGGAAACTTCCTTTCTCAGAGACTGTTGTCGACATGCTCGTGAAGGAATATAAATTGGAGAACTCCTTGCAGCTTTACCATCAGATTTCGACGGAGAAGATCGATATTGCCGACGTGAAACGGTTCTTGACTTCCAAGTTCGGAGAAAGCTCGGAGAAGACCGAAAAGAGCCTTCCCGAACAGGTTGAACCAAAGAAAGAACTCCAAGCAGAAGGGGAAGAATCATTATGCATCGGTGAGGATATCGACAATGTGACCTATAAGCTGGCAAAATGCTGCAATCCTATTCCCGGCGATCATGTATTTGGTTTTGTTACCAGCGATGGTACGATTAGCATACACCGCGTGAATTGCCCTAATGCAAAAAGCCTTCAACAGCGTTACGGATATCGCATCATCAATGTGAAGTGGAACGGGATTGAAACGGGATCGCAAGCCACCATACGAATCTATGGACGTGATGTGATCGGGTTGTTAGGGAAAATCACCAAGGTCATCTCTGAAGATTTGGAAGTGAATATGAAGAACATCATATTTAACTCCGATAAGGAGGGCTTTTTTGAAGGTAAGATTGTTCTACAGATCTCTGATGTTGAAGCACTTGAACAACTTGTAGATAGAATAAAAACCATTGAAGGCATCATGGAAGTAGTTAGAATTGATTAGTGTTAAAGAATTATGAATAGATTTACTTTTATCCTGCTATTGGCGCTTGTCTCTGTGACCATGAAAGGCCAGGAGACTAGGAAGATGTTTGGCGTTGACCACAAGAAGAAAATCATTGTTGAAACAGGCCGATTGTCTGAGGGGAAAGTCCTTAAACAGATGGTGAAGTTTCGAGGGGAAGATTATTCCTATTATAGAAGCGAAATGCCTCTTATCACCATTACTACGGATGGTCCCATCATTAATTCGCCGGCAGTTCACGGCATTATCAATGTGGCAGATGCGGATGGCAATGTCATCACAATGCACGCTGGATTTAAGATCAGAGGCACTTCATCACAACAATATGAAAAGAAATCATATCGAGTGGAACTGTGGGCTGATGAAACAGGAGTAGAGATGGCCGATACTACTTTTCTTGGATTACGCAGCGACGATGATTGGAACCTGGAGGCCATGTGGTCTCAGCCTTTGCGTCTTCGTGATAAGATTGCCAATGAACTTTGGATGGAAATGTATCGACTGCCCTACCAGGAGAACGAGCCTGAAGCCAAAGCGGGTATACGTATGGTATATGCCGATGTGTTCGTCAACGAGGAATACATGGGTGTTTATACCTTGACAGAACGTGTTGATAGAAAACAACTTGGCCTTAAAAAATACAATGGTGAACTTAGGGGGTTGTTGTATAAAGGCAATGGCCCGGGCGCACCGACATACGACAGCTTGCCGGCCTACGACAATACACTTGATACTTGGGCCAACTATGAGTGGGTCTATCCCAACGAGAGCGATACTGCCATCAATTGGGACCACCTATATAGTTTCACCAATTTTGTGATGAACGCCACGGATAACGTGTTCTATTCACAATATTCCGCTCAATTTGATAAGGAAAATGCCATCGATTATTACTTGTTTATCAATAGTTTAATGGCCATGGACAACATGGGACGCAACTTGTTTTTGGCGCGTTATAAGAAGTCGGGTTCCTATTTTTATGTGCCTTGGGACTTGGATGCCATATGGGGTTTGGATACGTATGGCAATCAAACGAACAACGCTGAAGGTCTGATGAGCAATGGCTTTTACGACAGGCTGATCCAAGATTGTAATGACAATGGTTTTGTGGCGTCTGCTCAAAATCGTTACCAAATGTTACGTGGTGGCGTGTTGACTAAGGAACATATCATGGAATTGGTCCAAAGCCAATTTGATGAGTTGCTTGAGAGTGGAGCCTACGCTCGCGAACACGAGGCTTGGCCTGCCTATACTGTTGATGAAGACCAACTTGCTTATATGGACAGTTGGTTAGAAGCTCGATTTGACTATTTGGATGCTGAGATCAATGCAGGCTGTGGTACGTGGGAAGTGGAGGAGAAACCAGGTGGGTTGATTGCTGAAGTTTATCCAAATCCTGCCAAGGGCGGGATTCATGTCTGTTTCGTGGAAGACGGTGCGGCTTCCTTGAAACTTTATGACATGATGGGCCGTTTGGTGTATTCAGTCAGTTTGAATACACGAAACACAATCATTCCTACCGCAGGGTTAAGCCGAGGCGTTTATGCGTTAGTAACATTTGCTGGTGGGAAACAGCAGGTTGATAGGGTGGTAGTAGATAAATAACGGTTATTCTACCATTATTTTCAATATTTCCACGTCGGTTTCCTTCATGCCGTTGCGGCCAAGGCATCCGATGTGGTCGATGGTCTCTTCGACGTCTTTTCCGATGATGCCGTCGCCTCCGAGGAGGTTGTCGCCTTGCTTACTCATTTCGTAGCCGAGTATGCCTGCTTCGACAGACAGGGCGATCTTTCCGGCGCACGACGGTTTGGCACCGTCGCAAACAATACCAGCTGCAATGCCCAAGGCGTTCTCAAGTGTATGCTCTATTATGTTAAGCGGTTCGCCCATGAGGTAGGCGATGCCGCAACCAGAGGCGCATCCGGCGCTTACGGCACCGCAATAGGCTGAAAGACGACCGATACCAGTTTTCTGGTGGATGGCGACGAGATTCGACAAGGTGATGGCACGGATGGTTTGATCCTCGTCGATATTGTATTCTTCAGCGTAAGCCAAAATGGGAAGGCTTACAGTCATTCCTTGGTTGCCACTGCCTGAATTGATGATAACGGGCATTTCACAGCCGCTCATCCTGGCATCGGAACCAGCGGCAGCCCATGCTTTGGCCTTGATTCTGATGTCTGAACCAAAACTCATGATAGTGCTGCCAATATTGGCGCCCCAGTCGTGGCTGAGACCTTCCATGGAGATGGCTTTGTTGCATTCAATCTGTGGAACTATGATGGGCCTCAAGTCTTCGATGTCAGCAGTTCTGGCGAAATCATATATATTTCTCATGCTGAGGCAGCTGCGGTCGGTAAGCTTGGAGTTGGCATCGGCTTCATAGCCTGAATCGTATAGCACTGCACCGTCTTTCTCCATCTTGACAATATTGGTGTGGTGACCGGCAATGCGAACGCTAGCATAATGATCGCCGTCATAGAGGATGACTGTAACGTCAAGCTGAGCGATGACATTGAGCGGAATGATGGTCATTTGAGTGTTGTCAAGGAAGTCGGCAATCTCTTTCTTCTGTTCGGGAGTGACTTCTGCAATAACTTCAAGGGCCTTTTCTGGATTTCCGGCAACGATGCCTGCAGCAACGGATGCTTTCAAACCTTTCATGCCCTTTGTGTTAGGCACGATGACGCTTTTGACATTCTTGATGATGTTGCCGCTTGCTTTGACATCTACCTTATTTGGTAGGGTACCTAAAATCTCGTGGGCTTTGGCTGCTGCATATGCTAGACAGATTGGCTCGGTACACCCCATGGCAGGCACTAGTTCTTCCTTCAGGATGTTGATATAAGACTTGTATAGACAATCACTTTTTTCCATTGCAGTTCGATTTTTCTGCAAAAGTATAAAAATAGTTGTTACGAATATGAAAGGTTTTAGGAAGAATGCTAAAACAACTCAAGAATCAGTTGCTTCTAGAGATTTCAACTAAACCGATCTCAATGTCGTTGTTTTCTGAGATGAGCTCTATCCATGTGTTGTCCTCGCTAAACCATTTGTATTGCGATCCGATGCGGAAAAGGAAGGTCTTCTCTTCCTCAACGGCAGAGATGGGCAGCACAAAGCCACCGTTCTTGCCACCGGCTCCACCAAATGACACAATCATCGGGAAGGTCTTCTCAGGATGTGGGTTACGAACTTTGATGATGACATAGTTGGAACGGCGTACGGCGATGTCTATCTTATTAAATTCAAATCGTTTGGATTGTCCTGCAGCTAGCATGACAGGGCTGTTGTTCAGCTCATACAATTTGTTTTGTTCGATGATTTCGCTGATACGGGCAATCATCTCAGTGGGATAGGAGTCTATGCCTAACTCTTCTGCCTTTGTGTAGTTCTCGATGGCTTTGTCGTAAGCGTTGCTCTTGAAGTTGGCGTCGCCTTCTTTGACGAAAGCGTTATACTGAACCCTAAGGGCAGCAATACGGTCGTTTTCGGCTTTCTCAGCAGCTGCCAATTGTTTTGCGGCGTTTTCGTCCTCAGGTTTGTAGACCAATGCCGATTGGAAATGGGTGATGGCATCGGCAAACCTTTCTTCGTTCATGGCTTGGTTTCCGGCGTTCATGGCATTGTCGAAATGCTGTTGCAGCTCGGCGGCCATTTGCGCGAAGATACCATCGATTTCTTTGATTCTAGCAGTAGCTGTTGCGTTTCCTTCGTCGAAGTTTATGACTTCTTGATATTTTGTCTTGGCAGGAGCATAATCTTTTTCTGCAAACAAGGCGTCGGCTTCGTCGAGCATGGCTTTTATGGTGGCTTGACGCTCGGCTTCGGCGGCGGCCAAAGCGGCTTGGCGGGCTGCTTCCTCTTCAGCGGCAATACGTGCCGCCTCGGCTTCGGCAGCCAATCGAGCAGCCTCTTCTTCGGCGGCGATGCGTGCAGCTTCTTCGGCTGCCAAACGTGCAGCTTCTTGTTCAGCAGCGATGCGAGCGGCTTCTTGTTCTGCGGCGATACGTGCGGCTTCGGCTTCTGCTGCTAACCTGGCGGCTTCGGCTTCTGCTGCCAAACGCGCTGCTTCGGCTTCAGCAGCGATGCGTGCTGCTTCGGCTTCGGCGGCCAACCGTGCTGCTTCGGCTTCAGCCGCAATTCTGGCTGCTTCTTCAGCATCTTGTTCGGCAATGAGGGGGTCGAGTCGTGCAATCATGTCGGAGGCATAGGCGTCGCCTGCAACTACTGCAAGGGCGCTTTGGTATTGTGTTTTTGCCTCACGATAGGCCTTGCTTTCATAAAGTCTGTCAGCCTCGGAAATGATGCTGTTATAGCGGTCGCTAACGCCTTTGGCTGCTTGATATTCATTGCGCTTGGCATTGGCTTGAAGGTCGTTGGGGAAAAGTGTCAAAGCCTCATTGATTTTTCCGATGGCGGCATCATAGTTCTTACGGAGTCCAAATTGGTTGGCTTCTTCCATCAATTTGTCGAATCGGGCCACCTTTTCAGTGTAAAGTTGCTTCTTTTGTTTGGCTTCGGCTATTTTTTCTTTCGGGAGCTTGTCGGTGGGAAAGATGTTGCTGGCGGCCTCAAATTGCAGGATAGCGGCATCGAAATTATCTTCAGCCAACAAGGTTTCACCTTGGTTCATGGCCAAATCGAATGCATCCTGTTTGTCCTTGCGTTCTTGCAAGATGGCCCTAACGGCCTCAGCTTGCGATCCTACGTATTTGTCGTTGGGGAAGACAGCCAAAGCTTTCTCGTATTCGGCCAACGCTTCTTCGTAGCGCTGCAAGTCATTGAGGCGGTCGCCTTCATCCAAATGACTGTAAAAAACCTCTTGACGGGCTCCGTCTTCTTGGATTTTTTTCACCGTCTCGTTGAGTTTTTGTTTTGCAGTGGGGTCGTTGGCTCTTTGCTTGAGTGCCATTTCGTAATAAGTCTTGGCGCTGATATAGTCTTTGGCGCCGAACTTGTCATTGCCTTTTCTCATCAGCGACTCGTAAGATTCGGTATTCTGAGCTTGGACAACTGTGGCGCTGCAAACGAGTGCGGCACCAAAAAGCAGTGAAAAAATGATATGCTTGTTCATTATCTTATTTTATTCTTTTACGAACGAAAACATCGCTGTTTTAGTATAGATATGCATTAAATTTTTCCGTCTTTGATGGCGATGGTACGATCCGACATGGAAGCCAAAGCCGTGTTATGTGTTACGATAACAAAAGTTTGACCCATTTCATCACGTAAGTTGAAAAACAGTTGATGCAATTCCTGTGCCGATTTTGAATCAAGGTTGCCAGAGGGCTCATCAGCCAAAACAACAGCAGGGTCGTTAATCAAGGCGCGGGCTACGGCAACACGTTGCTGCTCACCGCCAGAGAGTTCGGAAGGTTTATGGTTCTTGCGTTCTGTGAGGTTGAGGTAGTCAAGCAACTTCTCAGCTTTGGCAGTGGCTTCCTTTTTGGTCATGCCGTTGATATAGGCGGGGATGCAGATGTTTTCGATAGCAGTAAACTCAGGTAGGAGATGGTGAAACTGGAATACAAAGCCGATCTTTTGGTTGCGAAAAGCAGCCAGTGCAGTGTCATTGAGCTTGTTAATTTCTGTGCCGTCGATGATAATCTGTCCGCGGTCAGCCTTGTCGAGTGTGCCAAGGATGTGAAGCAGCGTCGATTTGCCGGCGCCCGAGGCACCTACGATGCTTACGATTTCCTTTTTGGCGATGTGCAAGTCGATACCCTTGAGAACTTCAAGTTTTCCAAAAGATTTATGGATGTTTGTTGCTTGAATCATGGCGTGAAATGGGGAAGTAGCTATAGATCAACTATTCTTCTTCGATGTGGGATTTTTGGATTTCATCTAACAGCAGCATTGCGCGGTCGTAGTCTTTGGCAAAGACATAAACCGAGGCTTCGCCTTTGATGACATTGGCGGCCCAACCCGCTACGAGGCTCTCTTCCTGAAAGTTGCGGATTAGGAATTGTATGTTGTTTTCCTCAAGCACGCTGCCAATGAATTCTGCGTTGACGACGGAGCCTGCATAAATCTGTTTGATTTCGTTGTCCATATTGTTCTTTATTTGGATGCTACAAGGTTAAACAAATTATTCATGATGGTTGTTATCTATCATAACTTTATCGTTTTCCCTAGCTTCACGCTCCCAACGAATGCACATGATAATGGAGTTCACAAAATATACCATGTACATCAGGGCAAGGGCAAGTGTGACTTCGCGAGAGGTGAGGAAGAGATAGATGCTGGCAATATTGATGACAATCCAAAGCCACCACTGCTCGGCAAACATGCTGACCATCAGTATCATTGCTATGATTTGGGCCGAAGTGATGAAAGCGTCTATGAAGGGATGTGCATCGCCTACTTGTTTCATAATCAATCCCAATATGATGGTGGCAGCGGTAAGGATGCCAATATACATCCATCGCTGACTCTTTTTCATGTGGATTTTCTTTACCTCATGCGTTGTCTTGTTCATGTTCTTTGACCATGCACGGAAGCCAACAAATTGCATGGCGAGGTTGTAGACGCTTACCAGCATGATGCCGTAGTTCTTGACTGTGAGGTTGATGTAAATCATCAAGAGGGCGCTGATGACGCCGAAAAAATAATTCGACAATTTTCCTTTGCCTCCAAGCACCACATTGATGACGCCGATGATGGCTGCGATGATAGAACATATCACACACGCCTTGACTGCACCCGCCGATAGGGTTGGGTGTGAAAGGCCAAAGGCCTCGGCGTTGGAAGTGAGCAAAGTCACTGTAGTAATGATGACGCAAACCGTCACAAGCCATATGATGTCGAAAGGCTTCCAGCCAGATAGTTCTTCTTTGATCAGAGCATTGAATTTCTGCATAATAGTAAGAAAAAGATAATAATTTGCGTGGCAAAGGTAAGAAATTTGGAGATAGCATGTTTGATAAAGCCAAATTCTTGCTATTTTTGCAACGATAAATATGTGTATTATGAAGAAAATTCTATTGGTCACCATCCTGATGATGTGTATGCTATCCACATCGATAGCACAAGTTAAAGATAATGTCGCACGCGAATGTGTGCTGTTCGAGATTTTTACAGGTGTACGTTGTCCCTATTGTCCTGCTGCCGCCAATGGCATTGCTCAGATGATGGATGAGGGCATGGCCATCGCTCCAGTGGCTTACCACACTACTGCTTTCTCCACGGAAGAGTATTACACTAATGAGACCAACGCCCGCGCCAACTATTATGGCATCTCCAGTTATCCTACGTTAAAGGCCGATGGCATAACTGGCATGTCGGGTGGCGGCAACGCCAGCGAAAACATGTATTCATATTACATGAACTACTACAACCAGCGCATCAATGTGGCCAGCCCGTTCACCATTGACTTGGACTATGAACCCGTTGACGGCACCTCTTGTCGTGTCAACTGCACCGTGAACCAAGTAGGCGACTGCAACGGCTCGGATGTACGCGTGTTTATTGCCTTGACGCAATGCAATATCGATGAGGGTTGGCAGGGCATGCATGGTTTGCACCATGTATGTCGCGATATGATTCCTTCCCAAACTGGCATACCTTTTACAGGTCCTGGCATGACCATCAGCGAAACTTTTGAGATGCGATGGCCTAAAGAAGACTGTTACCTGACTGCTTGGGTGCAGAACTATTCGGGAGGCACCAAGGAGGTATATCAGGCGGTGAGAATGTCGATGGCATTGGATCTTGACTACGACCTTGCGTTGAAAGCTGTCGAAGATGTGGTGAATGTCAATTGTTCCGGTATACAGAAACCAAAGCTTACTGTGAAAAACTTCGGCAACCAAACCATTACATTTTTTGATCTTTGTGCCTTTGATGGGCATGAAGACCACCGCCAATCTTGGCATGGCTCTTTACCCCAAGGCCAGTCGGTGACCGTTACTATGGATGAGTTTCAGGCTGCTCCGTGCGAGACCTTGATGTTTTATGCTGTGATGCCCAATGGTGAAGTCGACCAGTATATGCCTGATAATTTCATTGAAGTAAATATGGAGGCCCCCGTCACCATAGATGGTGCAATTGTTTTACAACTCAGGACGGGCTCACATCCGGAAAACCTGTCTTTCGAGATTAGAAACATGGATTCTGGTGAACTAGAGCATTCTTTCACCTATAATCAAGCCAATCATGTCTATAAGGAAGATATTGTGTTGATGCATGGCGCTTGTTATCGCTTTACAATGCGTGACTCAGAAGGTGAAGGCATGGGCAACGGCTTTTTCCAAGTCAAAGACTCAGACAACAATGTGATCTTCAAAGGAGGTGGAACGGCTGCTCCATTTACCTATGAATTGGCAGCGGAAGTGAATTGCGATGGTTCTGTTTTTGTTCCAGAACAAGGAAGTGAACCTTCATTGGTATATCCCAATCCTTCGTCAGGTGTGTTTTACGTCAATTTAGGTATTGGACAATGGCATGTTCAAGTGTTTGACATTGCGGGTCACAAGATCATAGAAGAACCTGTGAATGGGGAAGGCACACTCGATCTTGGCGCTTGTCAGAAAGGTTTGTATTTCTTGAAGGCTACGAAAGGAACGCAAGAAATCAACACGAAGATTATGATTCGCTGAGCATTTATAATGCGACAAAAACCTCAAGGGCGGCTTTTCATTGGAGTTGCCCTTTTTTTGAGGGTAGCCGCGATTTCTCTTGTGGCCTTGAACCCTTGGGGGACGGGGAACATCACGAAGGTGTGGAACATGCCTTCATATTCAACGAAGTGACCAGTCTTTCCTTGGCTCTCATATACTTCCTTGAGGAAGAGGTCGTCAGGCTGAAGGATTTCGTCTGAACCAAAATAGACGCAGAGGTTGTCGATGCCGCTGAAGTCGCCGAAAACAGGGCTTACCCATGGATGTTTTGCGGGTAGTTCAGCTTGCCAGATGGCGTTAAGTGCGATGACGCGGTCGAGTTGTAGCATATTGTCTTTCTCCTGGAGGGCGCGCATCTCCTTTGCCTTGGTGTGGCTTAGGTCGACGCAAGGAGAGAGGAGGGTGGTAGTAGCGGGTTTTTGCCACCCGTTTTTATGGGCTTCCTGGGCCACGACAAGACAAAGGCAGGCACCTGCCGAATCGCCAACGAGATGTATCTCCTCATATTGTTTGGATGACGAGATGCTTTGATAGAAGTCCAATAGTGTTCTTACGGAATACTCGCATACATATTCTGGCGACTTGGGATAGACAGGCATCAGTGTGTCGCAATGTGTGCGCAGGGCGAGGTCGTGCAGAAAACGCCAATGGAAGAACACAGGCGGATAGATGAAGGCACCGCCGTGGATATAGAGGATGAGACTCTTTTTTTGCCTGCCCTTCGACTCCTTCGATACTTCGAAAGATTCAGGATTCAGGAACCGAGGTCTCAGGGACCTCGTCTTTTCTTCGTGCTTGAAAACCTGCATCTCGAAACCTGTCGAGGCATGGTATTTCTCTTCAGTGAAGTAACCCCTGAAATAGCGAGGCACGCGCACTGGCCGGCGGTTCTCGCGGCGACAATGTTCCAGCTCTTCCAACACTTCTTCAGGCGTGGCATCGCGCAACGACTTGAACATTAGTTTTAGATACCTTTCTGTGAAGGTGACCCCGGCATTCATGATCAATGCTTTTGATAGATCTTCAAGTCAAACATAGGAGCAGCGGCAATGATGTGGTCGAAGATGTCGCTTTGGATTTCTTCATAGTTGATCCATTGCTTGTCGCTGCTGAAGGCGTAAATCTGCAAGGGAACACCGAATTCTGAGGGCTGCAATTGCCGCACCATCATGGTGAGGTTGTGGTTCAGCTTGGGGTTGTTGTTGAGATAGGCCTTAATATAGGCACGGAAGATGCCGAGGTTGGTCTGCTGGCGTCCGTTCATGATTTCATTCGTGTCGATGCGGTTAGCCTCGTTGTATTCGGCGATGTCTTCCTCGCGTTGGCAAATGTAGTCCTTCACCAAGGCGTAGTGCTTGTATTTATCTAGCATCTCTGGCGTGCAGTAACGGATGGTGTTCACATCGATGTTGATGCTGCGTGCGATGCGTCGTCCGCCCGACTCCGACATGCCACGCCAGTTGGTGAACGGACTTGAAACCAATGTATAAGTGGGGATGGTGGTGATGGTGTTGTCCCAGTTTTGGACTTTCACCGTCGTAAGGTTGATTTCCTGCACGGTGCCGTCAGCGGGACCCATCACAATCCAGTCGCCGATACGGAGCATGTCGTTGATTGACAATTGTATGCTACCTACGAAGCCTTTGATGGAGTCTTGGAAGATAAGCATAAGGACGGCTGAGATGGTGCCCAATCCGATGATGATGCTGTACAGACTTTTGCCCAAAAGGAAAGTAGCAATGAGCAGTACGCTTACAGCGATGATGATGCCTTTGATAACCTGCACCAAACCTTCAATGGGTTTTAACTTTGATGTTTCAAAAGAGTTGTAAAGCTCATGCGCTGTATTGACCAAAGCCGTCAAAATAGAGGCGTATACAGTAATCTCATAGATTTTTGTAATCTTAACAATGATGGCTACAGCATCTGGAAAGTCAGGCATGGCATCTTTTATGTAATACTTGATGAGGATGGCAGGGATGAGCAGACAGATGCGTACAAACACCTTGTTCTTAATGAGAAAGTCATCGTATTTCGATGGGGTCTTCTTGATCAGCACATGTATGGTCTTGCTGATGATGAAGCGGGCCAGAAAATAAAGCAACAGGCCAATGACGAGTAATGTAACAAAGGCGACGCTTTCGGCGATAGCAAGCGATGCAGATGCGCCAAAATGCAAGCCGTTTCCGATGCCTTTGAGTATTTCTATGTACTTTTCAATCATAATCCGCTGATTTTGGTTTTGGAATATCCTTTTTGGAGCAAAAGAGCCAATACTTTTTCCCTGAAGTCGCCTTGCAAAAGAATTTCACCGTCCTTGACACTGCCGCCGACACCACAGGCCGATTTCAGTTCCTTGCCCAATACGGCTAAGTCGAATTCAGAGCCTTGGAACCCTGTGATGAGTGTGACTTTCTTCCCAGCACGCTGTTTCTTGTCGAGCATGATTCTGAGGTTTTGCTTGGCTGGTTCAAGGGTGACAACCTCTTCTTCGCCATAGTCGAAGGCGTAGTTGGGGTTGGTGGAATAGACGGTTCCGTTTTTGTCACTTTTGTGTTTCATGGCAAATAATGTTGAGACTTAATGGGTTGACTTTGATATGGAGGTCTTTTTCCATCATGACAGATTCTCCGTCAAGGTTGATGACATCGGCTTTGGGCCGTATGATGGTGGCTTCGGGGGTCTGGATGATTTTGACTTTCGGTGCTTTGTCCATCATGCCATCAATCATGAATCCACCCATGATAGGCAATTCCAGGGGATTAGGTTTCTGTACGATACAGAGGTCCACTTTACCGTCCCATAGTGAGGCGTGAGGAGAAATGGGGAAATCGTAACCCATTTGGTTGGAGTTGGCAAACGAGATGAAAAAAGCGTTGGTTTCTATGGTTTGGTCAGGCATGACGACGGTGTATGGCTGTTCTTTCATCGTGACATAGTTACGGATGATATACTTAAAATAGGTGTCAAAACCTCGGCGTGGATCTTTGCTGTAGTCCTCGGCTACTTTGGCATCGTAACCTGTACCAGAGATGCTGATGAAAGGCGTTCCGTTGACCGAAACAGTGTCGATTTTTCGCCTGCTGTTACCGTTGATTACCTCCAATGCCTTGACTGGGTCGAGCGGGATGTTCAGGCAACGTGACAAACCATTGCCTGAACCACAGGGGATGACGGCGAGCGCCATGTCGGTTCCAATGAGAGGCGCCCCCACTTCATTGATGGAGCCGTCGCCGCCTGCCACAGCGAGTATGTCAATGTGTTGGTTGACGGCGTCTTTTGCGAGAATGGCGGCATGGCCAGCGTATTGTGACACAAATACCTCATAGTCAAACTTCGAATGGTCGAGATACTCCTCGATTTGACTCGGAAGATGGTCCTTATGCTTCTTTCCAGAGATGGGATTAATGATGAATCGAATCAGCTGTTTTTTCATAGGGAAGGTCTTGGCTTAGGGTTAAGCGGTTGCTCGTAATACGTTCGTTGTATTCTTGCAGGAACAGATAGAGTTTCCTGAAGATGTCGGGGCACTGCAACCTGTCAATGAGGTTGTCGGCCAGCAATGAATCGGTCTTGGGTTTATAGATTCCAAAAGGATGCCGTCCGTCGGATTGCACTAGGTATTGTCCGTCGCTATATTGATACGTGAGATTGAAATAACTGATGAAAGAAGGTTCGGTAAGTGTGTCGAAGAGATTCCTGCCGAAAGAATACAAGGTGTCTTTTACATGCATGGCAGAAAGGATGGAAGGCCCCAAGTCGATTTGTTGGGCGATCTCGTCACAACGCGATGCAACGATATGACTAGGGTCGTAGAAAGCGATGGGTATGGCGTACATTCCCCACACATTGTTGTATTTTGGTTGATGGTGTTCGCTGTTCGAGTAATCTGAAGTGATGACGAACAAGGTGTTGGCAAACCATGACATTTGTGACGCCTTTTTAAAGAAGTCTTTCAAGGCACAGTCGACATAGTAGACGGTTTTTTCAAATCCGCTCCAGTAATAACTACCCTCGGGTAACGAAAAGCCCTTGGGTACCTTGTATGGATAGCGGGAAGAAAGCATGTAGATGGTTGCGGCAAAGGGGCTGGGAACGAGGCTGAGCGTTTGTGCAACATATTGAAGGAATAGGCCGTCAAAGATGCCCCATTGGTGGTCGTAGTCGCTATCATCACCATACTCGTTTCGGCCGAAGTAGTTCTTTATGCCGGCACGTTTAACGAATTTGTCAAAGCCCATCGTGCCATTGTCACCTCCATGCAGGAAAATGGTGTTGTACCCTTTTTTCTGGAGGTGTTTCATGAACGAATCAAAGTCATTCTCAGCATATGGAGAGGCCACAAAGTCTTGTTCCATCAAAGGAGGGATGCCTGCTAGCAAAGATGGAAGGACTTCGATACTGCGCCGGCTGTTGGAACGACCGTCGAAAGTAAGACATTGGGTCAGCAAAGAGTCAAGGAAAGGGGTGACATGGTTTTTTCTACCAGGGTTATAATAACCGATCATCTCCTGGCCGATGCCTTTCATGATAATCACGACAAGGTTTTTTGCCGTGCTGTCAACGACATTGGCAGTGTCAATGAGGAAACGGTTTGGCGTTAAGTCGTTGTGAACGATGATTTGCGTGCTATCTCTTTCAACGGCTAGGATTTCATGAGGCATATTGTCGTTAAACAATAGCGAAAAAGGCGTGTTGAGAAGGATGGGGGCATTTTGCGCATCCGAGAATTCCAATGCCGTGTCTTGAGCAATATATTTTTGTTGGAAACCGCCACGTATGGCAACCCAAGTCAAAGGTACTATGATGATCAAACTCACTATTTGACGTATCATCCAAGCCCTCTCGTTGTCGTACTTCCCCAGTTCCCTGATACGGGTTTGCTTGGTGACGACCCAAAGCACAAGGATAAAAAGGATGAAAATGAGTACAAGATACCAGTGGTCGAAGAAGATTTGCCCTAGAACGCCCCAAGTCACCTCATCCGATTGTGGCATGGATTTTAGATAGGAGAGAGTAATGTGCTTACCGTATATGTTGAAGTAAGCGATATCAACGAAGTTGAGCAGAATGGCGATACCGTTAACGGCGACATAAAAAATGTCGATGACCCTTTGAGGAATCTTTTTTGTGATGAAAAGGGACGGGAAACAATAATAAAGGATGACAGGGATGTTAAGGAAAGCAATGATCGACAAATCGAAGCGCATGCCGTTGAGGAACAGTCCAAACGATTCCTTCAGGGTAAGCATGTGGAAGAATTGTGTGTTGAAAAGATACAGCAGCCAACGGCTGATGCTAAGTGCCAATAAGATTGACAACAGCCTATAAATAAGCAAGATGGGTGGAGATGACAACCATTCGCTTTTTTTTCTTTTCCTGCTTCTGTAACTCATAAATATCTTCTCAATGCCGTTGCAAATGTATATAAAAAAGATGTATCTTTGCCCAAAATTCAACCAATATGAAAGTGCGACCCTTCTTACTGTTTGTATTATGCTCATTGTCTATGGCCTTGGCGGCACAGGAAGATTTCCCCAAATACGGTAAGCCGCTTGATATCCCTATTTATCTTTCGGCCACTTTTGGAGAATTAAGGCCCAATCATCTCCATGCCGGTATTGACATTAAGACTCAAGGTGTTGAAGGGAAGAAGGTATATGCTGTTGCGGATGGCTATATTAGCCGAATAGGTGTGTCGCCATATGGCTACGGAAATGTGCTTTACATCACTCATTACGACGGCTATACAAGTGTCTATGCCCATCTTCAGCGTTTTTCTGGCGAAATTGCCAGGTACGTGAAGCAATACCAATACAAGCACAAGAAGTTTACATCCCAGATATATCCCGATAAAGGTAGGTTCCCAATAAAAAAAGGTGACCTGATTGCCTATTCGGGCAACTCGGGTGGCTCTGGCGGGCCCCATCTGCATTTTGAGATCCGTCATACACTGAGCGAAAAGCCTGTCAATCCATTGTATTTCGGATACAAAATCGAAGATGGAGTGAGGCCTATGATACAAGGTGTGTCGGTTTATCCTGTGGGGGAGGAGGCTACCTTGGAAGGAGGCATTAAACCGATGTATTTCTCGGTGACTGGAGGTGAAAAAGGAAGGTATTCCTTGAAAGATAGGAATGTCGTATATGGCAATGGCAAGATAGCTTTCGGCATTTGCACATATGACCAGGTGGGCACTTCAACCAACAAGAACGGCCCTTATCTTTATGAGCTTTACCTCGACGATGTGTTGGCCTTCCAAGTAGAAGCCGACAGTTTCTCGTATGATGAACCACGTTATGTGAACAGCTTGCTCGATTACCGCCACTATAAGCAAAAGAAATCGAGTTACGTGCGTACGGAGACAGACCCCTTCAATAAACTACAAATGATTGAAATCAAGAATGGGACGGCGACAGTGGATGAAGGCGATACGGTGCGGGTTTGTTTTAAGGTCTCTGATTACGTTGGAAACACTTCGCGAATTAGCTTTAAGTTAGTAGGTACTGCGCCAGTTGAAGTGGAACGTCCGATGCGTATGCGTAGCGAGTATTTCGTGAAAGCTGACGGCTCGCTCAACAACAACATCACCATCGAGGACTTCAATGTGATTTTGGGAAGGGGAACGCTTTTTAGAGACGAGTGGATCCAGACCGGGCAACGTGACGAGAAAGACTGTTGCTCCCGCATCTATCGTTTCGGTGATGAAGAACTGACGACATTCAAGAACTTTACCATTCGCTTGCGCCCAAACGAAAAATGGGTTGACCATCCGAAAAAGTATATCGCTTATATCGACAATAAAGGCAAAGTGTCATCTTTGGGCGGCAGAATGAAAGATGGCTGCATGGAGGTGGAAACGCGTTCTATGGGCGAATATACCATCAAAATCGATTCAGTGGCGCCTAAGGTAACCGCCTCCAATTTCAAGGATGGGCAGGTGGTAAGCTCGCTTAAGTCGTTGAGGTTTAAGATCTCTGACGATATGACGGGTATCGAGACCTACGATATTTATCTTAACGATGTTTGGGTGCTCGGCCAATATGACGCCAAAAATGCCTTGCTTTATTATGAATTTGACGAGAAGATCAAGAAAGGTACGAACCGAGTCAAAGTCGTGGTGACCGATGGTGTTGGCAACAGCAAGACTTTGAACCTAAAAGTGGTGTATTGACCTTACTCTTTCGGTACGAACTGGTAGGCGCCCATGTCAGGAGCCCCCAATCTATTGACGCCATCAAGGTCGTAGGGTAGCTCGTTGGCTATGATGGGGTTGCCTGTCCCAATGACGGGCGAGGCGATGCTGTCGATGTGGCAGTCGGGCTTTATCGGGTCGGAGAAGTAGGGCTCAAGGTTGAAGAGGCAGTGGCTGAAGCCCGGCATCGTGCCATTGTATTTCTCCGATTTGATGAGGCAGTGGTCGAAGGTGTAGATAGAGTCGGCCTCGGGACCGAATACGCCCTTGAATTCATCTTTTTGCTTGCCGTAGATGATGCAATTGTCCATTTCCATGCGGAATGGGTAATAGAAAGGCTGGTTGTTGCCGTCGAGGGCGTAGTTGGCCACCGAAACGGCGTTTTCGTTGTTGTTGTGCTCGTTGGCATTCCAATAGTTGGCTATGGTGCCGTGCACAAAGCGGTAGTCACCACCGAAGGCCCAGAGGTTGGAAAAGCCACAGTTGGCGATGACGAAGTTCTTGGCCTCAACGGCATAGAGGATGGAAAACAGCCCGTAGCCGCTTTGGTTTTCAACAACGGTGTTGTCGATGCGCAAGGCGCACTCCGTTGCTTTTAGTACCGATTGACAGTTAATGCCGATGGTGCCGTTGCGAATGATGGCGTGGCTGATGCGGTGGTCGGCACCGGCGCGACCGTCCATCATCAGGATCTGCTCCCATTGTCCAGGGGTGTCGTTGTAATAGGCTTCCAAACGGTCGCCTTGCACGATGACAGGCTCCTCGGCTGTGCCGTCGATGATGAGCTGGCCGTCGCTCCACGAAAGGATACCGCCACCTTGGTGGCAATAGATTTGCGTGCCTTTTTCAATTCTCAAGGTGCCGTAACTGTTGATGAGGGCATAACCGTAGATCACATAGGGTCGTTCCGAAGTCCAAACCGTGGTCTGAAGGCTGTCGGCGACAATGTGGTAGGGATAGAGCGTGCCTCCGATGTTCACCACTTTGTCAGCGACGATATAATTGGCGTTCTGTCCCCATGCCAATAGCTTGATGACCTGCGTGTTGCCATTGGTGATGAACTCGAGTTCGTCCTCCACCACGAAAGGCGTGTTCAAGTCGTTCGGGTTGATGGTGACACGGAGGAAAGAGAAGAGGCTGTCGTTGGCAGGAATGATTTTGTCGTAAAACTCCGTTGCATTCTCGCCGTCGAGGTTGATGCGATAGGGGGATGATTCGCCGCCAAGCAATCGTATGGAGCTGATTTTCAAGTCGTCGGCATGGTTGTTATAGATTCTTAGCTGGTGTGTGGCCGAACCCAATGAGGTGAAAACCGTGTCGGCCGAGAAACTGAGTTTCAGCTTTGAATCGGGGTTGATCTGATGCTCTTTCTTGCAAGCTTGACTGGCAAAAAGGAATAGGGTGATTATGAATATGATGTATCTATTTT
>JBGUNT010000050.1:0-24653 GCA_045117495.1 Candidatus Limimorpha sp. | reverse complement strand
TTTAGAAGTGATACTGGCCGATGGCCATCGGCCAGTATCACTTCTAAAACCATTACTGTATGAAAAACAACATCATTACACTTTTTGCCTCTTTGCTGCTAATTTCGTGTGCGAGGCAACCGGACGAACCCGAAATGGTCAAAGATATACCATTGGATGTGGTGCGCCCAGCCGCTGTCTTTGTAATACCAAACGTCATTGAAAGTGACGACAATGTTTTGGTTTTGCAGTCAAGGCTTGATCTTTCGGACATCAGTATTGTAAGGTTCGATTCATCGGGAGTTGTTGGAATGGAAAAGCTCAACTTCCGTGATGATATGCATGGTTGTTTCATGTGCTTCAAAAACCATGATACGATTATCTATTTTCCTGTAAACTGCGGAATTAACTCGCTGTTTTTTTATGATGATAAGGGTGTTTTGCATGATGAAATCGATTTGCATCCTGCATTGGCCGGCATGGATCCGATGACGGGGCTGAAACTGGACAGCCATCGTTTGTATGTTGGCAATTCAAACGAAGAGTATGGCACCATTTCCGCCGAAGAACGTGCTTTGTATTATGAAAATGTCAAGCCTGTATGCGTTGTTGATTTAAGCAACCGAAATGTTTCCGTTTTCGGTGCGTTCCCAGTGTTTTATAAAAAGAATAATTATAGTTTCAATGACTGGTTCCCTGTGATTTGCCCTTTGGAAGACAACCGCTGCCTTATTTCATTCGCCTGCGACGACAGTGTCTATCTGTATAAAAACGACGTTAAGGAAAAGGCCTTTTTGTGTAAAAGCAGGTATATCGACGAGTTTGTCCCTTTCGACGACTCCAGGGCTTTCGATATGGGCTATTACAGAAAATATTCCATGTCGAACCCCAAGTATTCCAATCTGGTTTACAACAGACACACAGGCGAGTACTACCGGGTGGCCGAGCACGAAAAAGAAGTGGGCGTCAACGGCAACCTCATTGACGGCCATGTCCCCACCTGGTCAATCATTGTAATGGATTCCTCTTTTTCGGTGAAAAAGGAATATTGTTTCCAGCTTGACGAGTATAATCCGGAAATAATCGTGCCAAGCAAAGAAGGCGTGTATTTGAGAAAAGCTCCAAGTATCGAGACTTATGTTCTGACATTGACACTTTTTAAACTTTAAAACCATGAGAAAACCAAAAAGGATTTTTATTGTCGCCATATCCCTGTTGCTGTTCGTAGGATGTGGGCATTTTTCAAAAGAAACCAACAGCTTCAGTGAGGCCTTGGAAGTGTACGGCATGACCATTCCCGACGAAAAGCATTGCTTTGTCGTCATTCCGGTGTATTCCTGTCTCGGCTGTGTCCAGAAAACATGGCTTTGGCTTAAGGAAAATGTATCCGAAGAGCCGAATAGTCATATCACCGTCATTGATTGCAACAAAGAGAATGTCCTTGCAAAGCAAATCCAATGCGATGTGCATTTCGACACGTTGAGAGTATTGGACAATGTGTGCTTTGATTTGGCAAACCCTACGATTATCAAAACTGTCGACAAGAAAATCACGTCGATAATCTCCATCGATTCGAGATATATTGACGAGACATTGGAATTGGAACTTAGGGAGTTTATCTGATTTTTTCCAAAAACACTTGACAAAGGCAGATTTTTGTGTATCTTTGTAGCCGAAACCGTGACGCCATGCGACCCCACAGCCACATAACGTCCCTTTTCCTCGTTCTCGACCGATGGCTGGAAAACGGCTTCCACAGCCTCGCGGAGACGCTTTCCCCTGCCGTTCCCATTCCAAGCATTGCATGGCTCCATCCCCAATTACGGAGTTGCCCTGGCGCATTGCGCACAAGCCGGGTTTCCTCCTCGGAATCTGGCACTTGGGCAAGAACAGGTTCACCAAGCAAACCGCCTCGCCATGATAGGTGCTTGCCGTTGGCGGGGAGAAACCATGATTAGACGGCCGAACAACCCGCGAAAGCGCCTCTGCATCGAAAGGCAAAACGATGCGGGAAATACAGGAAGCCTCAAAAAAACAACAAACATAAAAATCGAGAAAAAAATGAAAAAACATAAGAAAGTACTCGGTGCTTTGTTTCTTGTAGCCATCCTTACAACAGTATTGTTTGCATGCACGAAGTGGGAGGAACAAAAAGACTCAAAAAAACTGCTAAAGCAAAAATGAGACAACTATTCCCGATAAAGCAAGAGGCACTAATATTAAAGAATCGGTACTTGAAGATAATAATTTCAAGGACATGGTTCGAGCTAATTCAGAGTTAATGGGGCTGTTTGTTGAATCAAATATGGAAACAGAGGAATTAAATTTGAGTGATATCGGAATATTATGTCAACAACTTGAAATAGCCGAAACAGATTTTTACCATCTCTTTGACGTGATGCAACAGGCAATAAACACATTGACATCAGAATATGGCATAAACGGTGATTCCGAAGATTGCCCTATATGCAATATGTCAGAGGACGAACTCTTTCAATATCTTAGGGATCTGGTGTCAATGTTCAGAGAGAACCCTAACCTTAGTTATGATTTGGAAGAATACTATAACATGGTAATGGAGCCTGGAGATGACTATGGGCCGTGCGAACGCCCCGGGATGGCACTACTATGCATCACAGCTTGTGCTGGAGGATCTAATGGAGTAATTCCTTTGATGATGATATGTGGCTATATGTGCATTTGTGAATATTGTCCCAATAATCCACTGTGTGCAGCCCAGTCCAATTACATAGAAAGGTAAAGCAATCAAGGTTAGAACATATGAAATTCAATACCAAAGAAAGCATTCGGATAGAAGTGTGGCTGTTTAACATTCCCATAATGTTACTTGCCTTGTGGAGAGTTATACAATTCCAGATTATAGGGATTCCTCTTCCCAAATGGACAGATTATGCCTTCCCTATATACCTTACTCTTGGGTTCATATACTTTGGTTTTCTACACAAATCTAATAAAGAATGATTAAGCAACGTCAGCCCCGATGCTGGCGTTTTTTATATCATAGTCGAAACCAGAAACAAAAAAAGCTTATTGATTTATTCTTCCGTCAATGAGTTCTGAATCTTACATTCAAACCCTACCTTATAATCATAATACTCATAACAATAAAGTTGCGAGCAAGTACATCCATTCCCTTGTTTTATGATTGCAATGTGGAATACAACAATTAAATACCAAAGTGAAAAACAAAGCCGCATGTTCTGCTATTTATTGTTCTCGTGTCATCATGCTTAAAAATAAAAAAACATTCAAAGAAAAAAAAGACAGTTTTTTCCTTACCTTTGTGGCCTAAATGTTTCATCAACTATGAACAAACACATCATTTTCATATTGACCCTTTTGGCGATGAGCCTTGGAACGCTCCGCGTAACCGCACAAGAAAAACAGGCCTATAAAGTCGGCATCGTCGGGTTCTACAACCTAGAGAACCTCTTCGACACCATCAACGATCCGAACAAGAACGATGAGGAGTTCCTGCCTCAAGGCATTAACCAGTGGAATACTGAAAAATACATGTCAAAGCTCCACAACATGGCTTATGCCATCTCCACCATTGGCATCGACTGGTCGCCCGATGGTGTGGCCGTCCTTGGCATGTCGGAGATGGAAAACCGCACCGTGCTGGAAGACCTTGTTTCCCAACCTGAACTGAAGGACAGAAACTATCAAGTGGTACACTACGACTCTCCCGACCGCCGTGGCGTGGATGTGGGTTTGATTTACAATCCGAAATATTTCAAGCCGACCAACAGCAAATCCTATCGCACCATTGTCCCCGAAGACCCTGAGTTCATCACCCGCGACCAACTGGTCGTCTCAGGTCTCTTTGACGGCGAGCCGATGCACTTCATCGTCATGCACTGGCCTTCGCGTGCGGGCGGCGAGAAACGCTCGATGCCTGGCCGCGTGGCCGCCGCAGAGTTGTGCCGCCACATCGCCGACAGCATCATGCGCGACGACCCGAACGCCAAAATCATCATGATGGGCGACTTCAACGACTACCCGACCAACAAGACTGTGACGGAACACCTGCGTGCCTCGGGCGACATGAAAGACCTGCGCGACGGCGAGTTCTACAATGCCATGTACGACCTCCACAAGAAGGGCATCGGCACCAACTTCTACCGCGATGCACCCGGTGTGCTCGACCAGATGATCCTCACCCCTGCCCTGCTACCCAATGGCTACGACAGCTACCAATTCAAGAACGCCAAGGTCCACAACAAGGAGTTCTTGAAGCAGCACGGTGGCAAGTACAACGGCTATCCCTTCCGCACCTTCGGCAGCGGTGTCTGGATGGGTGGTTATAGTGACCATTTCCCGGTGTATGTGATTTTGCTTAAAAAAGCTTAATCAATTTCTATCTCATCCACGAAAATCCAAGCAGGATTGCCAAATCCACTATGGTCTTCGGGCAGGTCGTAGCCTGAAATCACGACCTCGACAAACTTTGCCGTGACAGGCTCAAAGTCCACTTCGTAGGCGAAGATGCCATCTCTGTCTTCCCAAGTGGAGATCGGGATGTCTTTCTGTGCCACCTCGCGGAAATTCTCGCCATCATCTGAAACCAGCACCTTGATTTGGCTCGGATTGTAGATCCACGCGCCTTTGTTCACTAAAGCATGGAAACGGACATGCTGCATCTCGGCAGGTTGCTCAAGGTTGATGACGGCATCCATAGGATAGCCACTGAAGCCCAGCCAACGTCCCGAGTTGTAGGCACCCCTACCCAGATTGCCATCGTTGAGCACTACGGCGCCTTCGTAAGTGTATTGCTCGGCAGGCTGTTGGCGCAGGGTGATGGGCTTGCGCGTAGCCAGATTGGCTTCCACCGTGTCGGCCCAGACCTGCGGGTTGAAGATGTGGTCGGCATAAGTGTAATGATAGAGGTCGTAGAGCTGCGTCATATGGCGACAACGCTCCACAAAAGTCTCAAAATCACGATCTTGTGGATTGTTCCACTGTATTTCCGTCAAGGCCTCCATGCGCGGCAGGGCCATGTACTGCACATGCCAGAAATGAGCGATGTATTCCGTCCAGATGTTGGCTTGCACGCCAATGATATGTTTCTGCTGCTCAGGTGTCAGCTCCTCGGGCAGGGGTTGGAACTCATACACGCGCTCCACGGGCAGGTAGCCGCCGATACATGAAGGCTCGCTGGCGATGTCCTCGCTTTGGTAGTAGTCGAAATAGAGATGCGACGAAGGTGCCATAATCACGTCGTGGCCCTTGCGTGCCGCCTCGATGCCGCCTTCTGTGCCGCGCCAACTCATGATGATGGCCGTCTCCGAGACGTTGCCATCCAAAATCTCGTCCCAGCCGATGACACGGCGTCCACGGGCCTCCACCACCTTGGCCATGCGGTTCATCACATAGCTTTGCAGGTAGTCTTCAGCAGAGTATTTATCATCTTTCTTGATGCCCAACTCCTTGATTTTGGCTTGGCACTTGGGGCACTTTTCCCAACGCACCTTGGGACACTCGTCACCACCAATGTGTATATAGGGCGAAGGGAACACATCCATCACCTCGTTGAGCACATCCTCAACGAACTGCATGGTCTCCTCGTTGCCTGCACAAAGCACCTCCTCCGACACGCCCCAACGCTTCCAAACCTCATAAGGACCGCCAGTGCAGCCCAATTGAGGATAGCAAGCCAAAGCAGCCTGCATGTGACCTGGCAAATCAATTTCAGGAATAATGTTGATGTGACGCTCAGCGGCATACTTGATGAGGTCACGGAGTTCGTCTTGGGTATAGAAACCGCCGTGACGGATGGTATCATAGAGATTCCCGTTATGCCCGATAACCGTGCCGTTACGGTAAGCTCCAATCTCCGTCAGTTCAGGGTATTTCTTGATTTCCATGCGCCAGCCTTGGTCGTCGCTGAGATGGAAGTGGAACTGGTTCATGTTGTGCATCGCCAGCATGTCGATGTAAACCTTCACCGAGTCCAAAGGAATGAAATGGCGGCAGGGATCGAGGTGCATAGCGCGATAAGCGAAGTTGGGGTAGTCTTTTATTGTTCCGCAAGGGAGTTGAGAGTTTGAAGTTGAGAGTTGAGAGATGGGGAGACTCTTGCGGAGGGTCTGGATGCCGTAAAACACACCAGCAGCATCAGCGCCTTTGATGGTGATTTGCTTTGGGGTGATGTTGATTTCATAGGCTTCGGCTTGGTCGAAATCCTCGGGGACCACTTTCAGCACAATACCATCGGGTTGGCTTTGGTATTCCTCCATCTTCATGGCATAGCCCATGATATCGTTCACATATTCGACCATAAACTGTGCCTCACGCTGAAGGCCCGATTCATAATAGACAATGGTCTTGGGGCCTAGTTCGAATGGCTTCTCTTCATTATTAAGTTGAACCTCCTTGGGTTGTGGGATGATGTCGTAATTGGCGACAGGGAGTTGTTGTTTTGTGCAAGAAGACAGCAGCACTGCAAAGCAAAGGATTTGGATAGTTTTTTTCATATAAAAATGGATTAGATTTAGGGCAAAGATATTGTTTTTTTGAATATAAAAACAGCGCACCCAATCGGATGCGCTGTTTTCGTTTGAATCAGGAAAGATTACTTCCCTTCGCTCAACTTCTTGTAGCCTTCGTAGCGGAGCTTGGCGAATTGCTCGGTCTTGGCGAACAGTTCCTTGGCTTCCTCGGGGAAGGTCTTCACGAGCGAGTTGTAACGCACCTCACCCATGATGAACTTCTGGAAGTCGGCCCAGTTGGGTTCCTTCGAATCCAAATGGAAGCCGTTCTTGCCTTCCTCTTCCTCGGCGGGGTTGAAGCGCCAGAGGTGCCAGTAACCGCAGTCGACGGCGAGCTTCTCTTCCATCTGGGAGTGACCCATGCCGATCTTGATGCCGTGGTTGATACACGGGGCGTAGCAAATCACCAGCGACGGGCCCGGATAAGCCTCAGCTTCCTTGATGGCCTTGAAGTACTGGGCTTGCGAAGCACCCATGGCGACCTGAGCAACATAGACGTAGCCGTAGCTCTTGGCGATCATGCCGAGGTCTTTCTTGCGGACCTTCTTACCAGAGGCAGCAAACTTGGCGACAGCACCAGCAGGCGTAGCCTTCGAGGACTGACCACCCGTGTTCGAGTAAACCTCGGTGTCGAGGACGAGGACGTTGACGTCTTCGCCGCTGGCCAACACGTGGTCGAGGCCACCGAAACCGATGTCATATGCCCAACCGTCACCACCGAAGATCCACTGGCTCTTCTTGGCGAGGAAGTCCTTGTTGTCCAACAGCTCCTTCTCGAGCTCGCAGCCGTGGCAGATGCAAATCTCACGGCCGGCTTTCTTGGCCTTCTTGGCTTCTTCCAGCTTTTGAGCGGCAACTTCTTTGCCGTAGATATCCTGGGCTTTCTTGGAGCCGAAGAAATCGATGCAACCGTCGATGGAAAGGATGGCCTTTTCGAGGGCGGCGACAAATTCGTCAGTAGCCTTGCGGTTGGCAACCGTGTCGTTGTAGGTGTCTAACCACTTCTGTGTGGCTTCCTTCATCCAGTCGAACACGGTGGTGTTGACCAGCTCTTCAGCCTTCTTGCGGAGACCTTCGCGGATCTTGCGGGCACCCGTAGCCATACCGAGACCGTACTCGGCGTTGTCCTCGAACAGGGAGTTGGCCCATGCCACACCACGACCGCTGCGATAGTTCTTGCAGTAAGGTGTTGCCGGAGCGGAACCACCGTAGATGGAAGAGCAACCGGTAGCGTTGGCAACCATCATGCTCTCACCAAAGAGTTGGGCAATGGTCTTAATATAAGGTGTCTCACCGCAACCAGCGCAAGCGCCCGAGAACTCGAACAGCGGCTGTGCAAACTGGCTGTTCTTCACGTTGGCGAACTTGTCGATAAGTTCGTCCTTGTAGGTGACCTTCTTCTGACCGTACTCCCAGTTCTTGGCTTCGTCGAGTTGGCTTTCGAGCGGTTTCATCACCAGAGCCTTCTCCTTGGCGGGGCAAACGTCGGCGCAGTTGCCGCAACCGGTGCAGTCCAAGACGGAGACTTGCATGCGGAAGTGCATGCCAGCCATCTCCTTCGGCATCTTCATGTCGGCAGTCTTCATGCCCTTGGGAGCCTTCTTCAGCTCAGCGTCGGTCATGACGACAGGACGGATGGCAGCGTGCGGGCACACCAGCGAGCACTGGTTGCACTGGATACAGTTCTTGGGGTTCCACTCAGGAACGACAGTGGCAACGCCACGCTTCTCGTAGGCGGTGGTGCCAGCCGGGAAGGTACCGTCGACGATGTCCTTGAAGGCGCTCACGGGCAGGTCGTTACCGCACTGGGCGACCATCGGGCGCATCACCTTATTAATAAATTCGGGATCGGCATCATTGTGCTCGAAGACAAAGTCGGTGGTGCAGTCGAGCTTGGCCCATTCAGCGGGGATCTCAACCTTTTGGATCTCGCCACCACGGTCAACGGCAGCGTAGTTCATATTGACCACATCCTCACCCTTCTTGCCGTAGCTCTTCACGATGAACTTCTTCATCTGCTCGACGGCCAGGTCGTAAGGAATGACGCCCGAAATCTTGAAGAAGGCGCTCTGGAGGATGGTGTTGGTGCGGTTGCCCAAACCAATCTCGGCGGCAATCTTCGTGGCGTCGATGATATACATATTAATATTATTGAGGGCCAGATACTTCTTCACATAGTCGGGAAGATGTTTCTTGGTCTCAGCCACACTCCAAGGCGAGTTGTAGAGGAACGTGCCGTTCTTCTTCAAACCACGGAGGCAGTCATACTTGCGAAGATAGCTCGGGACGTGGACAGCCACGAAGTCGGGCGTGCCAACGAGGTAAGGAGCCAAGATGGGCTGGTCACCGAAACGCAGATGCGAGCAGGTGTAGCCGCCAGACTTCTTGGAGTCGTAGTCGAAGTAAGCTTGGCTGTACTTGTTGGTGTTGTCGCCGATGATCTTGATGGAGTTCTTGTTGGCACCCACGGTACCATCAGCGCCAAGACCGTAGAACTTGGCTTCGAACGTGCCCTTCGGCAGGATGGAGATTTCCTTACCGACCTTGAGCGAACGACGGGTGACGTCGTCCTTGATACCCACGGTGAACTGGTTCATCGGTTTGTCGGCAGCGAGGTTCTTGTAAACGGCAAGCACTTGAGCCGGCGTGGTGTCCTTTGAAGACAGGCCATAGCGGCCGCCGATGATCATAGGAGCCTTCTTGACATCCTTGAAGGCTTCGACGACGTCGAGGTAAAGCGGATCGCCATTGGCGCCGGGTTCCTTGGTGCGGTCGAGGACGCAAATCTTCTTCACGGTCTTCGGCATGACGTCCATGAGGTACTTCACGCTGAAGGGACGATAGAGGTGCACGGTAATGAGGCCGAGCTTCTTGCCAGCCTTGTTCTCCTTGTCGATGACGGTCTTGATGACGTCGTTGATGGAGCCCATGGCGATGATGATATCGGTAGCGTCTTTGGCGCCGTAGTAAACAAACGGAGCATATTGACGGCCAGTGATACGGCTCATCTGTTTCATGTATTTGGCTACGATGTCGGGCAGAGCGTCGTAGTACTTGTTCTGCAGTTCGCGGGTCTGGAAGTAGATATCGGGATTCTGGGCGGTACCACGGGTTACCGGGTGCTCAGGATTGAGGGCGCGTTCGCGATATTCCTTGAGGGCCTTCTGGTTGACGAGCTTGCGGAGTTTCTCCATGTCGGCAGCTTCAACCTTCTGGATTTCGTGAGAGGTACGGAAACCGTCAAAGAAGTGCACAAACGGCACGCGGCCTTCGATGGCGGCGAGGTGTGCCACAGGGGCGAGGTCCATGATCTCTTGGACGCTGCTGGTTGCCAGCATGGCGAAGCCCGTCTGGCGGCAGGCCATCACGTCGGCGTGGTCGCCGAAGATGGACAGGGCCTGGGCTGCAAGGGCACGGGCTGAGACGTGGAACACGCCAGGAAGCAGTTCACCGGCGATCTTGTACATATTGGGAATCATCAGCAACAGACCTTGCGAGGCGGTGTAAGTAGTGGTGAGGGCACCAGCCTGCAGCGAGCCGTGGACGGCACCAGCGGCACCGGCTTCGGATTGCATTTCAACCACCTTGACGGTCTCGCCAAAGATGTTCTTCTGACCTTTAGCGGCCCATTCATCGATATACTCGGCCATCGGCGACGACGGAGTGATAGGATAAATGGCGGCCACTTCACTGAACATGTAGGCAACATGGGCAGCAGCCTGGTTACCATCGCATGTCAAAAATTTCTTTTCTGCCATTGTTAATAAATTATTTAGTAATGAATATTGTGTTTGTTCCGTATTTAAAATTTGGCCGCAAAATTAGGCAATATAACTTAAACAAACAACCTTATTATAAAAAAGATTTTTTTGTAAAAAAAAGCATTTTTTGTAGTACTATTGAAATAATTTGTATTTTTGCGCGCTCAAAATTTGAAAAAACATAAAATACTCATTATCAAATTAACTAAAAATGAAGAAATTAGTTCTTACACTCGGAATGGCCTGCCTGTTCATGGTGGCCTGCAACAACACTCCTAAACAAGAGGAAGCTGTTGAACCTGAAACCCCTGCAACTGAAGTTGTTGAGGAAAAGCACGAATGCCCGATGGAAGCTCTGAAATCAGAGTATGCCAAGTGGGACGAAATGGACGACGCCATGAAGGCTGAACTCAACCAGAAGGCTGCTGCCGTCTTCGCTGAAATGGACGCTAAGATGGAAGAAATGAAGGCTGCTGGTGAAGAAGTCTGCAAGGAAATGGCCGAAATGACCGAAGAACAGAAGGCTGAATGCGAAGCCAAATGCGCTGAGATGAAAGCCGCTTGGGAAAACTTCGCCAACCTGACCGTTGACGAACAAAAGGACCTCATTATGAAGCGTCTCGAAAACTGCGGTGGCGAAAAGAAGTGCTGCAACCACGAAGAAGCTCCTGCTGAGACTCCCGCCGAGTAATTTCAGAAACTAAACCAAATGAAAAAGAGGGCTGATTTAGCCCTCTTTTTTTTGTTTATTTCCGTCCCTTATCCTTATTTTTTGTATTTTTGCAGTTTAAACATAACTGCACGCAAATGTATGCCTTCATCGCTGGCAAAATAGCCGAAAAGTCACCCACGTACGTCATTCTCGACAATCATGGCATCGGCTATTTCATCAACATCACGCTCAACACCTTCACTGCCATAGGCGAGAAGGATGAAGTCAAGTTGTATCTCCACGAACAAATCCTGGAAGATGCCCACAACCTCTTCGGGTTCTATTCTGATAAGGAACGCGATCTATTCGAGTTGCTCATCTCCGTTTCTGGCGTGGGATGCAACACGGCAAGACTTATCCTTAGCTCACTGACCGTCAATGAGTTGAGCAGCGCCATCGCCAATGATGACGTAAAAACAATACAAGGCGTGAAAGGCATCGGTGCAAAAACGGCACAACGCATCGTCATCGACCTAAAAGACAAACTGAAGAAAAATGATTTTGCGACCGAAATTTTCGCCATTCCAAACAATACAATTAAAACTGAAGCGTTATCAGCATTGACGATATTGGGCTTCAGCAAATCGGCCGTCGACAAGGCTCTCGACCGTCTGCTGAAACAGATGCCTGATGCCACCGTCGAAACCCTTATCAAAGAAGCGCTTAAAATAATGTAAACCTCCAATCATTTGAGAAAAAGAATGAAACGACATAGCATCCTCGCATTGGCATCGGTTATCTTCGTCCTGCTCCTCGCCAGTATCGACGCGAAAGCAACGCTCCCCTACCCCTGCCCATATTCCATGGACTATCCCGTCGAGCCCGACTCCATCATATATCCCATTCCTATCAGTAGAGGCAATCCCATGGAAGACCTCTACAACCAGTCGCCTCTCTATCTCAGCGACCCGTCCAATTTCTCCACTGAAATCATCTACGACCCCGTCACCCAACAATACACCTTCAAAAGACGCATTGGCGACTTCTATTATGACACTCCGACCACAATGACCCAAAGCGAGTATTTGGAGTATCAAAGCAAAAAAGGCATTCTCGATTATTGGAAAGACCGGCGCAGCCAAAACTCACGTTCGACAACCAACGGCACCTCCATCATCCCGCCCATCTATATCGGCGGCAAAGCCTTCGACATGATCTTCGGCTCCAACACCGTTGACATCCGCCCACAAGGTTCCGTCGACCTCACATTCGGTTTCAAGCATACTTATCGCGGTGACCCGTCCATGAGTGAACGTCAGCAAAACCAATACAATTTCGATTTCGATGAAGACATCCAGCTGAACGTCATGGCTAAGATTGGCGATAAAATCAATTTCAACATCAACAAGAACACCAAAGCCACTTTCAATTACCAAGACAAGTTGGCTCTTAAATATGACGGTAAAGAAGACGAAATAATCCAGTTGCTTGAGGCAGGTAACGTCAGCTTCCCTCTTAACAGCACCCTTATCACCGGAACACAACAGCTTTTCGGTATCAAGTCGAAACTCAGATTCGGCAAGACCACCATCTCTTCCATCGTCTCCTATCAGGAGAGTGAATCGCAAAACATCACCGTGCAAGGAGGAGCCCAGACTAACGAGTTCGAGCTCAGTTGCCTTGATTACGAAGAGAACAGGCACTTCTTCCTCAGCCAATATTTCAGAGATCACTATGAAGAGGCCCTGTCAACATTGCCCACCGTCACCTCAAGCGTCAACATTACGAAGATAGAAGTGTGGATCACCAACACTAACTCGTCCACGCAGAATACCCGTAACATACTTGCGCTCACAGACTTAGGCGAAGGAAAGCGCGATTGGATCTACAACAACGAAATCACCCCTACCAACGGCACAAAGGTATATCCCCGCAATGCAGCCAACAATTTGGTTTCACGCATGGACACCACACAGATCCGCAACATCAGTATGGTCACCAATTACATGTCGAACGACCCCATGCGCATCGGCAGGTCAGGCTACATGGTGTCGGGCCGTGACTTCGAAAAAATCGAGAATGCCCGTCGCTTGAGCAATACAGAATTCACGCTCAACTCGAAGTTGGGTTTCATCTCACTGAACGTCACCCTCAACTCCAACCAAACCTTGGCCGTCGCTTACCAATACACCATCGTTGGTTCAGATGAGGTTTACCAAGTAGGTGAATTCTCAGACCAAGGTATCAACACGCCCAATGTTTTAGTCGCCAAACTGCTGAGAGGAACCACGGTCAACACCAAGATGCCCATCTGGAACCTGATGATGAAGAACGTCTATAACATCAGAGCCTACCAGATCAGCTCGTCGGACTTCATGCTCAACATCTTCTACAACGGCAACTCGAACAGCACCCCGATAGGCTACTTCACCGAGGGCTCTGTTAAGGGCGTTCCGCTGTTGCACCTGATGGGACTCGATAATCTGACACAACAAAACAACCCCATCCCTGGCGGTGATGGCGTATTCGATTTCATCAACAACGCGGCTACACAAGGTGGAACCATCAACGCCTCTAACGGACGCATCTTCTTCCCAGTGTTGGAGCCTTTTGGTAAGCATATCCGCACCAAGATTTTCCCTGAAGAGTCTTCTTTGGCCAACAAATATGCATACGATTCATTGTATACGATGACAAAGACCTCAGCAGAGCAGTTCTCGGAGAAAAACAAGTTCACGCTGAAAGGTTATTATTCTTCGCAATCAGGAAGTGAAATCAGCTTGAACGCCATGAACGTGGCTCAAGGTTCCGTGACAGTCACCGCTGGCGGCGCACAATTGGTTGAAAACGTCGACTATACGGTCGACTACACTTTGGGTCGTGTGACCATCATCAACGAAGGCATCCTCAACTCTGGTACGCCCATCAACATCTCCTTGGAAGCCAACTCGGGCTTCAGCGCCTTGAAGAAAACCTTCCTCGGAACCCGAATCGAGCACGAGATCGATCGCGATTTCCGTTTGGGAGGAACGGTTTTGTATCTTGGCGAGAAATCATATACCCAAAAAATCAACTACGGAGAAGAAGCCATCGCCAACACCATCTATGGCGCCGACATCAGCTACCACACCGAAGCGAGATGGCTCACCAGCCTTATCGACAAGTTGCCAGGCATCAGCACCAGAACTCCCTCCCGTATCAATGTCGATGGCGAGTTTGCCCGCTTCATCCCGGGCCTTTCCAGATCAGCCAGCGAGAGAGGAACCTCTTATATCGACGACTTTGAAGGTGCCAAATCAACAATCGACCTGAGGCTTCCTACCATGTGGGTCATGGCCAGTACGCCCCAAAACCAGCGTGACCTCTTCCCCGAAGCCGCCGCTGGAACTGGGTTGGCATACGGAAAGAACAGAGCCAAGCTGTCGTGGTACACCATCGACAACGCTGTGTTCTATGACCGTTATGCCAATATGCGTCCCGCCAACGTCACCCCTGATGAACTTTCAAAGAACAGCGTCAGACAGGTGCTCGAAACCGAAATCTTCCCCACCAAAGACATCGCCGCAGGCACCCCCACCAACGTGTCGGTACTCAACCTGGCTTACTATCCAGAAGAACGCGGCCCCTATAACTATGACGTACAGCCATCACAGTATTCCGCAGGTATCAATGCACAAGGTAAACTCAACAACCCTGAAAGCCGCTGGGCGGGTATCATGCGCAAGATGGAAACTACCGACTTCGAGGCTACCAACATCGAATACATCGAGTTTTGGCTCATGGATCCCTTCATGGACGAAGAATATGCTAACAACCCAGGCAAGCTCTACATCAACTTGGGCGACATCTCTGAAGACGTCTTGCGTGACGGCCGCAAATTCTACGAAAACGGTCTGCCCACATCCGAAAACGTCATCAATGTCGACACGACCATCTGGGGACGTGTACCTACCCTTCAAGACATTGTAGGCACCTTCAGCAACGAAGCCGATGCTCGCCAATACCAAGACGTCGGCTTCGATGGTTTGCGCGATGTCGATGAGCGCACTTTCTTCCAAGAGACCTATCTCAACGTCATCAGGGACTATCTTGGCGAAAACTCGGCGGCCTATGCCAACGCATACGATGACCCATCGGGCGACAACTACCACCATTTCAGATCTTCGGAATGGGATAGGGACGAGATACACTCCAGTGTCTTGGAACGTTACAAGAACTATAACGGCCAGGAAGGCAACTCCCCTTCAGAGGTCCAAAGAACCGAAGCCTATTCCACAAGCAACTCGACACTGCCGAACGTCGAGGATATCAACAACGACAACACCTTGAACGAATCGGAACGTTATTACCAATATGTCATCGACTTGGATCCAAACCAGATGGTGGTTGGCAAGAACCATATCGCAGACATCCTCCATTCCACGAATGTCGCTTTACCCAATGGACAAATTGGTGGCGCCACTTGGTATCAGTTCAGAATTCCCATCAAGCAGCCTGACAAAGTCATCGGCCACATCGACGACTTCTCCTCCATCCGCTTCATGAGAATGTTTGTCAACGAATTCAAACGCCCTGTCGTACTTCGTTTTGCCACCCTCGATTTGGTGAAAGGCGAATGGAGAACCTACTCGCAAAGCATCCAAGCACCTGGCGAATACCAACCTGATGATGCCAACAACGAAACCACCTTCGACATCTCAGCCGTCAGCATCGACGAAAACAGCCGTCGTGCACCCGTGCCTTATGTCATTCCGCCTGGCATCCAGCAGGAAAAGGTTATCGGCACCACGGCTATCACGAGAATCAACGAGCAATCCTTGCAGATGACGGTGCACAACCTCGTTGACGGGGATGGACGTGCCATCTACAAGACCACAGACTTCGACTTCCGCCAATACAAATACCTAAAGATGTTTGTCCACGCCGAAGCCGCCAACGACGAATACCAACTTCAAGACCAAGATCTCACCGTGTTTTTGCGTCTAGGCACCGATTTTACGGAGAACTACTATGAATACGAGATTCCATTGAAAGTCACGCCATGGCAGACCTCCTACACCAACAAGGACGCCATCTGGCCTGAAATCAACAACTTCGAAATCAAGTTAGAGGACCTTGTTGAAGTGAAGTCGCACCGAAACGAGGCCATGAACCAACCCAACAGCAGTGTTAGGACCAATTACATCTATTCTGAGAAGGTCAAGAAAGGTACTATAGACAATAGGGACTACTATCATACCATCAAGGTGATCGGTAACCCGAGCATTAGCGACGTGGAAGCCATGATGATTGGTGTGCGTAACCCCAAACGGCAGAATCTGGCCTCTGAAGACGACGGACAGCCAAAGAGTGCCGTTATCTGGGTCAACGAGCTGCGTCTCACCGACCTCAACAGCAACGGTGGTATTGCAGCGACAGGCCGTTTGGAAGCCACTTTGGCTGATTTAGGTAGAATGTCGGTCACGGGTTCCTATAGATCAGCCGGTTTCGGTGCCCTCGACAGCGACATCATCAGCAATGAGTTTGAAGCCAACTCCGCCTTTGCCGTCTCCACCGACCTTGAACTCGGCAAGTTCTTTGAGAATACCGGCCTCAAGATCCCGATGCATATCGACTATGGCGAGAATAGAATCACCCCGCTCTACAACCCGTACGATCCCGACATCAAGATGAAGGACGCCTTGGATGCCCTAAGCACACAAGAAGAGAAAGACGCCCTCACTTCTTCTATCCACGACTTCACACGTCATAAGAACATCAATTTCATGAATGTGCGCAAGGAGCGAGTTAACAAAAGAAACAGAGGTGATGATCCTGGTGATGGCGACAAGGGCAAATCGAGCCCCAGAGACCCCAATAGCGGCATCAGAGGTCGTGCCAACATGCCCAAGGTGCATATCTATGACATTGAAAACTTCAATCTGTCCTTCTCCTATAACGAGACCTTCCAAGAGAATACCGACATCAAGTATTACATGGTCAAGACCTACCGTGGAGGATTGGGATATAACTATGCAGGTAACCCGAAAAACGTAACGCCTTTCGGAAAAGCCAAATGGGCTTCCAAACCCGCCCTTCAAATCATCAAGGACATCAATTTCTACTACCTGCCCAAGAGCATCACTTTCAACACCGAGATGTATCGTTACTTCTCGCAACGGGAGATGAGAAACAAGACAGGCGGCATCGTCAATATCATGCCAACCTACTCGAAACAATGGGACTGGAACCGCAACTACCAAGTGCGTTACGACCTCACAAAAGGCTTGTCACTTGACTATTCAGCGCAAGCACAAGCATACATCTACGAGCCTGCCGGCTATGTCGACAAGAGCGTCGATCCTGAGAGATGGCAGAAGAACCGCGACACCATCAAGAATGAACTGAGACATCTCGGTTCCATGTCAAGATTCCAACAAAACGTTTCGGCCACCTACACTCTGCCCATCAACAAGATCCCGATCTTTAACTGGATTACCACTAGCGCCAACTACCAAGGATCCTATTTCTGGACCGCCTCGGCGCAATCCATCCAGCCCCGCCTCGGCAACGAGATTGAAAATTCAAACAGCCTCCAGGGCAATGCCACCCTTGACTTCACAAAACTATACAACAAGGTACCGTACCTAAAGCAACTCAACACACCACAAAGACGTAACGACTCCAAAGGAAAGGGGGGTAAGACTGGCAAAGATAAAGGACAAGAAGCCACCGCCGACTCCACCAAGACCAAAGGCGTCAACGTGGGCAAGGTGGTCCTTGACAATGGTCTTCGCATCCTCACCCTGGTGAAGAAAGTTTCAGGAACTTATTCGTTGACCAACGGACAAACGCTGCCAGGCTTCATGCCTAAGCCTTCCTACCTGGGCATGAATAGCAACGGCTGGTCACCAGGCCTAGGTTTCGTATTGGGTAGCAGCTTTGGCGAAGATGCCGACATCTTCCATAAAGCCGTCATCCACAGCGTCGGTGACGACGATATGCGTTGGCTCACCATGGATTCCATCTTAAGCGACCCCTATAGAAGACGCAAGACCGAAACCATGAACTATCGCGTCAACGCAGAGCCTTTGATGGGTCTAAAGATCGACATCACTGGTAACCGCACCATGAGCGAGAATGCACAGCATTATTTCCGCTATAACGAAGCACTCAACGATTTCGAAGTCTTCACCCCCACCAACAACGGCAATTTCAGCACAAGTTACCTGATGTGGGGAACTTCATTCGTCACCAGCGACTCGACACATTCCTCCCTATTCGACAATTTGCTGAATTATCGTAAGATCATTGCCGAACGCATTGCGCGCGACAACCCACAATGGATTGAAAACGTCAACCAATACAAATTCGATAGTATCGCTGGCGATTACTTCCCAGTAGGCTATGGCTCATCCTCTATGGACGTGCTGATGTATTCATTCATCGCCGCCTACACAGGTAAAGATCCCAACAAGATTACTCTCAATCCATTCCCGAGATTCCCATTGCCCAACTGGAACGTCACCTTCAACGGACTATCGACCATACCAGCCATTGCTAGCATCTTCAAGACGGTTAGCCTGACCCATTCCTACAAATCCAACTATGCCATCAGCTCTTGGGCCAGCAACGTCTATTACGACCCGAACAACACGATCCAGACCTACGAGAATTCCGACCTAATCATTCCGAAATATGACATCGCCCAGATGGTCATCACCGAACAATTTGCTCCTTTGATTGGTGTCGACCTCGGATTCCAAAACTCCATGACCGCTAACCTGCAGTTCAAGAAATCGAGGACTTTGACCTTAAGCTTTGCCAACAACCAATTGACAGAGGTCAGCGGGCGCGAGATCGTTATCGGAGCTGGCTACCGCATCAAAGACCTTTCCTTCGTGGTGGCTTCGCTGACAGGAGGCAAGAACCAGACCATCAAGAACGATCTTATCCTCAAATTCGACTTGGGATTCAAACGCGACAAAACCATTTTGCGCCGTATCGACGAGAACAACAACCAGATCTCGGCCGGTCAAGACAAGATCAACATCTATGTCACCGCCGACTACACCTTCAGCCAACGGCTGAGTGCTCAAGCCTTTATCAAGCACGACATGACGAACCCGTTTGTGGCCAACACATTCAAAAACTCAACTACCTTTGCCGGTGTGACCATAAGATTCAGCCTAGCACAATAAAATTTTCATAAAAATGTCGAAGTAGCGCTTAAAATATGTAATTTCGCAGCCTATTAACAAACAACAACACATAACGAAAATGAATATTCCAACAAATTTAAAGTACACGAACGACGACGAATGGATCCGTCTCGAAGGTGAGACCGCATACGTCGGCATTACTGATTACGCACAACATGAACTCGGCGACATTACTTTCGTTGATGTCGACCCCGACCTCGTCGGTGAGACCCTTGACGCCCAAGAAGAATTTGGCGCCATCGAAGCCGTGAAGACCACCGCCGAATTGCTTATGCCCGTCGCAGGTGAAATCCTCGAAGTCAACGAGACTCTCGCCGACGAAGAGAACGCCAAACTCGTCAACACCGATCCTTACGGAGAAGCTTGGATCATCAAGATCAAAGTGAACGATGTCGCTGAACTCGACGGCCTCATGGATGCCGCTGCCTACGAAGCGAAAATCGGCTAATCCTCGGTATTGGAAAAACTAACCAGAAATAGTTACCCGGGAATCCTTTGCGGAATCGTTATCATGATTCTGTCTGGTTTCCCGGGTTCTTATTTGCCCCATGTCAACACCTCTCTTGGCCTTGACAAGGTGGCACATGCTCTCATGTACTTCGCCTTCGCATTCCTATGTCTTTGGGGATATCGCGAAAACTACTTCTCAAGGGGAAAGACCTATAGGGAAAGGGCCTTCTTCATCACGATTCTTATCAGCATCGCCTATGGAGCGCTCACCGAAATCCTCCAAGAAACCGTGTTTATCAAACGTACGGGAAGCTGGTACGACTTCCTAGCCGACGCCATCGGAGCTTCCCTCGGCCTATTGTTTTTTCACTTTTTTTCAAGAAAAAAAAATAAAATTCAATTTTAGCACGTTTTATAAACAAATAATTAGTACTTTCGCATCGTAAAATCGAAAGTAAGAATTTAAAAACATATTGTCATGGAAGAAAAAAAATCACCTAAGGCAAATCTGGAGAACAAGAAATTGATGTTCACGCAGATAGGTCTGATCATCAGCTTGCTCCTCGCATGGATGGTCTTCGAGTTTAAGAGTTATGACAAACGCGAAATCGACACCAGCCTGCTCAGCAGAGAGATTGCAGTGGACGAGGAAATGGTCGAAATCACGAAACAAGACGAGCCCAAGCCTCAGCCAATGGAGATGCCCAAACAAACCACACAACTTGAAATCGTGCAAGACGACGTAGAGGTTGAGGACATCAACATCAACGCTGAAATCGAGCAAAACGAGGTCGTCGAAGAGTATGTTGCTCCTGAAATCGAGGAAGAAGAAGTGGTGGAACAGGAAATCTTCCAAATCGTGGAAGAGATGCCTGCCTTCCCCGGTGGCGAACAGAAACTGATGGAATATGTCGGTAAGAACATCAAGTATCCTCAGATTGCCCGTGAAAGCGGCATCCAAGGCCGTGTGTTCGTCGGCTTCGTTGTTGAACCTGACGGCAGCGTTTCCAACGTCAAGCTGCTCCGTGGTATCGGAGGCGGCTGCGACGAGGAAGCCATGCGCGTGATCAAGAACATGCCCAGGTGGAAACCCGGCAAACAACGTGGTAAAGCCGTGCGTGTTTCTTATCAGATTCCCGTTATGTTCAGACTTCAGTAAAGTCTAGAGACATGAGAGACAAAAAAAATCCGGCGCGATGCGTCGGATTTTTTTTATTGGTGAAAATGCTTGAACACAATCGCCGCTTTGGCGGGACCAATGGCTCCAGCGAGTTGCTCCATGGAAGCTTCCTTGATGCCTTTCACTGATTTTAACTCCAAAAGAAGCTTCTCTGCCGTCTTCTTCCCAATCCCTTTTATTTCTGCCAATTCAGAGTGCATGAAACCTTTTTCGAACTTCTTGCGGTGGAAAGTGATGGCAAAACGATGCACCTCATCCTGTATATGTGCCAACAAGCGAAACACCTCCGAATTGGGTTTTAATCCGACCACACGAGGCGGAAAACCAAACAGTAACTCGTTGGTGCGATGACGGTCATCCTTGGCCAGACCTGCGATGGGGATGTCGACATGAAGTTCGTCTTCCACAACCTGCCTCACCACCTCCATCTGGCCCTTGCCGCCATCGGTGATGATAAGGTTAGGCAAAGGCTTGCCTTCTTCAATTAAACGGCTATATCGGCGACGCACCACTTCTTTCATCGAGGCATAGTCGTCGGGGCCCACCACCGTCTTGATGTTGAAATGGCGATAGCCCGCCTTGTTAGGCTTTCCATTCACAAACTGCACCATGCCCGCCACAGCATAATCGCCTTGGAAATTGGAGTTATCGAAACACTCGATGACATCGGGGACCTCCTCCAGTTGCAATGCTTCTTTGAGGCTGTTCAGCACCCGTTTCTGATGTCGTTCGGGATCAACCAAAGAGCGTTGCTTTTCCAAATCAATCCTGTATTGCATGGCATTACGACGGGAGAGCTCGAGTAGCTTCAACTTGTCACCACGTTGGGGAACACTCACCTCCACCTCTTCAATGTCGTAGTCCAGTTTCATCGGCACGATGATTTCAGGAGCATGATCGCCAAACTGCTGGCGAAGATCAGTAACAGCAAGCAACAGCAGCTCTTCAGGACTCTCTTCCAGTTTGCGTTTCATCTCGAAGGAATGCGACTGCACCACGGCACCATCCTTCACCTTCATGTAGTTCACATAGAACGTTTCTTCGTCGTCGACATATGAGAACACCTCCACGTCGTGAATCGTCGCGCTGACCACCGTCGAGCGGCTACGGTATTCCTCCAAGAGGTCATATTTCTCCTTGATGAGTTGTGCCTCCTCAAACTCCATACGCGACGCATGGTCCATCATTGCCGATTTCAGTCCTCGAAGCACCCTTCCCAGATTGCCCTTGATAACTTCACGGATCTCGGCAATCATGGCGTTGTAGTCCTCCTTCGAAATCAGGCCTTCACAAGGGCCGTTACACTTATGGATGTGGTAGTCGAGACAGACCTTGTACTTGCCCTTCTCAACTCCTGCTTCAGTTAGCGGTGTACGGCAGGAACGCACCTTATAGACCTGACTAAGCAAATCCAACAGAATATGCGCTGTGCGCACCGAGGGATAAGGACCGAAATACTCCGACCCATCGTTTACTTTGCGACGGGTGAGGAAGACTCGTGGGAAGGCTTCTTTCTTAATACAGATCCAAGGATAGGTCTTGTCGTCCTTGAGCATGATGTTGTAGCGCGGCTTGTACTGCTTGATCATTGTGTTTTCAAGCAGCAGCGCCTCCGACTCCGAGTCGACAATGCTGTATTCAAGGTCGGCAATCTTGCTCACCAAGACGCGCGTCTTGCCGAATTGTTCCTTGTTGAAATAACTGCTGACGCGGCGTTTCAGGTTCTTGGCCTTTCCGACGTAGATGAGCGTGCCATTTTTGTCGAAATAGCGATACACACCGGGCTTGTTGGGCAGCGCGGCGAGCTTTTGTTTCACTATTTCGGGCAAGTCATTCATGCTTCTTCATATGATCCCAGCCTTGGGCTTTGATAGGGATGACGTGATTGTCGGGGGTAATCATCTCGGCCACGCCCTTGTCACCGGTCATATAGCCGATGACCGTTACGTCCGTCGAAATCGTCTTTATCTTCTCATAATCTTTCTGATCGATGGTGAAGAGCAACTCATAATCCTCGCCACCACTCAGCGCTGCCACCGAAGGCACAATTTGGAACTCCTTGGCCATCTTGTCGGTGGTCGGGTCAATCGGGATCTTCTCTTCATAAAGCTGACAGCCCACACCTGATTCTTTGCACAAATGCAAGATTTCGGATGCCAAGCCGTCAGAAATATCGATCATCGAGGTAGGTTTGATACCTAAGGTCTTCAGTTGCTCCACGATATCCTTGCGGGCTTCGGGCTTCAGCTGACGTTCCAGCACATACTCCATGCCTCCCAGTTGAGGCTGCATATTGGGATTGGAAAGGAACTCCACCTTCTCACGCTCTAGGATAAGCAGGCCGATGTAGGCACCACCCAGGTCGCCGCTCACGCAAAGCAGGTCGTTCTTCTTGGCGCCGCTGCGATAGACGATATCCTCCTCCTTGGCCATGCCGATGACGGTGATAGAGATGACCAAGCCAGTCTTGCTGCTTGTCGTGTCGCCACCCACCATGTCGACATGGTAACGCTCGCAGGCGAGGCGGATACCGGCATAAAGCTCGTCCAGTGCCTCGGCAGAATAACGGCTCGAAACGCCTAGGCCAACCACGATTTGCGTGGGCGTACCATTCATGGCATAGATGTCGGAAAAATTGCTGACGGCGGCCTTGTAGCCCAAGTGTTTCAAGGGGCAGTAGGTCATGTCGAAATGGATACCTTCGATAAGCATGTCGACCGAGACGAGCGTGCGGTAGCCTTCATGGTTAATGACGGCGGCATCATCGCCGACGCCTTTCAGCGAGGAGGCGTTACGTAAGGGAAAATCCTGCGTCAGTTGGTCGATAAGGCCGAATTCGCCGAGTTCATCCAAATTGGTCAAGACATTGGGGGTAGTTTCTTGTTCCATGATAATCGTATTATTGTCTGCAAAGATACAAAAAAAGCAGAGCCTTCACCCTGCTTTATGGCCGTGGTCCCACTAGGGCTTGTATGGGCAATAATCCAATGTGATGTCAAATAACTATGCCCTCCTAAGTAAGTGGGTTTCAAGCCGCAAAAATAAAACTTTTTCTATTACGTTGCAATTTTATTTCACCATAGTGCAATTTTATAGTGCAAATTTTGTATTTTTGCACTACGATAAATTTATTGCACTATGGAACGAGTAACCATTTTCATCAGAACCCAAAAAACGGAGGGAGAAATCCGTTTAAGATTCAGGCTGCAAGACAGCGAGAGAGGCAAGGACGCTAAGCATCCTAATGGCGTTGACCTCTACCACAAAAGCGACATCAAGATTGACATCGCAACCTTAAAACTATTCCTTGAACACATCAACATTGATGGCACCGTGAAGAAAGGCCACAATAAGTTCGACAGGGAATTGTATATGCAAGTCAAGACTGAAATTGATGCAATCAAAGAAGCCTATCAGACCATCAAAAAAGATGATTTAATTGTCGATGGCGAACAATTCGAGTTGATGGTCAATGCCATCCTTCACCCCGACATCAAGAAGATTGACCGCGACGAGGACAAGACCCTTCTGGGTCGTTTTGAGAAATACATCAATGATAGTCACAACGACGGCGTGATAAACGAGGATACGTGGAAGCATTACAAAGTCCTTTGGCATGAGCTGGAGCGTTTCCTTATCATCAACAAAAAACTAAAAGTAACTCCTGCCGAGTTCACCGGAGATGACATCATGGATTTCCGAACGTTCCTTCGCGATGAGTATAAATTTGTTGAGGACAACCGAGGTTTATACACCGACATGAGCGAACGCAACATTCCGAAGGAAATCCGCAGCCAAAACACCGTTGCCACAAAGTTGAAGAAACTCCGTGCCTTTTTCAACGCAGAGGAAGCCGCATCAAACATTGACAAGTCACCTTTTTGGAAGCTATCAAGAGGAAGAAGGACTGAGGCAATG
>JBGUNT010000049.1:0-17445 GCA_045117495.1 Candidatus Limimorpha sp. | reverse complement strand
TCAACAGTTTCTTTGGACAGATGCAGACCGCATCTGTATGCCCTACCTGTGGCGGACAAGGCACCATCATCAAGAAGAAATGTTCACATTGCAATGGCGAAGGCATCGTAAAAGGTGAAGAGATAATCGACATCGACATCCCAGCAGGCGTTGGCGAAGGAATGCAGCTCACCGTGCGCGGCAAAGGCAACGCAGGACCCCATAATGGTGTCAGCGGCGACATGCTCGTCCTCATCGAGGAAGAAGCCCATCCCGATTTTGAACGCGACGAAAGCACCTTGATTTACAACCTTTTCATCACCATACCACAAGCCATTCTAGGCACACAAGTCGAAGTGCCAACCATCGATGGCAAAGTACGTGTGAAGATTGCCCCTGGCACGCAAAGTGGCAAGGTGCTACGCCTTAGAGGGAAAGGCCTACCCATTCTCAACGGATATGGCAATGGCGACATGTTGGTCAACGTCAACGTTTGGGTACCCAAAAAAGTCAACAAAGACGAAGAAAAGCTACTGAATCAACTGGAACAATCTGAAAACTTCAAACCCAACCCAACTGCAGAAGAAAGGAGTTTCTTCGGGAAAATAAAGGATTATTTCAACTGAACATGACAAAGATATCCATACAAGAAGTCACCAAATGTTATGGTGATTACACCGCATTAGACCGTATTTGCATTGACATCCCAACGCATTGCATTTACGGTCTTTTGGGTCCTAACGGGGCAGGCAAGACGACCCTCATCAGGATCCTCAACCAAATCACGGCACCAGATTCGGGACAAGTGCTTATCGATGGCGAACGTCTCAACCAAAAACACATTTCTCACATCGGCTATCTGCCAGAAGAACGTGGTTTGTACAAAAAAATGAAAGTTGGCGAACAAGCCCTTTACCTTGCCGAGTTGAAAGGCGTCAACAAGACGGAAGCCCAACAAAGGCTGAAAAAATGGTTTGAAAAGTTTGAAATCTCAGACTGGTGGGACAAGAAAGTGGAAGAACTGAGCAAAGGCATGCAACAGAAAATACAGTTTATCACCACCATCGTACATGAACCTGACATCCTTATCTTCGATGAACCCTTCAGTGGCTTCGACCCCATCAATGCCAACCTACTGAAAGAATCCATCATCGAACTGCGCGACAAAGGCACCACTGTGTTGCTCTCAACTCATAACATGGCATCAGTCGAAGAACTCTGCGACAGCATCACGCTGATCAACCATGGCAAAAGCATCTTGCAAGGCAAGGTCAGCGATATCAAGCGACAGCACGACACCTTCCAGCGCGAAGTCATTATTAGGACCGACAACATACAACCTCTCTTGACGCTGACCGACACTTATAATATAAAGGTGGAAAAAACGGACATCAACAACGAAGTGAAAATCACAATTCACGAAGACACCTCCAACGAGCTGCTCACCCACCTTCTCAGCTTGGGATCGCTTGTCTCATACAAGGAACTGTTGCCTTCCATGAACGACATTTTCATCCAAGAAGTTCAATCCCAAAACCAAACATCATGAACAAGATCGGACTTATCATCAAACGAGAATACCTCACTCGGGTCAGGAAACGCAGCTTTATCATCATGACCTTTTTGGGTCCCATCCTGATGGCAGCCCTTTATATTATCCCAATCATGTTGGCCCTCAATGCAAGCAACGAGCACCTAAGAATTGCTGTCGTGGACGAAAGCCATTGGTTTGAAGACCGTTTTCAAAACACCAAAGAGCACACCTTTGTCCTTATGGGCAACCAACCTGTCGACAGTGTCAAGGAACTCGTGAAACAAAAGGTTTTCGACATCGTTTTGTACGTACCCCCCACCCAGCTCAACATCCCTTCAAATGCCATATTATACAGTGTTTCACAGGTCCCCATAGAAGTGGAAAACTACATCCGAAATGTGATGCAAAAAGAAATCGAAGACCAAAAGCTGATGGCTTCAGGCGTAGACCCCAAAATCGTCAGCGCGGTCAAAACCGATGTCAACCTTTCCATCATGCGCATGGATGACAAAGGCAATGAAAAGGAGACCTTCACCCAAGTGCAGTTCACTTTGGGCATTGCTTTGGCTGTGTTAATCTACATGTTCATCATTTTTTTTGGAGGGCAGGTGATGCAAGGCGTGGCCGAAGAAAAAACAAATCGTATAATTGAAGTGATTATCAGTTCGGTGAAACCTTTCCAGTTGATGATGGGAAAAGTGATCGGAGTCTCTTTGGTCGCCCTAACCCAATTTATCATGTGGATTCTATTGACAGGTGTTCTTTATGTTGGCTTCTCTGCCTTTATTGGCATTAGTCACCCAGGCATGTTGTCGTCAGGCACTGTGATGAGCCAAGAAATCGCCACCAACGACATCATGAGCAATGAAAGTGTCCAGAACATCCTTCAGATTGTCCATTCCATCGATTTCGGGACCATCATCATCAGTTTCCTGGTGTTTTTCATCTTAGGTTACCTGCTTTACGCCACACTCTATGCGGCCATTGGTTCGCTCGTTGACAACAACACTGACTCGCAACAATTCACATTACCCGTCACCGTACCGCTCATGATAGCGATCATTTCCTCCTTCTACATAGTCAACAACCCGGATGGGTCCTTGGCTATTTGGCTTTCCATGATACCGTTCACTTCCCCCATCTCGATGATGGTTAGGATTCCTTTCGGCGTCCCTATCTGGCAAATTGTCTTGTCAGTCGTTCTATTGGCCGGTACCTTCGTCCTGATGACATGGTTGGCAGCAAAAATCTATCGAACGGGCATCTTGATGTATGGAAAAAAGCTTACTTACAAGGAAATTTTCAAATGGTTGAAATATAAATAGATTTTTTCGTATTTTTGCAGGCTCTAAATAGAGTAAAAAAGCACTAATTGGATTTATAATAAATTAAAAGTCAAATAATTAAATCAGTTTTACAATGCAAAACAAAGGAGCAATCAAGGCGATAGCCATTATCTTCGGACTGATCTTCCTTTATCAACTCTCGTTCACATTGGTAACGAAGAGACAAGAAAAGAAAGCTGTCAAATACGCCGAAGCAGAGGCTACCAGACTTGCAAACGGAGACGAATCCATGTACAATCTGCTGAAAAACGAGAAAGAGACGTACTATCTGGATTCCATCAGCAACATGAATGTGTACAACCTTTTGTTCAAAAAGTACACCTATCGTGACGCAAAAGAAAAAGAAATCAATTTAGGTCTGGACCTGAAGGGCGGTATGAACGTCACTTTGGAAGTTTCGGTGAAAGACATTGTCAATGCTTTGGCAGGTCATTCACAAGACCCCACTTTCGTAAAAGCCATGGAACTTGCCACGGAAAGACAGGAAAAGAGCGAAGGCGACTTCGTCACCCTATTCGGCGAGGCTTTTGAAGAGGTGGACCCCAACGCCCGTCTTGCTTCCATTTTCTTATATGAATTCAAAGACAAAGGCATCACCGTCAACTCCACCAACAGCGAAGTGCTGAAAGTGTTGAGAAGCGAAAGTGAAGGTGCCATCAACCGTTCCTACCAGATTCTGAGAACCCGTATCGACCGTTTCGGCGTTGCCCAGCCCAACATCCAAAAGCTGGAGAACTCAGGCCGTATCTTGGTCGAACTTCCCGGCATCAAGGATCCGAAGCGTGTCCGCAAACTCCTTCAAGGAACTGCACAATTGGAGTTCTGGGAGACCTACAACTTCTCCGAGATCCAGCAATACATTGCCGACGCTAACGCCAAGCTGGCTGAAACAAGAAAAGCCAAGAACACTTTGAATGAAGCCGTTCCCCAAGAAGAATTGGCTGAGAACGAACAAACGCTGTCTCCTGCCGAAGGAGAAGAAGTCGTTGCCGACAGCACCGTTGTCGACAGCACTGCTGAAGCCAACCTCCTCGACCAGCTGAATGAGAACAGCGAAAGTGCCAACGACACTTTGACGGAAGACGAACAACTCAACCAATTCCAAGAGAACAACCCGTTGTTCACCTACTTGCAGCCTTCGTTCTACCAAAATGAAGCCGGCCAAGTTGTTGCTGGCGAGACAGCCCGCGTTGGTATCGCTCAAGTGAAAGACACTGCCACCATCAACAGCATGTTGGCAGAAACCAAGAGCCTCTTCCCGCGCAACCTCAAGTTCGCTTGGACTGTGAAGCCTGAAATCACTCAAGGCGAGCAAGAGTTCCTCGAACTCGTTGCCTTGAAGATGTCGCGCGACAACAAGTGCGCCCTCGGCGGTGAAGTCATTACTGACGCCCGTCAGGACTACGGTCAAGGTAACCAAGTTGAAGTCACCATTCAAATGAACTCAGAAGGCGCCAAAGCTTGGAAGCGCCTCACGGGTGAGAACATCGGCAAGCAGATTGCCATCGTCCTTGACGATTATGTTTACAGCTATCCCGTCGTCAATGGCGAAATTCCGAACGGCCGTTCTTCCATCAGCGGTGGTGGCATGACCATCGAAGAAGCCCAAGACTTGGCCAACATTCTGAAGGCTGGTAAGTTGCCTGCCCCCGCCAGAATCCTTGAAGAACAAGTGGTTGGTCCTTCACTCGGTAAGGAAGCTGTCCAAAAAGGTATGTGGTCGATGGTGTTTGCTTTCATCCTCGTACTGCTTTACATGATCTTCTTCTACAACAAGGCTGGTGTCGTGGCCGATATCGCTCTGTTGATCAACGTATTCTTCCTGTTCGGTGTGCTGGCTTGCCTCGGCTCAGTGCTGACGCTGCCTGGTATTGCTGGTATCGTGTTGACCTTGGGTATGGCCGTCGACTCGAACGTGATTATCTTCGAACGTATTAAGGAAGAGTTGAAAGCCGGCAAGGGCCTGAAACTCGCCATCTCCGATGGTTACAAGAACGCTTATTCCGCCATTATCGACGGTAACGTCACCACCTTGATCACCGGTATCATCCTGATCATCTTGGGTACGGGTCCTGTCCATAGCTTCGCTGTAACCCTCTGCATCGGTATCCTTACTTCACTGGCTACTTCCATTTTCATCTCTCGTTTGATTTTCGAACGTATGCTTGATAAGGATAGAGAAATCAGCTTCTCCACCAAGTGGACCCGCAATTTCTTGCAGGATAAGCACTATGATTTCATCGGAATGCGCAAGACTTCGTTCATCATCTGCATCTGCTTCCTTTTGGTCAGTTTGATTTCACTCGGCATCCGCGGTCTGAACCTCGGTATCGACTTCAAGGGTGGTCGCAACTACGTCGTCCAATTTGACGATCCTAACATGAAAGTTGAGCAAGTGCGTGAAGCCTTGACTGACGTGAGCTTCGACAAGAACGCCATCCACAGCGCCCTCGAAATGAGAGACGACCAAGAAGTGGAAGACTGGTCAACGCCTGAAGTGAAGACTTATGGTACCAACGGTCAGGTGAAGATCACGACCAAGTTCTTGATTAAGAATGACAGCCCTGCCGTCGACAGCGTTATCCAAGTCATACTTTATGATGGTTTGAAGGGCCTGTATGGCAACAACCTCACCATGGAGCAATTCTCCTCTGAGGACGAAACCGTGGGCATCTTGAGCACCCAAAAAGTTGGTGCCACCATCGCTAGCGACGTTACGCGTAAGTCCATCATCGCCATCATCGTGGCTTTGGCTTTGATGTTTGTCTACATCGCCATCCGATTCAAGAAATGGCAGTATGGTGTGGCTTCCATCATGGCTCTGGCACAAGACACCATCATCGTGTTGGGTATGTACTCCTTGTTCTACAATGTGCTGCCCTTCACCATGGAAGTGGACCAAAGCTTCATCGCTGCTGTGCTGACCGTTATCGGTTACTCCATCAACGCTACGGTGGTTATCTTCGACCGTATCCGTGAAAATGTCGGTTTGCATCCGAAGAACTCATGGAAGGTCAATATGAACAATGCTGTCAACAGCACTTTGACCCGTTCGTTCAACACCTCCGGTTCGACCTTGGTCGTGTTGCTTGCCATCTTCATCTTCGGCGGCGACACCATCCGCGGATTCATCTTCGCTCTGTTGGTCGGTGTGTTGGCCGGTACCTTCTCCTCAGTGTTCCTGTCATCACCTTTCGCCTATGTCTTGATGAAAGGTCATAAGAAAGACAATGAAATCACCGAAGAAAGCACTTCGAAGAAGAAATAATAGAATTATTATATTAACCTTCTAAACTGCTTGCAAAAATCCCGCTGGATCCAGCGGGATTTTTTTATCCCAAATACTATGTAGTTTCTCCAAATTATTGTACTTTTGTCCGATAATAATAACGCTTATTCTGCGTTTGGCTTAAGAGAACAATTGTCTATGAAAAAATACATTCTAATCCTCATGTCGGCATTATTCATTTTCATGAGTACCGACCTTTATGCACAAAGAAGAAATCCCGCCAAAAACGCCGATCTGGCCTTTGGACGCAAGCAGTATATCGAAGCCGTCGACCGTTATAAGAAGGCCTATCGCAAAGTGCGCCGCAACAAGGAAGAGCGCAACCGCATCAGCTTCCAAATGGCTGAATGCTATCGTAATATTGGCCTTCCCAAAAGAGCAGAACCTTATTATAAGCGCCTTCTGAAGACGGACTACCCCAACGTCCATCCTGAAGTTTATCTTTACATGGCTGAAACCTATAAGATGAACGAGAAGTACAAAGACGCTTTGGAAATGTACGAAATATACGCTCAAAGAGTTCCTAGTGACCCAAGAGGGCGCTTGGGTGTCGAAACCACGTCTCTCATTGCGGATTGGTTGGAAAACCCGTCGAAATACGAGCTTACCCCTTTGAAAAAAGTAAACTCCACCAAGGATTCTGATTTTAGCGCTTGTTGGCTCAGCAACAACTACAACGAAATCATCTTCACCTCTACTCGTGATGCAGCCACAGGAAAAGAAAAAGACGGCATCACAGGGCAAGAATTTGCCGATTTCTTCACCTCGAAGCAAGACCGTAAAGGCGACTGGAGCACACCCGTACTCGCCGACGAAAGCGAAAGCATCAACACGGGAGCCAGCGAAGGCACGCCTTTCATGAATTCCAAGTTCACCAAAATGTATTTCACACGCTGCCAAAATGGAGCTCACCGTAAGAACGGTTGCCAAATCATGGTAGCGGGCAAGAGCGGCGGCGCTTTCTCGGAAGCAAGACCCGTGGAGATTGCCGGTGTCGACACCTTAGACATCGTTGGGCATCCCACTCTTTCGAGCGATGAGTTAATAATGTATTTTGCCGCGGAACGCAAAGACGGCTTCGGCGGAAACGACATATGGGTTGCTATGCGTGACAACACTACCGACCCCTTTAAACGGCCTTTCAACTTAGGTGAAAAAATCAACACGCCTGGCAACGAGGTCTTCCCCTTCCTTAGATCCGACACCGTACTCTATTTCGCCTCCGACGGTCATGGCGGCATGGGTGGACTCGACATCTTTGTCTCTTCCATGGACACCAGCGGTCAATGGGGCGAACCTCGTAACCTGAAATCGCCCATCAATTCGACCGGCGATGATTTTGCCATCATCTTCCACCCCACAGAGGAACGTGGATTCATCTCCTCCAACCGTGGCAACAGCCGTGGATTGGACAATATCTACTATTTTGAAGAACCGCCCGTATTGTTCACTTTCTCAGGAACTGTCAAAGATGCCAAGACCAAACAGTTTGTCAGTAACGCCGCCGTGCGATTGGTTGGCAGCGACGGATCTAGCATTATGACTCGTACCAACGAGAAAGGCTATTTCAACTTCAGCGACAGCCAAATCAACAAGAACACCACCTACGAAGTCACGATCGACAAGGATAACTACTTTACTCTCAGCACTCAAGAGACGACTATGGGGCTGGAGTTTAGCAAAGATATCGAAAAAGACTACGACATAGAACCCATCCCTCAGGAACCCATCATGCTGCCTGATATCCTATACGACTTAGGCAAATGGGACCTCAAGCCGCAGTTTGAAGACTCTTTACAAGGTTTGATCGAAACCCTGCAAATCAACCCGACCATCACCATCGAGTTGGCCTCACATACCGACGCCCGTGACACCGACGAACGTAACGACATCTTGTCGCAGAAGCGCGCCCAAAGCGTCGTCGACTACCTCATCATCCGTGGCATCGACCCACTTCGACTCACCGCCAAAGGATATGGCGAGCGTGTGCCACGCACCATCCAAAAAGACATGACCGTGAGAGGCTATACCTTCAAGGCTGGCACAAGACTCACCGAAGACTTCATCAATAAGTTGCCCAGTAACGATGTCAAGGAAGCCGCTCACCAAATGAACCGCCGTACCGAATTCCGCATCTTGAGCAAAGACTTTGTGCCACGCGACCACATCAACGAAGGCGGCACTGTCAACATCGCCATCAACCCGCAGGAAGACCAGACCGAGCACTTCACTGTCGACAAAAAAGGTTATTTCAGCTTTACCGCTAATGTCGACGGCTACAATGAGACCTTCACCTATAGCCAAAATGCCGACTTGTGTATCTCTGAAAGCCGCGCTCTTCAACTGCTGAAAGAAGGCCGCATCACCGCCGATGCCTTCCAAGGCGACGTCGATAAAATCCTTACTACAGGAGGCATCCAAAACGGCGCCATTTTCGTCATCAAGGAAGTGCGAATCGCTGGCCGTTCGCTTTACAACATCGAGTGCAAGGTGGTGAGCAGGATGATCGAGCAATGGGTCATCGGACAGAAAAACATGAAACAACTCGGCAACTACGAGTTTGACACTAATGATAGGAAACTGAAATTCAAATAATGGACAATCAACGCTATAGCCAACGTGGCGTCTCTGCCGAAAAGGAAGACATCCACAACGCCATCAAGAACCTTGACAAAGGGCTCTATCCCAACGCATTCTGCAAAATCATCCCCGACATCCTCGGCGGCGACCCGCTGTATTGCAACATCATGCATGCCGATGGCGCGGGAACAAAATCCTCATTGGCCTACCTCTATTGGAAAGAGACCGGCGACATGAGCGTGTGGGAAGGCGTGGCGCAAGACGCCGTGGTAATGAACACCGACGACCTCATCTGCGTGGGCGCGACCGACAACATGCTCCTCTCCTCCACCATTGGGCGCAACAAGAGCCTGATTCCTGGTGAGGTCATCTCCGCCTTGATTAACGGCACGGAACACTTCTTGGAGAAACTGCGCAAGCTTGGCATCGGCATTTACCTTACAGGTGGCGAGACTGCCGACGTGGGCGACTTGGTGCGCACCGTCATCGTCGACAGCACCGTGACGACCCGAATCCGTCGCGACGAAGTGATCGAGAACAATCTGCAGCCCGGCGATGTCATCGTGGCCTTCGCTTCTTACGGACAAGCCACCTACGAGGACAGCTACAACGGCGGCATGGGCAGCAACGGCCTCACCTCGGCACGCCATGATATGCTGAGCCATTATTTGGCAGAGAAATACGATGAGAGTTTCGACCACAGCATCCCGAATGACTTGGTCTATTCCGGTCCACACAAACTGACCGACCCGACCGAAGTCCCTGGCGTGGATGTGGGCAAACTTATCCTCTCGCCCACCCGCACCTATGCCCCGCTGATGATTCCGATTCTGAAGGAGTTCCGCAAACAGATCCACGGCATCATCCATTGCAGCGGAGGCGCCCAGACCAAAGTGCTGCACTTCGTTGATAAGTTGCATATCGTGAAGGACAACATGTTGGCTTTACCGCCCTTGTTCAAGATGATTCAAGCGGCTTCTGGAACTGATTGGCACGAGATGTACAAGGTCTTCAACATGGGCCATCGTTTGGAAATCTACACCAACGAAAAGGCCGCCAATGAGATGATTGCCATTGCAAAACAGTTCAATATCGACAGCCAAATCATTGGACATGTGGAGGCTTCGGAGCAAAAGAGATTAACGATCAAGAGTGACTTCGGAGTGTTTGAGTATTAAACCATGGACATCACCGAGAAACTCGAAACGATAAAGCACCGCTGGGAGGAGATGGGCGAACAGCTCGCCGACCCTGCCGTGGCTTCCGACATGAAGAAGTTCGTGAAGCTCAACAAGGACTACAAGGACTTGGAGCCTATCGTCATGGCCTTCAAGGAATACAAGACCTTGAAAGCCAATGTTGAGGAAGCCAAGGGGATTCTGGCCACGGAGAAGGACGAGGAAATGCGAAAGATGGCCCAGGAGGAGTTGGACACCGCCCAAACGCGCATCGAGCAATTAGAGCAAGACATCCGCGTAATGATGATCCCCAAAGACCCACAAGACAGCAAGAACGCCATCATGGAAATCCGTGCAGGCACGGGTGGCGACGAGGCTTGCCTCTTTGCCGGCGACTTGTATCGTATGTACAGCAAATTCTGCGAAAACCGTGGCTGGAAGGTGGAAGTGACTTCCGTCAGCGAAGGTGCGAGCGGCGGCTACAAGGAAATCGACTTCACCGTGACTGGCAACGGATGCTATGGCATCTTGAAGTTTGAGTCGGGCGTACATCGTGTGCAGCGCGTGCCCAAGACCGAGACACAAGGCCGCATCCACACCTCCGCCGCTTCAGTGGCCGTATTGCCCGAAGCCGAGGAGTTTGACGTGGAGATTAACGAGGGCGAGATCAAGTGGGACACATTCCGCTCCAGTGGCGCTGGTGGACAGAACGTAAACAAGGTGGAGTCGGGTGTGCGCCTGCGTTATATGTGGAAGAACCCCAACACGGGTGAGATGCAGGAGATCCTCATCGAATGCACCGAAACCCGCGACCAACCCAAAAACCGCGAACGCGCATTGGCGCGACTACGCACGCGCATCTACGACATGGAATACCAGAAATACATCAGCGATATCTCCGCCAAGCGCAAGACCATGGTCTCGACCGGTGACCGCTCGGCGAAGATCCGCACCTATAACTACCCTCAAGGCCGCGTCACCGACCACCGCGTGGAAGGTCTTACGGTATATAACCTTACCGCCGTCATGGATGGTGATTTGGATGAAATCATCAACAGGTTGATGATGGCTGAAAATGCTGAAAGATTGAAAGAGAATTTAGAATCATAATATCATGAACAAGAAGCAATTATTTGAGCAAATCAAGAAAAAACAGTCGTTCCTTTGCGTCGGCTTGGACACCGACATCAACAAAATCCCGCAGGAACTATTGGCTTTTGGAGACCCTGTTTTTGAGTTCAACAAGCAAATCATCAACGAGACTGCACCATATGCCGTGGCCTACAAGCCCAACACAGCCTTCTACGAGGTGTATGGCGCCAAAGGCTGGCTGAGCTTGGAACGCACCATACAATACATCAAGAACAACTACCCCGACATCTTTATCATTGCGGATGCCAAGCGTGGCGACATTGGCAACACCTCAGCCAACTACGCCAAGGCATTCTTCAACACCTTGAAAGCCGATGCATTGACCGTGGCTCCCTACATGGGCAAAGACTCCGTGGAACCTTTCCTCAACTTTGAGGACAAATGGGTCATCCTTTTGGCCTTGACCTCGAACAAAGGCTCTCAAGACTTCCAATACCTGAATGTTGGCGAGCGGATGCTGCACCAACAAGTTTTGCAAACAGCCACCACCTGGGCCACTTCGGAACAGATGATGTTCGTGGTAGGTGCCACCCATCCTGAGGAATTGGGCGAAATCCGCAAGATGTTGCCTGACTATTTCTTCCTCGTGCCTGGCGTAGGTGCCCAAGGCGGCGACCTGCAGGCCGTTGCACACAATGGCCTAAACGATGATTGTGGCTTGTTGGTCAACTCATCGAGAGGCATTATTTATGCTTCCAGCGGAAGTGATTTTGCTGTTAGGGCTGGCGAGGAAGCGAAGAAATTGCAAGAACAGATGAGTGTGTTGCTGAAGGAGAAAGGACTTGCTTAGACTCATGAGATTGCGGATCAAGTCCGCAATGACTCCAAAGCATAATCATCAACGAAAAAAAAGCCGCTTCGATGAAGCGGCTATTTTGTTGCATCGAGCAGTCCGATTAACGAGCCACTGAGAAGGTGCGGTTCAGCATGGTGCCATCGTTGGCATAGATGCGGAGGAAATACACACCACCGTTCAAGCTCTCGGTGTTGATCTGCACCGTATTGCCATCGGCTTTCTGGCTCAACAGCTGCTGACCAAGTGCATTGTAAACCTCCACGCGGGTCATGCCTTCAGCTTGTACGTTCAGCATCTCTGAAGTAGGATTGGGATAGATCTTTAGGGTCTGTTCAAGTTCATCGATGCCCCATGTCCAAGTATTGAAAGTAGTCTCTGGACCATAATATGTATCGCCGTTAATGATGGCATACGCCTTTACCATATAAATGGAGGTATGTTCCAAATCATCGACAGTAGCCATGATTTTGCTGAATTCATTGAGGTTGCCCACCACTGTGTTTTGGTCGGGGCTGGTCACTTTCCGATAAACGAAACCCACTTCATCCGGATAATCCGTATACGTCAAAGGAGCCACGAAATATGCTTCGGAATAGCTAAAGATATCCACAAACGTCTCTCCAACTTCCACTTCCGTCGCTCCGGTAGTAGAAATCATGAACGAAGCTTCCGAACCATAATCGCCATCGTTTTGATCGCCATATAGCACATTGCCTTGGCTGTCCTTGACAGTAAAATAGCCATTGCCATAGTCGCAGCAAATACCATCGTTTCCGCTGTCATGGATCGTGAACAAGATGCAGTCATTGGCAGGAATGGTGACCCGCTCAACATGAATCTGGGTGGCCGTACCACCAGGCAAGGTTGAATAAGGACCGCCCGAGGCCAGCACCGTACCGTCGGATGCCTTAAAGTCCCATGTGATTTGGGCGCCATATTTATCTTGCATAAGGTTCAGCCTAATCTCTTCCTCCTGGCCAGCAATCTGATGATCTACCCATTCGGGACAACTGACAATGCCATCGGTTTGAGAACTGAAGGGTTGTCCATTGGCTTCCGTGATCTCGGCGTGAATGACATGGTTGCCAAATGGCACTTCGACAGGAAGCTCAATCTTAGTGGTTGCATACTGAGCCATAGAGCCATCCCAATTCACATTATAAGAAACGCCCTCAATGTTTGCATTAATGCTCATGGAGGTAATCGTGTTAGTACCTAAGTTTTGAATGGTAAGCACAGCCACCTTGCTATGTGAGCATACAATATTGGCTTGTTGGGCGATTTCCTTGATGTAGGGATAAATCGGTTCATTAGAGCCCTGCACCTTTTCAAGTTCGCAGGCAGTCAGGATAGGACGCGTGGGAGTGCCTTGGTAACGTTCAGAGACCCAGGCAAGGAAATGAATATTGTTGAGATCTACTTCCACTCCATTGGGTGATCCTATCATTTCAGGGATGGAGTATTCATAGGTACGGGTTATCAAAGTGCCTTGTGTAGTTGGAGTGATTTCATCACCCATCACATTAGTGACAATGTCTCTAAGAACATGCATGTGGCAATATTGTCCGTTTACCCATTGGGAAGGATTGTCGGATCCACCCGTTTGGCTTCCCCAGATGCTGTCTTGCACCATACACACAGTCAAATAGTTCTCATCAACAGAGCTATTAGCAGTATAATAAACTTCAACGGTGATAGTAGCCACACGAGTATCAGGATTAATGACGACCATACCAGCCATATTACACTCCGCAGCTTGGTTGAACTGTGTATTGGATTGGTTCACCCATTCTCCACGGCCAACTGCCGCAGCTGTAGAACGGTTCACAACACCACTCGGAAATGATTGTGCATTAAAAGCAGCACGAATCTGATTTCCTTTCTCAGTATTCAAGTTTGGATATGTTGTTGCCGAAAACCACCCATTTGAGTGGATGTTTATCGACCAAAACTGATCCGGGTGAGCTGCTTTGATTCCGTTGGCAATCACATGGCCTGAAGGGCACCATGTACAAGTGCGTCCCGTAAACTCTTCAAGGATGACATTCCTATTAGAAGGTTGGGTAGAAACATACTGCTGTGCTTTCAGCGAGAAAGTGAAAACCAGCAAAGCCATTAAGGCAAGCGTAATTTTTTTCATAGTATTGAGGTTTATCATTATTCTTTTCCGCAACAAAAATACACATTAATCAAAAAAATGCGCCACTAAGTGACGCATTTTTCGTTCTTTTTTCAAAAGCCCAATAATTAGAGGCCTTCGATAATGGTTGTCCAGCCGAATTCATCGGGCTCGGTGCCGTATTGGATGCCACGAAGCTTGTTGTAAAGCTTTTCGCTCCATGGACCGGGTTTGCCGTTGCCGAAGGTGTACGACTTGCCCGTTTCGGGGTCGTCGATGCGCGAAATGGGGCTGATGACGGCCGCAGTGCCGCAAGCGCCAGCCTCTTCGAAGGTAGCCAATTCCTCTTCAGGGATAGGACGACGTTCGACCTTCATACCGAGGCTCTCAGCAATTTGGATGAGGCTCTTGTTGGTGATGGAAGGTAGGATCGAAGTGCTCTGAGGCGTGATGTAGGTGTCGTTCTTGATACCGAAGAAGTTGGCGGCGCCAGCCTCGTCGATGTATTTCTTCTCCTTGGCGTCGAGGTAGAACTCGCAGGCATATTCACCGCCGTGGCAAGCCTCAACGTGGGCACGCATGGAAGCAGCGTAGTTGCCACCCACCTTGTAGATACCCGTGCCGAGCGGGGCCGAACGGTCATACTTGCGCGTGATGACGTATGGGTTAGCCATGAAGCCGCCCTTGAAGTAAGGACCGACGGGGGTCACGAAGACCACGAAGAGGTACTCGCTGGCGGGTTTCACACCCACTTGGGCGCCCATACCGATGAGCAGCGGACGGATGTACAAAGAAGCACCAGTCTCGTAAGGCGGGATGAACTCGGCGTTGAGTTTCACGACCTTGATGATAGCCTCTTCAAACTTCTCCATTGGGAGCTTGGCCATCATGATGCCATCGCAAGAGCTTTGCAAACGCTTGCCGTTCTCGTCCATGCGGAAGATACGCACCTTGCCATCCTTGCCACGGAAGGCCTTCATGCCTTCAAAAGCCTCTTGGCCATAGTGAAGGCAGGTGGCAGCCATGTGGATGTTGATGCTGGTTTCGGAGGTCACTTCAAGTTCGCCCCACTGACCGTTGCGATAGTAGCAGCGGACATTGTAATTCGTTGGGTAGTAGCCAAATGAAAGATTGGCCCAATCAATGTTTTGCATGATTCTTATTTTTTAGTTGTTGATTTCTGTCGCTTTTGAAAAGTCCACGAAATTACGCATTTTTCTTGACATGGCGCCTATTTTGCCGAAAAAATGTTCCGTTTCCACGGAATTAATCCCAAGGCAGTTTCAAGATAGTGGGACTCAATGCCATACTGCCGTTTTAAATCTGCAATCTGCTGCAAGATTTCTGTTTTATTAGGCTCTTTCGTGACTTTACTGCCCACCAGCAGCACATTCTTCGGTGTGTGTTCCATCTCGATGAACTCCATCACTTGGGTCTTGTAGCCGAAATACTCCAGGATCAATGCGCGGATGGTGTCGGTAATCATCACAGCCTGGCGCTCGAGGAAGATGCCGTAGCGCGTGATGGCATCAACTTTGCCCGAGCGCTCCATCTCCTGACGGATTTGCTTGTGGCAGCATGGGGCACAGACAATCAGTTCCGCCCCAGCCTTGATGCCCGAGGCGATGGCATCGTCGGTGGCCGTGTTGCAAGCGTGAAGCGCAATCAGCACATCCAATTTTTCGGGATGATAGGCCTCGATGCTGCTCTCCACAAACTCCAACCCTTTCAAGTTGTCTGCTTTTATGATCTCGTTGATTTTCAGCACCAAGTCGGGACGGATCTCAACGCCTTTGATGTCCACGTCAAGGTTCAAGCGTTGGGTCAGCAGCTCGTGGAGGGCAAAGGTGAGGTATCCCTTCCCTGCCCCCATGTCGGCGATGTGGACCGTACCCTCAAACTTCATCGGCTTGACAAGGCTCTCCACAATCTCCGCATACTTGTATATCTGCTTGAACTTATGCTGCATGTCGGCCGTAATCTTGCCCTCGCGGGTGGTCAGACCGAGCTGATACCACCACGGATTTGCGGGGTTGATGAGACGGACTTTCTGTTTGTCGTGTTCCAAGTTTTGTTCGCGACATTCCTGCACCTTCTTAGTTTGGAGTGTCGCCTTCCCCTTGGAAGATACAAGCAGTGTGATATCCTCGTCGACGGTAAACAGCACGGCATTCAGGAAACGGTCGGGAATCATTTCCTTCAGCAGGTCAAGCATCTGCGCGACATCATAGTTCTTCACCTCGTCGCGACGCTCATAGTGATAGGTAAAGGCGAAAAGGCGCTTCTCCTTTATGAGCACCGGTTTCACATAAATGTTGCGCAGCTCGTCATGCTTCAGCACGGGCTTGCTCAACGTCATCTTCACGAGGGTGCTTCTTTCGGCGGCTTCGGCCACGCGGTTCAGGAATTTTTCAATGTTTTCGGGCATCGCTGAAATTTTCGGCAAAGGTAAGGAATTATCGCACGCCTCGAACGCTAATACAAGAAACCCAACCTACAAATCCGGGTGAAGCGTCAGAATGATACCCTGAATACGGTGCCCTCTTCAATGTGCGATCTGACCGTTATGCTGGCTCCGAACCGTTCGAGGATGCTTTTCGCAAGGGCAAGACCAACCCCTTTCCCTGAAACCGCCTTCGCATTCGAAGCACGATAGAACGGCTGGAATATGGCCTGCAACTCTGATTCGGGGATGCCTATGCCCCTATCCTCAATGACGAGTTCGGGCTGACGTATGGAGACAGTAACAGGATTGCCATTGGAATATTTCACGGCATTGCTTATGAGATTATGAACAGCAATGCGAAGCAATTCCGCATCGGCTTCTATCGTGAAATCATGGAGCACAATGGCTTCCACGCCACCCGTACATTCAGGCAGCACAACCGACGAAAGACTCGTCTGCTGCATCCTGGATTCGTCAATCCGGCCATTCTGGACATGGGAATACTGCAGCAGTTCACGCATGATGACCACAATACGATTGGTTTCCTTGGAGATACGTTCAAGGATGTCGCGGTATTCTGCCGGCTGGTGGTCCATCATAAGCCCCACCTCGCACTCGCCTTGAATGGCTGTCAGCGGATTGTTGATTTCATGAGAAGCATTGTTGACAAACATCTTCTCGGTCTGGTAGTCCTGATCGATCCTGTCGAGCATTTTATTGGCATAAAGGCGGCTGATGAGATAAAGAACCCCGGCAGAGAGCAGGACAAGCAGGAGCATTCCCCAAAGCAGCACTTTGTTGATGTCGTTGATGAAAGGATTGCGACTGAGCACGACCACCGCAAAAGTGCCTGTGTTGTCATAATAGACAAAGGCTGTCCCCACCTCTTCTCCATTTTCAAAGTCAATCGTCTCATCCCTTAGCAAGCGTTCTATCTCGTCCTCGTCAAGGTATCGGGAAAGTTGCTCTACGGCAGAAGGCCGGTCGGCCAGGTTGATGAACAGTTCTTCGGAAGTAGGAATGGAG